>CACNYD010000020.1 GCA_902624635.1 uncultured Pelagibacteraceae bacterium | reverse complement strand
AACTTTTTAAGTTTTTTATTGCCCCTAATACTAGGATTTATTGGGCTTTATTTTATTAGAATAGAATTTAGCGGTATAAGATATTTAGATCTTTTAAATAAGCATATAAATACAAATAATTTTAATGCCATTCTGTCATTACTGATTATTTTTGTAATCATTAAATCTATTCCACCTGTTCTTAGTTGGTTTGTAATAGATGCTAGTTTTGCAGGAGACAGTAAAGATGTTTGCACAGGTTCAGGAGCTTGCTGGACATACATTAAAGTCTGGATGAGAAGGTTTATGTATGGAATGTATCCAAATGCTGAACAATGGAGAATTAATTTATCATTTATAGCTTTAGTATTAATGGGCTCGGTGGGTTATTTTGCTACTGACAGATTTAAAAAATATTTAACTCTTTATTATGTCGTTATTTATCCTTTGATTGCATTTTTATTTATTTTTTTCTTTATATCTGGTGGTCCGGTATTCTTTGATTTTTCATACGGAATTATTGCAGCTATCTTATCTATAATAATTGGTTTTTTTATACCTGCTAAATATAAATTCTATTATTTTTTAATTGTACCTTTGGTTCTTTATATCACTTTGAAATATTTTATCTTTTTTGAGGAATACATAGAATTAGGTAAATTAGATGGTTTAAATTGGGTGGAAACTGGAGCCTGGGGAGGATTATCTTTAACCTTTATAATATCTTTTTTCTGCTTAATTTTCTGTTTTCCTATAGGAATGGCTTTTGCTTTAGGAAGAAGATCAAGCTTTCCTTTAATTAGATATATCTCAGTAGGTTTTATTGAATTTTGGAGAGGTGTACCTTTAATAACAGTTTTATTTATGTCTGCAGTAATGTTTCCGATGTTTTTACCAGAGGATTTTTTCATTGATAAATTAGTAAGAGCCATAATTGCAATTTCATTATTTGAAGCTGCTTATGTTGCAGAAGTCATTCGTGGTGGTTTACAGGCTTTACCAAGAGGACAATATGAGGCTGCAAAATCATTAGGAATGGGATATTGGAAAATGCATATATTTGTAATTCTTCCACAAGCTTTAAAATTAGTAATTCCTGGAATTGCAAATACATTTTTAGCTTTAGTTAAAGATACACCTTTAATATTTGTTGTAGGTCTATTAGAAATAGTTGGTATGTTAAATTTAGCGAAAACTAATCCAAAATGGTTAGGTTTTGCAATGGAAGGATATGTTTTTGCAGCAATAATTTTCTGGATTATTTGTTATGCAATGAGTAAATATAGTTATAATCTTGAACAAAAATATAAAACAGATAGATAAAGAATTATGTCAGATAATATTATCCAAATTAATAATATGAACAAATGGTTTGGTGACTTTCAAGTTTTAAAAAAAATAAATTTAGAAGTAAAACCAAAAGAAAAAATTGTAGTATGTGGTCCATCTGGATCTGGTAAATCAACTTTAATTAGATGCATCAATAGATTAGAAGAACATCAAGAGGGCAATATTATTGTTGATGGAACTGAATTAACAGAAGATACAAAAAATATTGAGCAAATAAGAGCTGAAGTTGGTATGGTATTCCAACAATTTAATTTATTTCCACATTTATCTATTTTAGATAATTGTACATTAGCTCCTATCTGGGTAAAAAAAATGCCAAAGAAAGAAGCGGAAGAATTAGCTTTAAAACATTTAGAAAGAGTACAAATTCTTGATCAAGCACAAAAATATCCAGGCCAATTATCTGGAGGACAACAACAAAGGGCTGCTATAGCAAGAGCTTTATGTATGGAGCCAAAAATAATGCTTTTTGATGAACCTACATCAGCTTTAGACCCAGAAATGATTAAAGAAGTGCTTGATGTAATGGTAAATCTTGCAAAACAAGGTATGACCATGATTGTTGTAACTCACGAAATGGGTTTTGCTAAAGAAGTTGCTGATCAAATGATATTTATGGATGAGGGAATGATAGTAGAAAAAGCGGATACTAAGGATTTTTTTGCTAATCCTAAGAGTGATAGAACTAAACTTTTCCTGAGCCAGATACTATAGATACTAGTATTTTCAAGGAATATTTCTTAAATAATAGCTCAAGTATTACTTGACATATTTTCTGCATAGCTGGTATTTCCAAAAAAATAAAAAAAAAATATTGTTGCAGTAAAGATTAAAAACTTGTTCAATTAGTTTTTAAATAAAATTAAGAGGGGTCTTAATGGAGGATAATTTTAATAAGCATTTAGGCAACAAGCTTAAGCTTAGAAGGTTAGCTTTAGGTTTAACACAAACAAAAGTAGCAAAAG
>CACNYD010000019.1 GCA_902624635.1 uncultured Pelagibacteraceae bacterium | reverse complement strand
ATAAAATTCATTTCTTTAGCATTCTGTAAGTTTATTTGGTTTAATGGATAATGTCCTACATTATTAATTATATTAAAATTAAATTTTTCTAAAATTGTTGGATTAGAACTTTCACTAAAAGAATCAATTCCATTATAAATATCAAAAATATTCTGCGGTATATTTGATTTAAAACTGTCATTTAATGGATCATATTTTAAGTTTCCATCACCAATGTTATAGATTATTTCAAAATAACTCTTGAGAGTATTCATGACCCAATGGGTACCTGATCTGGGCAAAGATGACAGAACAAACCTTTCAGAGTCTTGTAATTCTAAGTTTTTAAAATGATATTTTTTAAATAATTTTGCTTTCCTATTTAATATTAAATTAAAAATAAGTTTAAATTTTAATTTTTGAAAGAAACCTTCTGGATATTTTGTAGGATATATTTCGAAATTCAAAAATTTACCTATTATTCTAAGTTTCCATCTTAAGTCTAATTTTTGGAAATGTTTAATTTTTTTTATAATATTCATTATTACTAGATAACTTTATAGAATTTTCATTACATCTGTATAAAATTTTTATATTTTTTCAAAAATTAACAATTTTATTGTAAATTTTTTATTTTTGATTAGATATAATAAATTATTATTGTCACTAATTAAAATATTAACCTAAAATGAAATTTAAAGACTTGCCCATAATGAGCGATAAAGAAGGTGTGGTTTTATTTAAACCACATATTCCGAAAAATGCAAAAAAGGCTATTAACAAAACTTTAAATACAAGATGGATTGGTCAAGGACCTCAAGTAGACAAATTTGAGAAAATATTCTCATCTAAATTCGCAAGAAATTGCTCAACTGTGTCTACTGGATCGGGAACAGATGCATTACATTTGTCCTACATTTTAGCAGGATTAAAAAAAGGTGACGAAGTTATAACTCCTGTTTTTACATGCACTGCAACTAATATTCCTTTTTTATACATGGGTATCAAAATTAAATTCGCTGATGTTGAAAAAGATACATTTAATATTGATCCTTTATCAGTAGAAAAATTAATAACTAAAAAAACAAAAGCTGTAGTATGTGTTCACTATGGGGGAGTTCCATGTAACATGAGAAAGTTAAATGAAATTTGTAAAAAAAATAAAATTACATTAATAGCAGATTGTGCTCAAGCTTTGGGAGCAAAATATAATGGTAAACCAATAACTGAATATTCTGATTTTTCAATTTTTAGTTTTCAAGCAATTAAACATATCACAACAGCTGATGGAGGAATGTTGTGTATCAAAAATAAAAAATTAGAAAAAAAGGCGAAAAGAATTAGATGGTTTGGAATAAGCAGAGATAAAAAACAAAAGGGAACATGGTTAAATGACATTTATGAAGTTGGTTATAAATATCAACTTAATGATATCGGTGCAACTTTAGGGATTGAGTCGTTAAAAGAATTTAATTCAATTTTGAAGCATAGAAAAAAAATCTATGACATTTATTTAAAGGGCCTTTCATATAATAAAAATATTAATTGTATTCATGATTATTCCCAAAATGGTTATGCCGCATGGATATTTACAATAGTTTTAAAAAAGAAGGATTATTTACAAAAAAAACTTCGTGAAAAAAAAATTGAAACTGCACAAGTTCATTTTAGAAATGATTTTTATTCTGTATTTAAAAAATATTCAAAAGGTAAAAAATTTAAAAATATGGATTATTTGCAAGATAAGTACCTTGTTCTACCAGTTCATACCAAAGTAACTGTCAGTGATGCAAAATATATCGTAAAATTAATTAATGAAATAATATAATTTAAATTCTTTTTAAGAAACCATTGGGCATATTTGTAAAAAGTAACTTACTTTCAATTTTTTTATCAATAACAAATTTTTTATCTTTTCTTAAAAAAACCTTAAGGGCAGTCATTGGATTGTTATTTTTATTCCATTCTCTAGGTCTTTTTTTAGACTGAGGTTGTTTTGCAATAATTGTATCACCACAAATTAAATATTGTCCTTTTTTTACAAATTTGGAATATTCTCTTAATTCTTTTAAAACATGATCATGAGTATGATTTGAATCTAAAATAACAAATACTTTCTTACCTTTAATAATACTTTTAACTTTATCGATAATTTTGTTATCTATTGATGATCCCTCTATCAATTTAAGATAAGTGTTCTTAGGTTTTTTTTTTGTTAATCTTTTTCTCAAATCCTTTGGTATATAAATATCTACTCCTACAACACCTTTAAGACCCAAAGTTTTACATAGGTTTAAATAAAATAAAGTAGAACCTCCCCAAGCTACACCAACTTCAAGTATTAAATCAGGTCTTGTTTTATATATAATTTCTTGAAATGCGAACAGATCTTGGGTTAATTGTAAACAGGGCTCATCAAACCAATTAGTTAGTGATACCCAATAATATTTATTATTAGCTTCAACTTTAACCTTTAAAGCTTTTTTATGTAAATTACGATTTTTGTATAAATTTGAAGAATTTGTACT
>CACNYD010000018.1 GCA_902624635.1 uncultured Pelagibacteraceae bacterium | reverse complement strand
GTGTTACCTAATTGACGCCAAACATCATAATCTCTACTTTGACCTCTAATATATAGTAAACCATTATCAGTGCAGTTATCTCAAGTGTTTTAACTAATGCCTCTTGCAGTTTTGAAAGAGTTAATTTTTTATAAGCCAAAGAAAGGAGTAAAGCACCCATAGCCCCACATCCTGCTGCTTCGGTTGGAGTTGCAAAACCAAATAAAATACTTCCTAATGCAGCAAATACTAAAGCTGCTGGTGGAACCAAACCTAAGAAGAATTCAATCCAAACATCCTTCATGCTCGCAGCTCTCATATCCTCAGGTATCACAGGGCCTAATTTTGGATTAATCATACATCTGATTGTTGTGTAGCCAGCGTATAAACTTGCAAGTAGAATTCCTGGTATGATTGCAGCAGCAAATAAATCTATTACTGGAATTTCCATTATAGGTCCCATAACAACTAACATTATACTTGGTGGAATTAATATTCCTAAAGTTCCTCCAGCTGTGATTGTTCCAGCTGCAAGTCTCACATCATAACCAGATCTATTCATAGATTTTGCAGCCATAATTCCAAGAATTGTTACTGAAGCGCCAACAATTCCTGTTGCAGCAGCAAATATTACAGAAACAAATAAAACTGCATAATATAAAGATCCTTTAACTTTTGCTAACATCATTTGGAACGCTGAAAATAATCTTTCCATTAATCCAGCTTGTTCCATCATAATTCCCATAAAGACAAAGAGTGGGACGGCAGCAAGTGTCTGCTCCGTCATTACCATAGAAAATTGGAGCGTCATTAAATAAAAAACTAGTTTTCCAAATCCTAAATAACCAAATACGAAACCTAAGAAAATTAATGTAAATGAAATCGGAAAACCTACAAATATTGCAAATAGCATTACTCCAACCAGAATAAAACCTAAGATGGCTGGGTCTATAAACTCAGCTATCATTTAGTTTCTCCAGGCCACTCACCTTTTTTTGCTGCCCAATAACTTTTAAGTAACTCAGAAACTCCTTGAACTAATAAAAATATTATACCAACAAGTAAGCAAGTTTTGATTGGCCACATGTAAGGCATCCATGTGGTATCCATACCTCTTTCGCCTCTTTGAATTGACTCTCCCACATATCCAACTGTCATATAAAGAAAAACAATTAAACCTGGAAAATAAAATAATAAGTATAACCAAAAATCTATTAAACCTTGATTTTTAGTTTTAAAATTTCTGTATAAAAAATCTGCTCTTATATGAACTCCTCTAGAAAGAGCATAACCAGCACCTAACATAAAAAGTGCTCCATATAAAAAACGACTTATGTCATAAGCCCAAATCGTTGGTGCTAAAAATAATTTTCTTGCAAGAACTTCATAAGTCATTGCAAAAATTAATGGTATCAATATCCAACAAACTATATTGCCAATCCATTTACTGAATTTATCAATACCTGTGATAGATTTAGCCATCCACAATGGCATATTGTCAGGCATTTTTCCCAAACCGCCTCGCCTTTCGGCAATCATTTCATCTGATATATCTAATTTATCTGGTTCTTCTGCCATAAAATTTATGTATAAAAAACTAAAGCGGACTGTAAAAGTCCGCTCTAGTTAAATCAAGAATAATTACTGATTACTTTAATGTTGCTGCGTGAGCCATTCCTAGCTTCGCATTAGACATTTGAGCACCACTCCAGAATGGAACCGCTATGTCAGCAAAATTCTTCATTGAAGTATAAACTTCGTTAAAGAATTTATTATCTTTAGCATTCTTATTTAAAGAAGCTTTTGCAGCAGCCATATATTCTGTGAAATAATCAGAAGGAGTGTCCTCCAAAATTACTCCATGTTTAGTAGTTAACTCTTTCAAAGCTTTACCATTCTCATAGATTCTGTAACTTAAAGATTTAGCTAATGATGCATTAGCAGCTACTTCAAGTGACTTTTTCTCATGAGCAGTCATAGCATTGTAAGTTTTTCCAGTTATATAAAAGTCAGCATTTACGACTACTTGGTGTAAACCTTGTAAGTAATAGTGCTTCAATACTTTTTGGAAACCAAATGTTAAATCTGGTTTTGGACAACACCATTCAGCAGCATCGATAGTTCCTGCTTCAAGAGCTGGCAAAATATCTCCACCACCCATCGCAACAGATGCTATACCAATGTCTTTATAAGTTTGTCCTGGAATCCCTGGAGGAGTTCTGAACTTATATTTTCTAAAGTCAGCCATATCTTTAATTGGTTTTGGAAACCAACCTAAAGCTTCTGGACCAACTGGTTGAATCATAAATCCTTTTATGTCTCTTCCCATTTCTTTCCATAGTTGGTCATATAATTCTTTACCACCACCATATTGGAACCATGATAAGAACGCGATATTGTCGATACCAACTCCACCACCAGCTACCGGAGAACCGAATAACATAGCAGCAGGATGATCACCTGACCAATAATGTGTCCAAGCAAATCCGCAATCAATTAAACCCTTATCTACAGCATCTAGAGTTTCTTTAACTCCAACAACCGCACCAGCAGGTAAAATTTCAAATTTCAAAGAACCACTTGTTAAAGTTGTTACTGTGTCAGTAAAGTCTTTTAACATTTTGACCTCATCAGCCTTAGTGTTGAGAACTGTCTGACATTTTAGTGTTTTTGCAGCATTAGCATTT
>CACNYD010000017.1 GCA_902624635.1 uncultured Pelagibacteraceae bacterium | reverse complement strand
ACAGTTTATGAAGAAAAAATTTTAAATCTTGTCAAACAAAAAGCCAAATCTAATAAAAAAGAGGTTTCAAAAGACGAAGCTGAAAAAATATTAAAACAATCTCAAAATCAAGATGAAGGAACAAAACAAGCTTCAAAAAAAGCAGTTGAGACAAAAAAAAAAGAAGTAAAAAAAACTACCCCAAAAACTAAGTCTCCTGCCAAAAAAACAAAAAAAGTTAGCAAAAAGTAATCTCAAGTTGTATAAGTAATACGAATCAACTTTATGAATAATAAACTGTCAGAACACATGAGTAGCTTAATACCAATGGTTGTTGAACAATCAAACAAAGGTGAAAGGGCTTATGATATTTATTCAAGACTTTTAAAAGAAAGAATTATTTTTCTGACAGGTCAAATAAATGATAATGTCGCTTCGTTAGTCACAGCTCAATTATTATTTTTAGAGGCAGAAGATCCTAAAAAAGAAATTTTTTTGTACATTAATAGTCCAGGTGGACTTGTCACTGCTGGACTAGGCATCTACGATACCATGCAATATGTAAAACCTGATATTTCAACTTTATGTATTGGTCAAGCAGCCTCAATGGGGTCTTTCTTATTATCTGCTGGAACAAAAGGAAAAAGATTCTCACTACCAAACTCAAGAATTATGGTTCACCAACCATCAGCAGGTTTCCAGGGACAAGCAACTGATATTGAAATTCATGCAAATGAAGTTTTGTCTTTAAAAAAAAGATTGAATGAAATTTATTCAAAACACACAGGTAAATCTGTGGATGAAATTAAATCTGCTTTAGAAAGAGATAATTTTATGACTGCAGACACAGCCAAATCTTTTGGCCTAATAGACTCTGTAGTAGAAAAAAGATCTTAGAACACCACATATAGATTATACAATCCAAAACTTGATTATTGGGACTCATCTATAATAAAGTATTGATATTGATTCGTTTAAAATTTTATGAACACAAATAATAAAAATATTCTTTACTGCTCCTTCTGTGGCAAAAGTCAACATGAAGTCAGAAAATTAATTGCAGGCCCAACTGTTTTCATATGTGATGAGTGTGTTGAGCTTTGCATGGATATTATAAAAGAAGAGAGCAAAGATACATTTGTAAAACATCAAGATGGATTACCGTCACCAAAAGAAATTTGCACTGTTCTAGATGATTACGTCATTGGTCAGTCTCATGCAAAAAAAGTTTTATCAGTAGCAGTTCACAATCATTACAAAAGATTAAATTATGAAAACAAAACAAGCAGGAATGTAGAGCTTGCAAAATCTAACATTCTTCTGGTTGGTCCTACTGGATGTGGAAAAACATTATTAGCACAAACTTTAGCTAGAATTTTGGACGTTCCATTTACAATGGCTGATGCAACTACTTTAACAGAGGCAGGTTACGTAGGAGAAGATGTAGAAAATATTATTTTAAAATTATTACAGGCTGCAGATTATAATGTTGAAAAAGCTCAAAGAGGAATAGTATATATCGATGAGGTTGATAAGATTAGTAGAAAATCTGAAAATCCTTCTATCACAAGAGATGTTTCTGGTGAAGGTGTTCAACAAGCTTTGTTAAAGATAATGGAGGGGACAATTGCAAGTGTACCTCCACAAGGTGGTAGAAAACACCCACAACAAGAATTCTTACAAGTAGACACTACAAATATTTTATTTATTTGTGGTGGAGCATTTGCGGGACTTGATAAGATTATTTCTCAAAGAGATAAGGGAACATCTATTGGTTTTGGTGCAGATGTTAAGAATATACAAGACAAAAAAACTGGTGAGTGGATGAAGAATTTAGAGCCAGAAGATTTACTTAAATATGGATTAATACCCGAGTTTATAGGGAGACTACCTATGATTGCTACTCTTGAGGATTTGGATGAAAAATCTTTAATCAAGATACTGCAAGAGCCAAAAAATTCTTTAACAAAACAATATCAGGAGTTGTTTAAACTAGATGGAGCAAAATTAATATTTAAAGATTCTGCACTTAAAGAAATTGCAATTAAAGCAATTAGCAAAAAAACAGGAGCTAGAGGTCTTAGATCTATTTTAGAAAATATACTTCTTAAGACAATGTATGATTTGCCCAGTCAAGAAAATATTGAAGAGGTCATAGTCGATTCATCAGCGGCTAAAGGTCTGTCGCAGCCCATTATCGTCCATTCAAAAAAAGATGGAAAATCAAAAACGACTAAGACAACAGCGGCTTAATAACCCTAATAACTTGTAAAAAGGTATTGCAAAAATAATTTTAATATCCATATTTGCCTTATGGACGTAAAAACTTCTTCACCATTATTACCACTAAGAGACATTGTGGTTTTTCCTAGTATGGTAATTCCTCTTTTTGTTGGAAGAGATAAATCTATTTCTGCTCTAAATGAGGTGATGAAAAAAGAAAAAAAAATAATTCTAGTAACTCAAAAAAATTCAGAAATTGATGATCCTAAGAAAACAGATATTTTTATGTATGGTTGTGAGGGGAGTATTTTACAACTTTTAAAACTTCCAGATGGAACAGTAAAAGTTTTAGTAGAGGGCATTAGAAGAGTAAAAATTATTGATTTTAAAGATAATGAAAAATTCATAACTTGTGATTTTACGCCTCATAACGATGTAATAGATGGAGATGAAGATCTATACCCATTAGCTGTAACAGCAATGAGAAGAATGGAAAAATTAACATCAATAAATAAAAAAGTTTCTAGTGAGACTATCAACACGATCAAACAATTAAAGGAGCCATCTCAAATTGCAGACAATATTGCCTCTCATATCACTGCAACAATTTCAGAGAAGCAACAAATTTTTGAGACTATAGATGTAAAGAAAAGATTAAATGCAATAATAAAAATAATGGAGAACGAGACAAGTATTATCGGAGTAGAAAAAAGAATTAGAGGAAGAGTTAAAACTCAAATGGAAA
>CACNYD010000016.1 GCA_902624635.1 uncultured Pelagibacteraceae bacterium | reverse complement strand
GTATGAGAAGAAATTTAACCAGAATAGAGTAATTAAACCTAGTCTTAGTCAAATTAAACGATCTATTAAATCTCTAGATCCTAAAGTAAAAAATGCTATTGATCTAGCTTATTCAAGAATTTACAAGTTTCACTCATTACAAAAATTTAAAAATATTTCTTACATAGATAAATTAAAAAATAAATTAGAATACAAATATCTACCAATTGAGTCTGTTGCAATTTACGTGCCAGGATCATCAGCTTCTTATCCTTCAAGCGTTTTAATGAATGCTATCCCTGCGATAGTTGCAGGAGTAAAAAGAATAATTATGATTAATCCAGGATATAAAGGAAAACAAAATGCTGCAGTACTATATGCAGCAAAAAAATGTAAAATTAAAGAAATTTATTCTATTGGTGGTCCATCAGCGATTGCAGCAGTTGCTTATGGAACAAAAAAAATTAATAGAGTGAATAAGATTGTGGGCCCTGGTAATAAGTATGTAGCAGCTGCTAAAAAGCAAGTTTTTGGGGATGTTGGTGTTGAGGGAATGATAGCTGGACCATCGGAAGTAACCGTTGTTGGTGATAGATTTTCAAATCCAGGCTGGATAGCAAGCGATCTTATTGGTCAAGCAGAACATGATGAACTTGCTCAATGTATTTTAATTTCTAAAAGTAAAGACTTAATAATTCAAACTAAGGAAGAAATTTCTAAACAATTAAAAAAAATTCCAAGAACAGCTATCGCAAGAAAAAGTTTATTAAATAACGGAATTTTAATTCAAGTAAACTCAGATAAACAAATAATTGATATTGTGAATAAAATCGCTCCTGAGCATTTAGAATTAAATGTAAAAAATTACAAATCTTTTATTTCAAGAATTAAAAATGCTGGTTCTATTTGTTTGGGAAAATATGCTGTGATGGCAATGACTGACTATAATGCTGGTTCAAACCATATATTACCAACTAATGGTTCTGCTAAATTTTCAAGCGGTATAAGTGTTAATGAGTTTTACAAAAGAATTTCATATATAAACTTATCAAAAAAGGGTATTGAAAAGCTTGGACCATCAGTTATAACTCTTGCAAATTATGAAGGGTTGGCCGGGCACGCTCAATCTGTGAAAAAACGAATTAGGAGAAAATAAATTTGTCAAAACAAGATTTACTTGAATTTAAGGGTAAAGTAACTGACTTGTTACCTAATGCTATGTTTAGAGTTCAATTAGAAAACGGTCATGTAGTGACAGCGCATACTGCAGGTAAGTTAAGAAAAAACAGAATTCGAGTATTACAAGGTGATAATGTGACTGTGGAAATGACACCTTATGACCTTACTAAAGGCAGAATTATCTTTAGAGGTTAACTTTTTGCCTCGGTAGCTCAGGAGTAGAGCAGAGCCCTGAAAAGGCTTGTGTCGGAGGTGCGAATCCTTCCCGAGGCACCACCAAAACATCTTGAAATTAATATACAAAGAAATTAACTTCTATCTTAAATAAATAACAAAAGGACGAGTAAAAAGATGAGTACAATTCAAGGAAAAGTAAAATGGTTTAATGGTAAAAAAGGTTATGGCTTTATAGAGAGAGACGATAAGGAAAAAGATGCCTTTGTTCACGCCAGCGCAGTAAAAGCTGCAGGAATGAGATTTCTAAATGAAGGAGATAAATTAGAATTTACTTTAGAGGATGGTCCAAAAGGCCCTTCAGCAGTAAATTTAAAAAAATTAGATTAATTTAAATATTTTACAAGGGCGTTTTCTTAGAAATAAGAAAACGTCCTTTTCTTTTTAGGGTTGAATAATTTTAATTTTTGTCTAAAAGGCTGTTCATGAATAAAAATGAGACTAATTACAAATTAAACTCAGGTACTCTTAGACTTGCTCTAAAAGGAACTAATAGAGGTGTGCACGCTCATTTCCACGCTGGCTAAAGCTAGCGAATAATCACTTATATTATAATTTTAAATAACAACAAAATAAGATAAAACAAAAAAGGATATGCCTTGATGGTGAAATAGTATCACGTCGGTTTGTGGATCCGAAGTCGTAGGAGCGTAACCTACTCAAGGTACCAAAAAATGAATAAAGAAAATAAATTAATTCCTGGATTACCCTCAGGTTTTGAAGATAGATGGAATAAAAAATTACTTCTCAAAAAAAGACTATTAAGGGTTATTGAGAAAAATTTTATAAAATATGGATTTGATCCATTAGAAACACCATCATTTGAAATTAGTGAAAATATAGGCTCCTTTCTTGCAGAGGATGAGAATAATCCTATGTCTGATGTGTTTACATTCGATGACGGTGAAAAGAATATTACTTTAAGATATGACTTATCAAGTCCACTTGCTAGATTTGTTGCGCAAAATAATCAAGAGCTTCCTTCAATATATAAAAGATATGCAATTCAAAATGTATTTAGAAATGAAAAATCTGGAAATGCTAGGTATAGAGAATTTACCCAAGCAGATTGTGATATAGTTGGAAACGTTAATCCAGCCCAAGCCAATGCTGAACTGTGTAATTTGATCTCAAATACTTTAGTAGATTGTGGTTTAAAAAAAGACCAGTTTACTATTAATGTCAGTAACAGAAAAATCGTTCAAGGTCTGATTGAGGATTTGAAAATTGAAAAAGATAAACAAATCAAAGTAATGAGAGCTATAGATAAACTCGATAAACCAGGTTTCGGTTTAAAGGGTGTCGAAGAATTATTAAAAAAAGAAAGAAAAGATAAAAGCGGAGCTGTAACAAAAGGAGCAAACCTAAGTGATGTGCAAGCTTCAAAAATCTTAAATTTTTTAAGGATTAAAGATTTAAAGGAACTTAAAAAAAATTTTAAAAATCCTGTTACCCAAGAGGGTATTAAAGAATTAGAAGAATTATTTGAAGTTTTAAACTTTGGAAATTATTCTGATCGAGTAAAAACTAATTTTACCATAGTTAGAGGTCTAGATTATTACGATGGGTTTTGTGTTGAAACCAATCTAAATTTTA
>CACNYD010000015.1 GCA_902624635.1 uncultured Pelagibacteraceae bacterium | reverse complement strand
AATTATAAAAAATAATAATCCATAAATATAACTATCTGGCCAAATAGAATAGGACCTTATGGTTGGGGATATAAATATTAAAGATGATATAAAAGCTAGTTTAGAACTATCAATTTTATTAAATCTAATTTTTAAACATTTATAAAAAAAGAAATAAATTAATATTGGCAAAAATAAGTGTGTAGCTCTAAAAAATTCAACATTCTCAAAAGAATTTAAAATAATTGATGAAAAAACCAAAAAAATGGGAGAATGTCTATTCTCTAAATCATCATAATTAAAGAAATAATAAAACAAATCTTCTTTTAAGCGAAGGGTTCTTTCAAGTTGGGAATAAAAATCATTTTTCGCACCTCCAAGTGAGTCTTCGTTTAAAACAAAGCCTACAATTATCGTAGAGAACAGTATTAATGGAATCGTAAATTTGCTTAAATTAACATTTTTTAAATTCATTTTAAAATTTTTGAAATTATTTTTGTCACAAAAAAATCCAAAGAAAATGAAGATTGTCTCTTATATTTTTTTCTAAAATAAAAAAAAAAATTAAATGCCTCAGACCTTTTAATCCACCAATTTTTTCCAAATTTATGATAATTTGACATTATTCCATCTTCTACTTGTCTGTAATAAGTTAATTTTTTACGAAGTATATTATAATTATTTCCAAAAATAGAAAATAAGCAACATAATCTAAAATCTATCTCCAAATTTTCAAACTTATTTTTTTTGAAAACTTGTACACATTTTTTAAGATAATTTTTTCTAATACTTATTGTGCTTGTGGGAAATGTAGTTGGCCATATTGATGATTTCATTTTTCTTCTTTTATCATATTTAAAATTGATTGATTTACTTATGTTTGTAAAAATAATTGGCAAATCTAATACTGCGTTATAATTTGGGTTATTATTAAAATAATTTACTATTTGAGAAACTTTATTTTTATTAAATAAATCATCTCCATCGAGTAGACAAATTATGCTACCCCTACAATTTTTTAAACCAATTTCAACAGATTTAATTTGATTTAAAGCCCCTGTTTTTTTTTGTTTATTGAAAAGTAATTTAACATTTTTAAATTTTGAAATAATTTCACATGAATTATCACTTGAAAAGTTATCAACAACTATTATTTCAAATTTTTCATATTTTTGATTTATAGCAGATTTAATTGTTTGATAGATATATTTTTCTTTATTAAAATTGGTTATTATAATACTGACTAAAGGATTTTTTTTTTCCATTAATTTTTAAATGTTTTGTTCAAGAAAACTATCAAAAACAAAATTGAAAAACCTGAGTATTGTAAAATATGTCTATCAATTCCATAAGCTACATGCCATTCAAAATCGATTTGAATTATATAAAATATTAAGAATGAAGATAAGTTAAATAAAATGAATAAAAAAACATTTATTAATGATATATTTATTTTTTGAAAAAAAATTAAGGCCAAACTTATATATCCAATTAATATTACTGGATTCTTAAACAAAGAAAAAAAATAGTATTTAAGTATTATGTAAAATTTATAAAAAAATAAGTTGATATCAAATAACTTAAATAAATCATATTCGCCGGAAAATTGAAAAGATGCATTGAGATTAATTTGATATAATTGAGAAATGCCTAGTTTTAAAATTAAAGTAAATAAAAATGAAAGAAAAATTAAAAGAAAATATTCATAATCCTTTTTGAACAGTTTGTAAATTAATAATATTGAATAACATAATATTACGTAAACTATACATTCGTACTTTATCCATAGAATAATATTATTAATTAATATAAAAAGTATTAAGTTAAATAAAGTCTGCTCCCTTTCTTCGTAGATTAGATATAAATATCTTGATAAAAAGACTACCAAAGAAAAAACCAATATGTCTTGGTTTCCCGTAAAATGATTAAAATTAAAAGTTATTAAAGATAAAGTTATAAATAATATTAATTTTAAATTTTTGTTGTTAAGTAAATCTACAATTGAAAATATTGATAAGAGATAAAGAAACAAATAGAAAAGTCTGCCAAAATATTCAAAGTTTAATGGATTTATAGACCAAAATAATGCCCACAAATATACACCAAAATGTGGATACTCATATTTCGGTAAATTCGATAAGTTTTCAAATCCCATATTTTGGAAAAAATTGAGAGCTTTTTTATACCAATGAAATTTACCATCCCAACCTAAATCTGGGTTAGAAACAATATTTGTGCTTAGAACATAAAATATTATTATCAATATTAACAAGCTATAAAAAGATTGAGAAATAATTTTATAACTAAAATTGAAAATATTAAATAGGATGAAATATATTAAGATAATTATTATAGTAAATTGAATATCCAAGTTAAATAATGAGACTAATAATATCAAATTTAAAATAACAAATAAATTTAATATATAATAGTCAAAATGACTATTTTTTTTTCCTAATCTTTTTTTTAATAATTTCGTAAAAAAATGATTCTGAAAAAAAATTATTAGTGCTAATGGAAACAATATAATATTAATAATTTCAATCATTTTTTCTTAAAAAATAACAATTCTGTTTTTTTTCAATTATTTGGTAATCGTTTAAATTAATTTGATTATTTATAATCAAATTAACATTTTTAATTATATTTTTTTTAAATGGTTTAATCTCAACCACATAACTTCTTAATTTTCTTCCTTCAGAGTCGTTCAATGATAAATTAATAAATTTATTATTAAGGCCTTTTTTTATTAAAATTTGATTGGAAATCAAATTTTCTTTTTTTTTGTTTTGAACCTTATATAGATTTACCTCAAAAGTTTTATCTATTTCTAACTCATCTTCAAAGTAAATATTAATCCCTTTTATTTCACTAAGCAAAGGAGGTAATTTTTTAGCTATAAATTTTGAATTTTCTAATTTTGTTTTGATAGTTTGAGTTTCTTCATAATTTAGTAATATTAACTCATTCTTGTTTTGCTTTTTTTTAAAATCAAAATAAATCCAATCAGCAATAGGAGAAATTGTATTATTGAGTAAAATTGGGTTTGATTCAAAACTATAGTTTTTAACTAAAAAACTTATA
>CACNYD010000014.1 GCA_902624635.1 uncultured Pelagibacteraceae bacterium | reverse complement strand
CTTTTTTTTTCTCCTACCAAATTTTCTTTGATACGTTCTTTTCATAAAGTGATTAATTATTAATTAAATTTCGCTCTTTATAGTAATTAAATATATAAATAGCAAATAGAAGATTTTACAAATACAATAGTAATTAATGGAAAAAGCTAAAAAAATTAAATTATTTGTCGGTATATTTTATCTAATTTTTATCTGCATATTCTTATATTATTTTTTTTCAACATTTAGTCTTCAAGAGATCAAAAGTTTTACAAATTATGAATTTATTAAAAATAATAGAGATTATTTTTTTCAATTAAAAGAATCTAATCTTTTTTTAATATTTATGCTGTTTTTAATATTTACAATATTATGGGTATTTCCATTTTTAGGATTTGGATCGCCAGTTTCTCTACTAGGAGGTTTTCTTTTTGGTCCATGGCTAGGCACAACAGTTGTCGTTCTAGGTTTAAGTGTAGGAGCAACTTTACTATATTTATTTGGTAATTATTTTTTAAGAGATCTTATAAGAGAAAAATTTTTAAACAAATATCAAGAACTTGAGATGAAATTTAAAAAATCAGAGTTATTTTACTTATTAATTTATCGTTTTATAGGGGGTGTTCCCTGGCAATTGAGCTGTCTTTTACCAACGATTTTTAACGTAAGAGTGAGTAATTTTTTTATTGCATCATTTATTGGAATTATACCACAAATTTTTTTAGCTGTGTCAATTGGGAGTGGATTAGAAAAAGTAATTGATCAGAACTCTGAGGTTCCAAGTATTTTTGATATAATTTTTACAAAAGAAATATATGTTCCAATAATAGCTTTTTTCATTTTAATTATGATTACATTTTTTTTTAGGAAAAAATTTTATAAAGAATAAACATGGTGCCCCTTGCCCGACTTGCACGGACGGCTTTTTCCTTACCATGGAAATACTCTACTACCTGAGTTAAAGGGGCAATTCAACTAACAAGCTAAGATGCTAATTATTGCCATATTATTTTATTAGTTTATAAATAATTTGCAAATAAGGGTTATGAAAATTTATACAAAAATAATATTAGACAAAAATTATAATATCCTTGAGGAAAAATACTTTGAGTATTCTGGACCTTTATGGCATTGCGGAATACACTATGATTTTAAGAGCACTCGTTCTGCAAAATTAATGGAGAAACAAGCGAAAAGGGAAAAGAAACTTGCTGAAAGAAAAGCCAAAAGATTAGCAAAAGAGGGCCCAAAAAAAAGTGAAAATAAAAAGCCAGAGTTGGATCCGAACAAGCCAATATCGTTAGATTTTCTCACAAACCCTAATAAAGAATAAGGAATGAAAGCTAAAGTTAAAAATGAGCGGTTAAGTTTAGCTCTAAGGAAAAATTTAAAAAAAAGAAAGCTTTTTCAAAAAAAAAATAAAAAGAAAACTAAATAATGTCTATCCAGCCTGATACTTGGATAAAAAAAATGTGCAAAGAGCACAATATGATAGAGCCATTTCTTGAGCATCAAGTTTCTGAGGGAAAGATATCATATGGATTAAGTAGTATGGGTTATGATGTGAGAATTTCTGATGAATACAGAATATTTACAAATGTTAATAGTTCTTTAGTTGATCCTAAAAATTTCTCTGACGATAATTTTATTGAGAGAAAGGGACCATATTGTATTATTCCACCTAATTCGTTTGTTTTAGCAAAAACAGTTGAATATTTTAGGATCCCAAAAGATGTTTTATGTATTTGTGTTGGAAAAAGTACTTATGCTCGAACAGGCATTATTTGTAATGTCACTCCGATTGAAAATGAGTTTGAGGGAAATATAGTTATAGAGCTCAGCAATACTACTCCCAATCCAGCAAAAATATATTCTAATGAAGGCATCGCTCAGTTCTTATTTTTTAAATCAGATACCCAGCCAGAAACAACATATAAGTCTAAGAATGGTAAATATCAAGGTCAAACCACAATCCAGGTAGCAAAAATTAAAAAATAATTTATGGATAAGTTTTCTATTGAAGGCCCAAGTAGAATAAGGGGAGAAGTTGAAATTTCAGGATCGAAAAATTCTTCACTACCAATTTTAGCAGCAACTTTACTTTTCAATCAACCAGTTGTGTTAAAAAATTTACCAAAAGTAAAGGATATTAATACAATGATAAATTTATTAAGATCCTTAGGTTCAAAAATTATTTTATCTAAAGATAGAAGAGTCGCGAGAATACATAATAAATCAAAACTAAAAACATTTGCAAGCTATTCACTTGTTAAAACAATGAGAGGATCAATATTAGTATTAGGCCCTTTAATTGCAAGATTTTATCAATCGAAAATTTCTTTACCTGGTGGATGTTTAATTGGAGCAAGGCCAATAAACTATCATTTAGATTCACTAAAAAAACTTGGAATGAGTTATGTTTTAAAAGATGGCTATATTTTAGCTAAATCAAAAGGTAAATTAAAAGGATCAATTATAAAATTCCCTAGACTAAGTGTTGGAGCAACAGAAAATTCTATTATTGCGTCTTGTTTAGCAAAGGGCACTACTATTCTAAAAAATTGTGCTATTGAGCCCGAAATAAAAGATTTAACAAAATTTTTAAATTCAGCAGGAGCAAAGATTTCATGGATTGGTAGAACATGTAAAATTGTCGGAGTGAGTAAATTAAATTCAACAGAATATTCAGTTATGTCAGACAGAATAGAAGCCGGTACTTTTTGTGTAGCTGCAACATTGGCAAATGGCAACTTAAAGATATCAAATTTTGATGCAAAAATTTTAAAAACCGAGTTAGAATTATTAAAAAAATTTGGTGCAAAAATAAAGACATATAAAGGAAAAATTTTTATAAAAGGCCCAGAAAAAATTAGATCTATTAAAAATATTAAAACTAAAGAATATCCAGGTGTAGCAACTGATCTTCAATCACAACTTATGGTTCTAATGTGTAAAGCAAACGGAAAAAGTTCTATCACTGAAAATATATTTGAAAATAGATTTATGCACGTAGCAGAACTGCGAAGACTTGGTGCAAAAATAAATATAAAGAATAATAGAGCATATATTTATGGAAACACAAAATTTAAAGGTGCTGAATTAATGTCTAGTGATCTAAGAGCATCGGTTTCATTGGTATTAGCAGCGATGGTTTCTAAAGGTAAGTCAATAATTAATAGGATTTATCATTTAGACCGTGGTTATGAAAATATTGAACATAAATTAAAAAAAATTGGAGTTAAAATAAAAAGATTAAAACAGTGAGCAAATACCTAGCTAAAATTATTGCAAATGATCAAGAGGGATTGCAAATGATCTCAGCATGTATTTCAGGCTCAAAAACAAAAGTTGATAATATTAAGTATTTAGCATCAAGCAAAGTTTTTCTATTATCAATCGAAAGAACTAAAATTGAGTCTGATCAAATCAATAAGAAAATAAACAGTATTTGCA
>CACNYD010000013.1 GCA_902624635.1 uncultured Pelagibacteraceae bacterium | reverse complement strand
ATCCTGGAAAGATTTAAAGAACCCTGCCCAGAAGCTTTAGTTGAAAGCGCTTTAAGAAATATCAAGATATTAGAGGATGAGAATTTTCAAAATTTAAAAATTAGTGTTAAATCGTCAGATGTTTTCCTATCCGTTGAAGCATACAGACAATTGTCAAAATCTACCGATTATCCATTGCATTTAGGAATTACAGAGGCAGGAGGATTTATACCTGGAAGTGTTAAATCTTCTATTGGATTAGGAACATTACTTTTGGAGGGTATTGGTGATACTATTAGAATTTCGTTATCTGATAATCCAGTTGAAGAGGTTAAAGTTGGAAATGAAATACTAAAATCCTTAAATCTAAGAGAAAGAGGGGTTAAAATAATTTCTTGTCCTTCATGCGCAAGACAAGGTTTTGAAGTAATCGAAACTGTAAAAATCTTGGAAAAAAAACTTTCTCATATAAAAACTCCAATCACTTTATCTGTAATAGGCTGTGTCGTTAATGGTCCTGGAGAGGCAGCTTTAACAGACGTGGGAATAACTGGAGGAAAAAAAGGAAATAATATGCTCTACTTGTCTGGAGTACAGTCAAAAAAAGTTTTAACCAATGACATGATTGAAAAAGTTGTAAGCGAAGTTGAGAAAAAAGCATCTGAACTGGATAATTCAAAATGATACCCATAAAAACTGTTAATGATTTAATTAACAAACATGCCCTATTAGAGAAAGAATTGTCCTCAGGAGAAATTGATAAAAATTCTTTTGCTGAAAAATCAAAAGAATATGCAGACCTTAATGAAATTATAAAAGTTGCTAAATTTTATATTTCTTATGAAAAAAATAAAAAAGAAATCCAAACTATTTTAGAGGATAAAAATTCAGACCCCGATATGATAAAAATGGCCGAGGTAGAATTGAACGATTTAGAAATTCAAAATGAAAAAAATGAAAAAAAATTAAAGTTATTTTTATTACCAAAGGATGAAGCAGATAAAAAAAATGCAATAATTGAAATAAGAGCTGGAACAGGTGGTTTAGAGGCTAGTTTATTTGCTTCAGATCTTTTTAAAATGTATGAAAAAGTAAGTAACAAAAAAAAATGGAGCCTTGAATTGATTTCAATTTCTAGAAGCGAAGCTGGTGGCCTAAAAGAGGTAATCGCTTCAATAAAAGGAAACAATATTTATTCAACTTTAAAATATGAAAGTGGTGTTCATAGGGTACAGAGAGTGCCTGATACAGAAACACAAGGAAGAGTCCATACTTCAGCAGCAACAGTTGCAGTCCTACCAGAGGCAGAGGAAGTTGATCTTAAGATAAATGAGAGTGATTTAAGAATAGATGTCTTTAGGGCAGGTGGTCCAGGCGGTCAATCAGTAAATACTACAGATAGCGCAGTTAGAATTACTCATATACCAACAGGAATTTCAGTTTCCCAACAAGACGAAAAATCTCAACACAAAAATAAAGCTAAAGGAATGAAAATTTTAAGGTCCAGACTGTATGAGCTTGAAAGGTCTAGAATCGAAAGTGAGAGATCAAAAGATAGAAAAAATAAGATAGGATCTGGTGATAGATCAGAGCGAATAAGAACATATAATTTTCCACAAGGGAGAGTTACTGATCATAGAATTAATTTAACTCTACATAAACTTGATGAATTTTTAGAGGGTGAAGTTTTTGATGAAATAATAGAAGCGTTAACATTGCAAGCTCAAGAGGAGAGCTTAAAAATCTTAAATTAAATGAATATAGAAACTGCGATCCAAAAAGCATCATTAGATTTAAAAAGAAATAATATAGAAACTTCATTGTTGGATAGTGAAATTTTGATGTCTAAAGCCTTGAAAAAAGACAGAAAATTTATATTTCTTAATTCAAAAAAAGAATTAAACGATATTCAGTATCAAAAGTTTAAAAAACTTATATCATCTAGATTAAGGAGCAAACCTATCGCTTACTTAACTGGAAAAAAATTTTTTTGGAAATACGAATTTAAGGTAAATAATAAAGTTTTAATACCAAGACCTGACACGGAACTAATTGTTGAACAAGTTTTAGAAATTTATAAACATAAAAATATCATTAACTTATTAGAGATTGGTGTTGGTTCAGGATGTGTTATTTTATCAATTCTCAAAGAAAAAAAGAATTTTCTAGGAAAAGGTCTTGATTTTAGTAAAGATTGTATAAAATTATGTAAAATCAATGCTGATAAACTTAAGGTAAATCATAGAATTAAGTTATATAAATCAAATATTGACAATTTTAACCTGGGCAAATATGATTTAATTATATCTAATCCTCCATATATCAAAAAATTAGATTTGAATAATTTGGATAAGGATGTCATTAAATATGAGCCTAAGTTAGCGCTGGATGGTGGATTAGACGGATTATCAGAAATCAGAAAATTCATTAAAAAGTCGTCTGAACTGATTAAAAAACGTGGAAAATTATTTTTAGAAATTGCCCACGATCAAAAAAATGGGGTAAAAAAAATATTAATAGAAAATGGTTTTTATATTAATAAAACTGTAAAAGATTTAGCAGGGAACGATAGGTGCATAATTAGCACTAAAAAATAGATTTTTTAAATATGGTTACATTCAGAAACAATAATACTCGTAGGAATAATTTTAGAAGAAACGATAGGAACTTTAAATCTAATAGTGATAGAGGAAAATTTGCTTCAAATTTTTCAAACAATGAAAATTTTCAAAGAAAGTTACCAGGTAGAAATAATCATAATGCTCCTAAACTAATTGAAAAATATAATAATCTTGCAAGAGAAGCACTATCAAGTGGAGATAAAATATTATCTGAAAACTATTTTCAACACGCGGATCATTTTATGAGAATTTTAAATGAAAAAGAAATTCAAAAAAAAAATATTATTTCAAGTAATAATGATAAATCTCAGGAAGACACTTCAAGTTTAAATAAGCCACAAGATGAAGTCGAAAAGACTTAAAAAATAAAATATCACGTATTAATATAATCCAATGATTTTTTCTGATTTAAGAACATTGAGTTTAATTTTCTTGGTTTCAAATAATTTTCTTTCTTCACCCTTTAAAATTTTTCCTGAGGGAAGTTTTAAAGTTTGAGAATTAACTCTTTTACCATTTATTAGAACTTCATAATGCAAATGTGGGCCAGTAGACTTTCCTGTAGAGCCAACATACCCAATTGTTTGACCTTGTTTAACTCTAACACCACTTCTAATTCCTTTTGCAAACTTTGACATGTGTGCATAAATTGTTTGATAAGTTGAGTTATGTTTTATAACAACACAATTTCCACCGCCTCCACACCATCCAGCTTTTTTAATGACTCCCGATCCTGATGCCATAATTGGTGTTCCCATTGGAGCTGCGAAATCTGTCCCTCTATGCATTTTGTTAAAGCCATCAATAGGATGTTTTCTCATTCCATAAGGTGATGAAAGTCTTGCACCATTTATTGGAGTTTTCATGAGAGCTTTTTGAATACTTTTACCGTTTTTATCATAATGTCCTTGACTGTCTTTTTTATCAAAATAATATAGAGAATTATCTTCTCCACTTAAAATTAAATTTGCAAAAAGTATGTTACCAGTTTCAATTATTTTTTTGTTTTCATCAGTAAAAATTTCATACATTATTTGAAACTTATCTTGTTTTCTTAAATCTCTTTGAAAATCTACTTGAAAACCGTAAATTCTAGCAAATTCAATTATTATACTAGAAGGAATTTTTTTTTCTGAAGCAGATTTATACAAACTTTGTAAAATTATATTTTCACCATATATAATTTCTTTTTTAAGCTGGGTTAATATTATTTCTTGATTAAAGTTTCCTTCTTTCGTATCTCTTGAAAGTATTATCCTCTCTTTACTTGAAATTTGAAACATAAAATCTTTTACAGAATTATCAGTTTGATCTATTGTGAAATAAATTTTTTGATTTG
>CACNYD010000012.1 GCA_902624635.1 uncultured Pelagibacteraceae bacterium | reverse complement strand
AATATAGTAAAAAACTCTAAGAATTTAAAAAATTTAAAAAGAATTTTTTACGCATCCTCTAGTTCGGTATATGGATCAAGAAAAAAATTTCCATCAAAAGAGAGTTCAAAATTAATTCCTCAAAGTGTCTATGCTAAAACAAAATTACAAAATGAGCTATTCGCAAAAAAAACTTTAAAAGATAATAAATTTGATTTGATAGGTTTGAGGTTTTTTACAGTTTATGGAGAATGGGGCAGACCAGATATGTTTATTTTCAAGATACTTTTTGCACATAAAAATAATAAAGATTTTTACTTAAATAATTTTGGTAATCATGAAAGGGATTTTACTTACATAAAAGATGTTGTAAAAATCTTAGAAAAATTAATTAAAATTAAAAATTTTAGGCACAAAATTTTAAATGTTTGTTCTTCTAGACCTATAAATATCAAAAATCTAAGCGATTATTTGAAAAAAAATTTGAAAATAAAAAAAATTATTGAAATAAAAAAAAACAGTTATGATGTTAATAAGACCCATGGAGATAATAGTTTGTTAAAAAAATATTTAAAGTTAAAAAAATTTACAAATTTTAAAATAGGTCTCAACAAAACGGTTAAGTGGTATTTGAAAAATAAAATATATAAATTGTGACAAAAAAGAAATTATTAATCTACTACCCATCTTTTGAAAGAGGAGGAGTTGAAGAGAACTTAAAAAATTTGATTAATACCTTCAGCTCAAAAGTAGATTTACACCTTATTTCGTCTATTTCACAAAAAGATACTAGGGGAATTTCTAATAAGAATTGTAAATTTTATAATGTCAAAAAAAGTCAAATTCTAAATTTTTTACCATCTAGAATTAATTCTGCTTTATCATCAATGTTTTTACTTTTTAAATTAATTAAAAGACTAAAAAAGAAAAATTTAGTTGTACACTCTATGCAAAGTAATATAGCAGCAATTATAGTTTGCTTTATTGCAAATGTAAAAATAGTGATTAGAAATTCTGAGGATCCTATCTACTCAACAATTTACTCAGAAAATAAGATTTTCTCTTTTTTTATTTTTTTTCTAAAAATAGTTTTTTATAACCTTTGTGATTGTATAGTTACAAACTCATATGGTTCAAAAAAATCCTTAACAAAAATAGTACTGAATAAAAACAAAATTGTTACTATTTATAATCCTTACCTAAAAAAAATTAATAGAAAAAAATTTAAGAAAAAAAATATAATCATTAATATTGGTAGATTCCGTAAACAAAAAAATCAAATTTTGTTAATTAAAGCGTTTTATGAATTTTCTAAAATACACAAACAATATAAACTTTTATTAATTGGCGATGGTATTTTAAAAAATAGATTACTTAGCGAAATATCAAATCTAGATTTAAATAACAAAGTTTTTTTATGTGGTTGGACAAATAATACATTGAAATATGTTAAAAATGCCAAATTGTTTGTTTTTACATCATTATATGAAGGTTTGGGAAATGTACTAATTGATGCAATAAATTATGATGTCCCATGTATCTCAACTAATTGTAAAAGTGGTCCAAAAGAAATACTGTTAAATGGAAAAGGTGGGACTTTGTCAAAAAATAATGATGTTTACGATCTATCACAAAAAATGATTTATTGTATTAAAAATTATAGTTTAGTAAAAAAAAAAAATAATATTTCAAAAAAACACTTAAAAAGATTTTTAATGAATGATAGGTCAAAAGATTATCAAAAATTGTTAATTAAATATATAAATTAGTAATATGCCAGTAAGCATCATAATGCCTTTTTTTAAAAAAAGAGATTTTGTCGAGTTATCAATAAATTCAGTATTGAGTCAAACTTACCAAAATTTTGAAATAATAATTATTTACGATGATGAAAATCAAGATGACTATGAATTTATTAAGAACTTCGAAAAAAAAGATAGAAGAATAAAGATCATTAAAAATGTTAAGAATTTAGGAGCTGGATTATCAAGAAATATTGGAATAGCAAATTCGAAATTTGAGCTTATAGCTTTTTTAGATTGTGATGACCTGTGGGAAAAAAATAAATTAAATGATCAAATAAATTTTATGAGTGAAAATAATTATGAATTTTCATTTACATCATACGACATAATCAACAATGAAAATAAAAAAATTGGAAAAAGGATTGCAAAAAGATACTTAAGTTTTAATGATTTAATTAAATCTTGTGATATTGGTTTATCAACAGTTATAATGAAAAAAAAATTGATTGATGATAATTGTAAATTTGTATCCTTAATTACCAAAGAAGATTATGTTTTGTGGTTAAATTTAGCTAAAAAAAATATAAAGTTTTACGGGTTAGATCGTTCATTAACCCAATGGAGAAAATCAGAAAATTCTCTTTCCTCAAGTACATATCAAAAGTTACTAGATGGATTTAAAGTTTATAATAAATATATGAGATATAATAAAATTTTTTCATTTCTTTACCTTTTTAGATTATCTTTAAATTACCTTCTTAAAAAATAAAAAATGACTAATATTTATTTTGTATTATTTATAATTTTGGCATTACTGTATCTATATTTTTCAAAAAAATTAATTGCTAAAAATATTGATAAGCCTCATCAAAAATTTGCAACAGATTTTATCCCACCATTATTAGGTGGATATTTTTTAATTTTATTAATTTTATTTGATATTCAATTAAGCTGGATCCAAAAAATACTTTTTTTCTCAATCTTTTTACTTGGTACATCTTCAGATTTTAAAATTATTAATTCACCTAATATTAGATTGATATTACAAACTTCTATAGTTTTATTTTTCATAAATTTATCAAATTTAAGTTTACAAGATACTAGAATTGATTTTTTAGATTTTTTGTTAAAAAATTTTCTGTTTAATTTATTTTTTTGTACCTTTTGTGTAATAATCTTAATAAACGGATCCAATTTTATTGATGGATTAAATGGCCTTGTTACAGGATATTATATAATAGTTTTTTTAATTTTGCACAGTATTGGAATTTCTTATGAATTTGTAGACAATGAGTTACTTAAATTTTTAATTTTTGTATTAACACTGTTGTTTATATTAAATTTATTTAACAAGATTTATTTAGGTGATAGTGGATCATATTTAATAGGTTTTTTTACAGGGACATTTCTTATTAGTATTTACTCAAATAACTCTTATTTATCACCTTTTTTTATAATTTTATTGATTTGGTATCCTTGCTTTGAAAATTTGTTTTCTCTTTCTAGAAAGTTTAATTCTAATGTATCCCCATATAAACCTGATAATTTTCATTTACATCAATTAATTTTAGATAAAGTTTTAGAAAAAACTGGATTACAAAAAAACAACGCAAATAATCTTACATCTTTTTTTATATTAGCTTATAATTTTTTGATTATTTTCATTGCTTCATTTAATTATTCAAACACTAAATTCCAAATATTTATTTTATTTTTCAACATATTTTTCTATTTAACGATTTACTTTTTTTTGAAAAAAAAGAGTTAGAATTTTTTTTTTTTAGTTAAAATATTCTGAACAAAAATATTAAAGAATTTAGACAATTCGTGTAAGATGAATATAAATAATGATAATTTACTAATATGATTTAAAATTCCAATATACATAAAATCATTTTGACTAGACGCAAATGTATAAAATGCTAAAAAATTTGTAGAAAGAAAGATTAATATAAGGATCAATTTTTTTATTAAATTTATTTTATCTGCCAAGTAAGGTATGGTCATAATTAAAAATATTAACCTATAATCAAAACTTGAAAAAAAAATAAATGAGCAACAGTAAATGCTTGAACCAGCTAAAAATAGTCTATTTTTTAAATTGATAAAATCTACGCTCTTTTTTTCTTTATTTTTGATTAAAAAGAATAAAAATAACAATAAAGAAAAAAACAAAATAAAAAAGTAACCTATAATAAAATAAAGATTATTCATTTCGATATTATTTAATCCGACTCTCTCTAGACTTTTGAAAAATCCTAAAATTATTGGTCTTATTCCAAAAGTAAGCCCAGTGTTAAAAGTGGAGTGAGTGTTATAAAAAAAATATTTTAAATCACTTAATAATATGAAGAATACTAATAATATTCCTAAGATTGATAAAAATACTTTTTTCTTATTTTCAAAATTAATGACAAAACTAAAAATAGGGAAAAGTTTTAAAATTGAGGCAGTTACAAGAATTAATAAGCTTAGAAAGAATTTTTTTTGAATACATGCTATAAAAACTAAAGAAAAAATTAATAAATCAGTATTTCCTCGTTCTAATGCTAAAATACTGGAGGCAGAAAAAGCTGCTAAAATTACTAAAATTTTACCAATTATATTTTCTGTTAATTCAATAATTTGAGTAACACAAAAAATAAATAAACTAATATAAAGAAAAATAAATATCTTAAAATTTATTTCATTTATTAAATTTAAATATTTAGATATATAAAACCATATTATTGGAAGATTAAAAGGTCTCTTCCAAGGATCGTATTCGTGATTAATATAAGGATCCAAACCTTTTTCAATTGTTAATGGTAATGCTTGATAACTCCTAAAATCAGCAAATGATGGCGTAAGGTGGTCAATATTATAGAAACTGAAAATTTTCAAAAAAAAATTTGTGTCTGAAAATAGAACAATTGATCCAGATAATGTTGTAATAATTAAAACTTTAAAAATTAGTTTTGTATTTAAAAAAATCATCCAAATAATAAATTAGTTTTTTTTATATGAATATATATATTGTAAAAGTATGATTTTTCCGAGTTTTTCCATAATCATTCCAATATTTAATGAAAAAAAAAATATTGTTACTTTATTAAAAAAAATAATACCATTAATGAGAGATTTAAAATATGAAATAATTATTATAGATGATAGTTCTACTGACGGATCTCAAAAAGTTATTGAAAAATTTATTGAAAACAAAAGGTACATTAAATTAATAAAAAGAACTAAATATCCCAGAGATCTATCTTTGTCATGTATTGAGGGATTTGAAAAAAGTAAAAATAAATTGATTTTAGTAATGGACGGAGATGGTCAACATCATCCAAAATATATAAAGCGAATGGTAAAAAAAATGAAGAATCAAAATATAGACTTTGTTATTGGAACAAGAAATTTATTCTCAGTCAAATTTGAGGGATTAAGTTTTTTAAGAAAAACAAGTTCTCAATTAATAATAATTTTAATTAATTTTCTATTTGGGAACATTACGAAAGATCCAATGAGTGGTTTTTTTATTTTCAGAAAAAAAATTTATTTAGAAAATAAACATAAACTTTTTAAAAAAGGATACAAAATTTTATTTGATTTAATCACTTCTAAAAAAAACCTAAATATTTCAGATATAGATATTAAATTTCTCCGTAGAAATAAGGGCCAAAGTAAGATGAGTTTTAAAATTATATTCATTCTTGTTTTTCAAATAATTTTTAAATTAGTAAAAAAATAAGATGAGAAAAAAAATTATATTTTTTCATCCTTACTCAGTTTATGGTGGAGCAGATCTCTCAATATCAAAACTCATAGATACCACACCAAATGAATATGAAATTGATTTTTTAACTTTTTCTAAAAACCCAAAGATTAGATTTTATACAAAAAGAAAAATAAAGATTAAGAGGATAAAAAAAATTAATTTTATATTTTCAATTTTTGAATTAAGAAAATTATTAAAAAAAGAGCTCAGAATTTTTGATAAGATAATATTATTATCTAACCAAAACTTTGCAAATATTT
>CACNYD010000011.1 GCA_902624635.1 uncultured Pelagibacteraceae bacterium | reverse complement strand
TCGACAAAAAATAGAGATGGTTTTCATATTTTCTTATCTGAAATAATTGCTACTTTTGGTTTAATTTTTATTATTTTTGCTACTCAAAAAGATGGCAAAATAACAATAGCTGCTAGTGTTGCAACATATATTATGGCTGGTTATTGGTTCACATCATCAACATCTTTTGCAAATCCAGCTGTTGCAATAGCTAGAACTTTTACTGATTCTTTTACAGGAATTAATTATTTAAATACGCCTACATATATTTTAGCTGAATTCTTGGGAGCTCTTATAGCTGTATATTTAATTAAGAAATTAATTAAATAAATACAACTTTATTGAGAAATAAAAAATATTTAAAAGTAGACATCAATATTTAATAGTTTATTAGTTGACGAATCCCCTCCTGATTCTCATATTATTTCATTCTTTTATAGAATTATTTTTATTATCACATTACATAGGCCTTAAGTCATGAATCGATAGGAACCGAAAACAATAATATAAAGGAGATAAAAATGGATATGACTTTAATTTACACGGTTATAGGGTTTGCCCTTGCCGGTTATAGCGTTATCGCTAACGACTCAATTCAAACACTAGGTACATTTATAGCTTCAAAAAAGAAGTGGTTTAAATGGTATACCCTTGCTGGATCTGCATCAGCTGTTATGATTATTGCGTTAGCATGGGGATGGTATTCGTATGATGGTGATATTTCTTATGGAAGATTAACTAGAATACCTTATCAAGAAATTCAATGGTATCACGCAGTAGCACCTGCAATACTATTATTGTTAACAAGAGTTGGAATACCAGTATCTACTACTTTCTTAGTTCTTTCAGCATTTGCCTCAACGGTTGTGCTTGAAAAAATGCTTATGAAAAGCGTTGTTGGCTATGGATTAGCAGCAATGGTTGCTTACATCGCCTGGATAGGTGTTTCTAAATTCATTAATGAAAAATTTGATGAAGTAGACGAAAAATGGGTAGGCTTCTGGAGAAATAGTGTTTGGATTTCCTCTGGTTGGTTATGGTGGGTGTGGTTGTCACACGACGTGGCTAATATTGCTGTGTATCTACCTAGACAATTAGATTTAACATTGCTTTTAATAGTAATGGGTTACTTTACAGCACTGTTATTCTATATTTTCTACATTCAAGGTGGACCAATTCAAAAAGTTGTTCTTGAAAAAACAGGAACTAGATATGCAAGATCGGCGACAATTATTAACGTAATATATGCTGGTGTCTTATTCTACTTTAAAGAACTAAACGATTTACCTATGTCTACGACATGGGTTTTTGTTGGTTTATTATGTGGAAGAGAACTTGCTATAGCTACCATGAACAAAGAATATAAGTTAGGTTACGTCTTTCCATTAATTGGAAAAGATTTCCTAAAAATGGTATTCGGCTTAACTGTTTCAGTAGGTATAGTACTTGCAATACATTATATAATAATACCAAACAATTGGTTTTAAATATATTTTTGTGGTCGTGTTAATTATTTAACACGGCCATAAATATCCTGATATCGAACAATATCTGTTTCTTTTAAAATTGAACCTACTTGAGCTTCAATAATTTTAACTGGTTTTTTATAGGGATTTTCTATTCTATGAATTGCACCTAATGGAATAAAGATAGTTTCATCAGGTTTCATTGTAAAATATTTCTTATTTAATGTAATTTTAGGTTTACCATGTGTAACTACCCAATGTTCTGCTCTGTGATGATGTTTTTGAAGACTTAATATACCTTTTGGTTTTACATATAATTCTTTAATTAAAAATTCCTTACCATTAAATAGATTTACATAACTACCCCAAGGTCTATGAAATACATTCTTCTTTTTATAATAATGTCTTTTATTTCTTCCATACATCTTACAGATTTCTTTCCAAGAACCTAAATCAGACCATGGAATATCTAATTTGATTGCATTTATATCTTTAGTTTTTTCTAATATTGCATAGTCAAAAGACTTAGCTGTTGCTTTGGTGAATGCTTGTTTATTTAAATAATACACATTACTTTTATATTTTGCTTTTGTAACAGCTTTGTTACAATTTCGGTAAATATTTGGTTGGTATTTCTTGAAATTATTAATTATTGAATCTTTTCTCAAATAAAACATTCCAGAATTCCAATAACCTTTTTTATTAATTATTTGTTTAGCTTTAGCCTCTTTTGGTTTTTCTACAAATCTAGAGACTTTATTATTTTTTGTTAAAAAATAACCAAATTCACTTGAAGGCATTGTAGGCTTAATTCCAAAGATAAAGATATTATTATGAGTAAGTTTCTTTTGGTTTTTTTTTATTGCTTTATTAAATAATGCGACCTTCTCTATCAAATGATCAGCAGCCAAGAACATTAATGGTTGTTCGTTAGGTATATCCTTTATTAATGCCGTGCTTAAAATAGCTGGTGCTGTATTTCTTTTAGCTGGTTCTAAAACTATCTTGAATTTTTTTATCTTATGTTTTTTTAAATGTTGTTTTACTTGTTTTAAATATTTTGCATTAGTGCTTATAATTGGAGCATCATATATCGATGCTTTAACTCTCTCTAAAGTTTTACCTAATAAAGTCCAATTACCAAAATCTATAAACTGTTTAGCTTGGTGTTTTTTAGCGTTAGGCCAAAGTCTTGTTCCAGCTCCACCACATAAAATGACTGGGCGAATTTTCATCAAATTTTCGAGTAATCCTTAACTTCGTTTTTCTTACCTGGATGTGTTGGTGCTCCTAAATACGCAGGTCCAACAGTTTGTGCATATTTCCAAAGAGTTCCTGATCCAAAATCAGATTTTCTAGCTTTCCATTTTCGTCTTCTTGAAGCTAATTGTGCTCTAGTTAATCGAACATTAATAGTCCCTTTCTTAGCATCAATATCAATAACATCTCCATTACGTAAAAGAGCAATAGGACCACCTAAAGCAGCCTCTGGACCAACGTGACCAACACAAAAACCTCTCGTTGCTCCTGAAAATCTTCCATCAGTAATTAAAGCAACTTTTTCACCTTTGCCTTGACCATAAATTGCACCTGTTGTTGAAAGCATTTCTCTCATACCTGGTCCACCAACTGGTCCTTCATATCTAATAATAATTACATCACCATCTCTATATTTTCTGCTCTGAACTGCTTTCATTGCACTTTCTTCATTATCAAAACATCTTGCTCTACCAGTAAATTGTAATTTTTTAAGTCCAGCAATTTTAACAATTCCTCCTTCAGGAGCTAAGTTACCCTTTAGACCAACTACACCACCTGTAGGAGATAATGGATTTTTAAAAGATCTCATTACTTTTTGTTTTGGATTAAATTTAATTCCCTTTAAATTTTCTTTCATTGTTTTACCTGTAACGGTCATACAATCTCCATGGATATAACCACCTTCATAAAGAGTTTTTAAAAGCATTGGTACTCCACCTGCTAACCACATATCTTTAGCAACATATTTTCCACCTGGTTTTAAGTCCGCAAGATATGGAGTTCTTTTAAATATTTTCGCAACATCCATTAAATCAAATTTAATACCTGCTTCATTTGCTATTGCCGGTAGATGTAAACCTGCGTTGGTTGATCCACCTGTTGCAGCAACAATTGTTGCAGCATTTTCTAAAGCTTTCCTTGTTACAATGTCTCTTGGTTTAATTTTTTTAGCTAACAATTCCATAACCATTCGCCCACTTGCTTTTGCATATTTATCTCTTTCTTCGTATGGCGCTGGTGTTCCAGCAGAGTAAGGTAATGCTAAACCAATAGCTTCAGATACACAGGCCATAGTGTTTGCAGTAAATTGTCCTCCACAAGCTCCTGCTGTTGGACATGCAACTAATTCTAATTTTCTTAATTCTTTTGCAGACATTTGTCCTGATGAATGTTTTCCAACTGCTTCAAAAACATCTACGACAGTCACATCTTTGCCTTTGTATTTTCCTGGTAATATTGAGCCACCATAAATAAATACACTTGGAACGTTTAATCTAACCATCGACATCATCAAACCTGGTAAAGACTTATCACAACCTGCAATACCTACTAATGCATCATAACAATGACCTCTTACAGTTAATTCAGCACTATCAGCAATAACTTCTCTTGATATTAATGAGGATTTCATTCCCTCATGACCCATAGCAATACCGTCTGTTACTGTAATTGTACAAAACTCTCTTGGTGTTCCACCTGATGCTCTTACACCCTTTTTAACAGACTGGGCTTGTCTCATTAAGGCTATATTACAAGGAGCTGCCTCGTTCCATGTTGACACAACCCCAACAAAAGGCTTAGCAACATCCTTTTCTGTTTCTCCCATTGCATAATAAAAAGATCTATGAGGAGCTCTATCAGGTCCTAAAGATGTATGTCGACTTGGCAATTTTTTCTTATTAAATTTCCGCATTATAAACTTTCAATTGTTAAAGATATTTTTTTGATATCATTTTTTAAGTTACTATAGTTAGTTTTTTCTTGTTCAACAATATTTTTTGGTGCCCTATCGACAAATCCTTTATTTGATAATCGTTGTGAAATCTTATCTAATTCATCTTGGTATTTATTTTGTCTTTTTTGTAAATTTTCTTTGATTAAACTTAAATCAACATTTTCATCAAAATAAATCTTGAATATATCACCTGAAATTACAAGAGTAGCAGAAGGTCTATCTTGATCCTTTTCAAAAAAATTATTGATACGACCAAGTTTTTTTAAGATTATTTCATTATTATCCATCAAAGATCGATTTTTTTTAGCTATCTTATTCATAGAGAGATCTACAAAGGAACCTGGGCTGACATTTAACTCATTTTTAAACGATCTAAGTTCTGAGATAATATTAATGATTTTCTCTACATCCTTTTGAGATTTATCTTTTTTAACTTTACCTGATGGCCAGTTTTTATACATAAGGAAATTCTTATTCGATTTATCAAACTTATTTTTTAACCATATTTCTTCAGTGACAAATGGGATAAATGGATGAAGCATAATAAGTATTTGTTTAAATATATAAGCTGATACTTCTTTTACCTCTTTTTTTGATTTGTCATCATCTGAATAAAGGATTGTTTTTGAAAGTTCGATATACCAATCACAGTATGAATGCCAAGCAAATTGGTAAGCATTTTTGGCTGCCTCATCAAATCGATAGTCTTTAATATTCTTTTGAATTTTGTTCTTTATTTCTATTAATTCAGAATAAATCCATTTATTTATATTTAAGGTAGTTTTAGGAACTTTATCAGTCTTGTTAAAATCACACTTATTTGTGATTAAAAAATTATTTGCATTCCACAATTTATTTAAAAAGTTTCTATAACCTTTCACTCTATCCTCAGAAAGTTTTACATCGGTCCCAGGTGAAGCCATTGAAAGCAAAGTAAATCTTAAAGCATCTGCACTATATTTTTCAATTAAATCTAATGGATCAATAACATTACCTTTAGATTTAGACATCTTTTGTCCTTTTTCATCTCTTACTAAAGCGTGAACATAGATATCTTTGAAAGGTTCTTTATTTAGAAATTCCATTCCAAACATGATCATTCTTGCAACCCAGAAAAAAATTATATCAAAGCCAGTTACTAAGACTGTTGTTGGATAAAATTTCTTTACATAATCTTTTTTATCTGGCCATCCTAAGGTTGCAAAAGGCCATAAACCAGAAGAAAACCAAGTATCCAATACGTCGGGATCTCTAACTAATTTTACATCTTTTTTGTAATATTTCTTAGCTTGCTTACTTGCTTCTTTTTCATTCAAAGCGACGAATATTTTATTGTCAGGTCCGTACCATGCTGGGATTTGATGACCCCACCACAACTGTCTAGAAATACACCAAGGCTCAATATTGTTCATCCACTGAAAATAAGTCTTAGACCAATTACTTGGAAAAAAATTTGTTTTTTTGGTTTTAACAATTTTCTTCGCTTTGACTGCTAATTTTTTTGCATCAACAAACCATTGCTCAGTTAGAAAAGGTTCAATGACAGAATTAGATCTATCTCCATAAGGAACTTTATTTTTTATATTTTCCTCCTTAACGAAATAATCTTTTTCTTTGAGTTCATTTAATATTTTTCTTCGGGCATCAAATCTATCTAAGCCTACATAATCCTTAGGTGCATTTTCATTAATTTTCCCCTCTTCAGTAAAAACATTTATAATCTCGAGTTTGTTTCTCTGTCCTACATCATAATCATTGAAATCATGCGCTGGGGTAATTTTTAAAGCTCCTGTTCCTTGTTCTGGATCAGCATAATTATCTTTTATTATTTTAATTTTTCTACCTACAATAGGTATCGTGACTGTTTTACCGACAAAACTTTTATATCTTTTATCTTTTGGATTAACTGCAATCGCTGTATCACCTAGCATAGTTTCAGGCCTAGTTGTGGCTATAGTGATAAATTCTGATGATTTATCTATTGGGTACCTAATGTAGTAAATCTTAGAATTCATTTCTCGTTGATCTACTTCTAAATCTGAAATTGCAGTTTTTAAAACTGTATCCCAATTTACTAATTTTTCTGCTTTGTAGATTAGTTTCTTTTTATGTAATTCGACAAATACTTTTATTACAGATTTGGATAAATTTTCATCCATAGTAAATGCATTTCTGGACCAGTCACATGAACAACCTAGTTTTTTTAATTGATTGATAATTATATCACCATACTGATTCTTCCAATTCCAAACCTTTTCAATAAATTTTTCTCTGCCAAGGGTATTCTTATTGAGATTTTCATTTTCAAGTTTTTTCTCAACAAGTGCCTGGGTGGCAATACCAGCATGATCTGTACCTGGTTGCCATAAGGTTTCATAATTATTCATTCGATAATATCGAACTAGCATGTCTTGAATTGAATTATTTAAAGCATGTCCCATATGTAAACTTCCTGTTACATTTGGTGGCGGAATTACAACTGAAAATTTTTTAGAGTTTTTTTTAGGTTTAAATAGTTTATTCTTCTCCCAATACGAATAGATTTTATCTTCTACATTGGAATGTATATATTTATCGCTCATCTTGGATATAGTTAGTTTATAATTTATTAATCTAAATTAACAATAATCAAATTAAAACGTTATTTGATAGACTAATCTTAAAAATTTAATATAAAACTCATGTAGCTATCATCTAAAACATAAGGCAACGTGGCGGAATGGTTACGCAGAGGATTGCAAATCCTTGTATCCCGGTTCGATTCCGGGCGTTGCCTCCAAAAAAAATCTT
>CACNYD010000010.1 GCA_902624635.1 uncultured Pelagibacteraceae bacterium | reverse complement strand
TATTTTTAAGCGTGTTTGTAATAGCTATTTTTTTTCTTAAAAATAATCAAAGAAATATAATTATAATTTTTAGCCTATTTTTTTATTCATATTGGAATTATTTTTTTTTCCCACTAATTATTTTTTTTTGTTTGGCGACCTATTTTTTAATAAAAAAAAATCTTAGACTAATAATTTCAATACCTCTAATTTTACTTCCATTAATATATTTTAAATACTCATTATTTTTGGTTGATCTATTAAATTTAGAATTTTTGAGAGAGTTTTCTTATAAAAGCGAACTTCCTCTAGCAATATCATTTGTAACATTTACAATAATTGCAGTTTTAGTAGATAGAAAAAATCAGGAGAATGATCAATATAACCTAAAAAATTTGAGTGAATATATTCTATATTTTCCTCAATTAATTGCTGGTCCAATTTTGAGACTAAAGCAATTATTTCCACAATTAAATAATAAGATCAGTTTTAATAAAGAAAATATAAAAATAGGGATTATTTTATTTTGTATTGGGTATATTAAAAAAGTTTTTTTTGCTGATAATATTGCTTTATTAATTGATCCATATTTTGAAGATCCTCAAATTGCGAGTAGACAAGATTTAATTCAAGCCTTTTTATTATTTCCTGTACAAATCTATTTTGATTTTAGCGGTTATGTAGATATGGCATTAGGTGTCTCTAAAATATTTGGAATAAATTTACCTCAAAATTTTAATATGCCTTATCATGCAACCTCAATTACTGACTTTTGGCGTAGATGGCACATCACATTATCTAATTGGTTTAAAGATTATCTCTATATCCCATTAGGAGGATCAAAAAATGGTAAGTTGAAAAATTACTTAAATTTAATTGTAACAATGACAATTGCAGGAATTTGGCATGGAGCCAGTTTAAATTTTATTTTATGGGGATTTTTAAATGGTATAATATTATGTTTTGAAAAATTATTTAACCTGGTAAGTTTAAAGTATAATTTTATAAAGAATATTTTTGCCTGTTTTATAATTTTTAATTTGTGGATATTTTTTAGAATCTCAGATTTTCCATCAATAATCGTATTTTTTGATAACTTATATCTAGCTGATGAAAGTTTGTTAGTTTTAGAAAATTTTTTAACTTTATTATTTGTTATAATAATAGTTTTTCTTCAAAAATTCGAAAATCACAACTTTCTATTTTTTCTCTCAAAAAAATTGAATTTTTCTTTTATAATTTCATTTTTTTTAATTATTTTATTGTTAGGATTTTCTATTTCGTTAGGACAATCAGAAAAATTTATATACTTTCAATTCTAAAAATATAATTTAAAAGATTGTTAAAAAAGATTAATTTAAATGAAATTTATTAAACAAATCGAACCATATTTTGATAAACAAGAACTTAAGTCTGTAACCAAAACCCTAAAATCAACATTTATCACAGAAGGAAATGAAACAAAAAAATTTGAAAAATTAGTAAGTAAAAAAATCAAAGCAAAAAATGTTATAGCATTAAGTAATTGGACATTAGGGCTTTACTCTTGCGCTAAAGCATTAGGTTTAAAAAATGGTGATGAAATAATTGTACCAAATTTAACATTTGTCTCCTGTGTAACTTCTATGCTCATGGCAGGTTTAAAAGTTAAATTATGTGAGGTTAATTCATTGAATTATTCATTAGATTTAACACATGCTAAAAAACTTTTATCAAAAAAAACTAAAGCAATTATGATAGTACATTTATTTGGGGAGTGTTCAGATATTCCAAGAATATTATCATTTGCCAAAAAGAATAAATTGAAAGTTATCGAAGATGCTGCTCAATCTTTTGGGGGGAAATTTAAGAATAGATATTTAGGAACTTATGGTGATATAGGAGGTTTTTCATTTTATGGTAATAAAACAATAACTACTGGAGAAGGTGGAGTTGCAGTTTGTAAATCTAAGAAATATGCAGACAAGATTAAGAGGTTAAAAAATTACGGACGACTTACCAAGGGATCGTATAAGCACGAGGAAATCGGATACAATTTTAAGTTTAATGATTTAGCTGCTAGTATTGGTGTATCTCAGATAAATAAATTTAATGCAATAATAAAGAAAAAAAAATTTATAGATAAGTTTTATAGAAAAAATTTAAAAAATATTAAACAAATTAAATTTAGTAAAAAATTAAGACACTCTAATCCTGTCTATTGGTTTACATCAATTCAAGTAATTAAAAAAAAGAAATTACAAATATTTTTAAAAAAAAGAAATATCGAAACAAGAGATTTTTTTTATCCAATGCATTTACAAAAATGTTTTGTTAACATTAAGGATGTTATTTCTGAAAAATCTTTATATAAAAATTCTTTAAAATATTATCAAAATGGATTGTGCCTACCATCCTCTGCGAATCTCAATTTAGATCAACTAAATTATATAGTGAAAAATATAAAAAATTTCTATGAACTTAGGAATTGATATTTCTTTTTTAAATACTTTAGAACAAAAACAAGGAGTTCATAGATATGCAATCGGCCTAATTAATGAATTATCAAATTTGGAAAATTTAAAGATTCAACTTTACACAAATAATAAAGTTTATAATGATGCTAGAAAAAAATTTTCCTCCAAAAATATTCAAATTTATAAAATTAAAAACAAGTATTTTTTTTTTAAAAGAATATTTGAATACTTTCTATTTTGTTTTGGGCTAATAAACGTATACTTTTTTAAATTACATTATGTCATAATCAATTTCTTTAACAGAAGTAACAAAGATTTAATCGAGTCGAAATCTGACATAATATTATTCCTCAACTCTCAAGAAATTGCCTACAATTTTAGAATTAAAACAATAATTAATTTTCATGATCTCTTGCATAAAAAGTTTCCTGATTTTTTGTCAAAGAAAGAATTAGTATCTCGAGAATATTCATATCATAACTCCGCAAAAAGCGCAGATTACTTGATAGCAAGTTCACTGTTTATGAAAAAAGAATTTTTAAATTTTTATAAATTTATTAAAAAAGATCAGGTTCTAATTATGAGGGAAGGTATAGATAAAAAATTATTCAATTATAAAGATGCCTCTAACGGAAGAAAGATTAAGTTTAAAAACTTTTTATTTTATCCTGCTCAATTATGGAAACACAAAAATCATATTTTGTTACTCAAAGCTTTCAAGGAAGTAAGTAAAAAAAATAAAGAACTGATGTTAATTTTATGCGGATCAAAAAAAAATAATTATACAGAGGTAATGGAATTTATCAAAAAAAATAACTTAATCCAAAAAGTAAAATATTTAGGAAATATTTCCCAAGCAAATTTATTATATTGTTATAAAAAATCCTTATTAGTAATCTTACCCTCATTATACGAGTCTAGTAGTCTTGTTGCATTGGAGTCTATCAAAATGAAAAAACCAATTATTTGTTCTAACATTGGACCAATGACCGAATTAAAAAATGAATTTAAATTTATTTATTTTAATGCTCATAGTTATACATCCTTAATTCATTCGATTAAATTTGCACTTAAAAATAAGAATAAACTTAGAAAATATTCCCTTCAAAATTTAAATAATCTTGATAATTTTTCTTGGAACAGGACAACAGAAGTCTTAAAGAAAAAATTGATAAATTTAGAAAAAAGCTTAACGAAAAATTAAATTTTTTTTAAAAAATTTTTAATTATTGCATTAACAAAAATCAAAATAATTAAAATTTTGTTTTGTTTATTTTTAATTCTAATTTTTGTCTCTTCTTTCAAATGTTCATAAAATGATATACTTGATGAATATCCTCCACTCTGAACTTCACCCACTAGTTCATCGGCTTTAGTAAAACTTCCTTTAAACATACCTGATTTAATCATTCTTAAATAAAAATCGTAATCTGAAGAACATTTAAATTGAGTATCATAATATCCAATTTTCTCAATAATTTCCCTTTTAATATAAAAGCCAGTTGAATGTGATGTTGCAAAATCAAAATTATAATAAATTCTTTTCGGATTATATCCATGTTTAATAATTTCATTACCAAGATACTTTCTTAAAACAGTTCCAAAAACAAAGTCACAGTTGTTTTGAAATTGTTTTTTTACATGTTCAATTCCATTTGAATAAATAATATCCCCAGAATTGCACATACCAATTATTTTACCCCTAGATAACTTAATACCTTTATTCATTGCATCGTAAATTCCATCATCCTTTTCTGAAATAATTTTATGAATTTTGTGTTTGTATTTTTCTATAATTTTCAATGTGTTATCATCTGATTTTCCATCAATTACTATATACTCAATTTCATCAAAATTTTTTTGGTTTAAAATTGACATAATTGTTTTTTCTAAATTTTTTTCATCATTTTTAACTACAGTAATAATGCTGAACTTGAATTGAGACATAAATTATTTTAATAGATGCCTATAGATATCATATGAATTTAATAAAAAAAATAATTAAGTATATATTATCCTTAGTGCTTGGTTATGAATACTATGAAAAAAAAATTTTTTTAGAGGGTATTAATTCATCTAAAATACAGAATAGAATTAAAAAAATTAACAATCTATCAGATTTAGAATTTTCTGTATTTTCTCAATGGGGAGATGATGGAATTATCAATTGGCTTATCGAAAATTTAAATATAAAAAAAAAAATTTTTGTCGAAATAGGAACTGAAAATTACAAGGAGTCAAATACTCGCTTCTTGCTAATGAAGAGAAATTGGACAGGTTATTTAATTGAGGGAAATAAAAATTATACAGATGATATTAAAAAACAAAAAATCTATTGGAAATATGATTTAAATATTATCAATCAATATGTCGATAGGGAAAATATAAATTCTATATTAGGTAAACTCAATTTACCAAAAGATATAGGTTTGTTGAGTCTTGATATTGACGGTATAGATTATTGGGTCTGGCAAAAAATTAAAATAATTAAACCAGTTATCTTTATATGTGAATATAATGCTGTTTTAGGTGATATAAGATCTCTTACTGTTCCTTATACAAAAAATTTTGATAGAAACAAATATCATCATTCTAATTTAGCTTTTGGAGCATCAATAAAAGCATTTCAAAAATTAGCCACAAATAAAGGTTATGTATTGATCGGAACCAACAGCAACGGTGTAAATGCATATTTTATTAGGAAAGAGTATTTTGTTAAAATTAAAAAAAAGATAAAAAATATTAAAAAATTTTCTTCAAAATTTAGAGAGTCTAGAAGTAACGATAATAGTAAAAGTTTTTTAAGAGGCATTAAAAGAATGAGAGAAATTGAGAATATAAAATTTATTGATTTAGATAAAAAAAAAATAATTCCATTGAAAAAAATTAAAAGAATTTACTCAAATAGTTGGAATAATTCTGATGATTGATATTAAAAAGATTAAAATTGCCTTAAATAAACAAAATAAATTTTATGCAGTTATATTATTTTTTTTATGGTTAATTTTTACTTTTATGGAATTAATTGGCATAACCTCAATACCAATTTTCTTATCACTTCTTTTAGAAAGTGAAAATTCTTTTAAGCTACCTATTTTAAAAGATTACTTACTTTATTTTGGAGATTTAGAAAAAAAAGAAATACTATTATATTTTGTAGGTATAATAATCTTAATTTTTTTAATAAAAAATATATTCTTTGCTTTTCTAGTTTATTTTGAGCAAATGACCGCCAGATCCATTACATTGGATATAAAAAAAAGAACTTTCTCATATTATTTTAGAAAACCATTTAAAGAGCAATTAAATAGTAATAGTTCAGATGTGATTAGAAAAATTACACTAGACGCAGCAAATGCCGTAACATATGTGAATAGCTCTTTAACTTTATTTTTTCAATTAGTCCTAACATCATCTATAGCTATTTATTTATTATACATAGACTTTTTTTTGACTATTACTATTTTAATGTTTTTTATTCTAATTCTTTTAACTATTTATTTTTTTTCAAGTAAAAGATTGTCATTATACGGTAAATTGAAGCAGAAATATGCGGGAGAAGGAATAAAAATAGTTAATGAAGGAATAAATAATATAAAAGAAGTAATAATTTACAAAAAAATAAATTTTCTCAATTCTTTATATTCGAAATTACAAAAATATCAGCAGGACCAAGTATTAAAAATCAGTATGTTTAAGAGATTGCCCAGGGGTATATATGAGCTATTAACAATAGCTTTTATGATGTTTGTAGTCCTATTCAAAATATTTATTAATGAAGAAAGTGTTGAAAGTACGATTGTTTTTTTGACTTTAATTATAATTTCTCTTGCGAGAATATTACCCTCAATTAACCTTATAACATTAAATTTATCTAATATTAAGTCGACCGAGTATTCATTCAACCTTATAACAAATAATTTTTTTGATTTAAAAAGATTTTATCAGACCGTAGATGGATCAAATTTAAACGATAATAGTTTTAAATTTGTTAACAATATTAATTTCAATCAAGTTTCTTTCAGATTTCATCATGATAAGCAATTATTGAATAATATAAGCTTCAAAATCGAAAAAAATTCAATAATAGGAATTTTTGGTGAATCTGGCTCTGGCAAAAGTACAATTTTAAATTTATTAACAGGGTTATTAAAACCTACAAAAGGAAACATTTCGATTGATAAATTTGACTTAAAAGATGATAAGGTTAAAGATCTTTGGCAAAATATTATAGGCTATATACCCCAAGATAACTTTTTATTAGATGATACAGTAAAAAAAAATATTATATTTTCAAATAAGTTTGAGGAAGTTAATCAAACTAATTTAGATAAAGCTATTTATCTTGCAAAAATCGATAAATTCATATCTTCCTTAAAAGATGGGATAGAAACTAAAATTGGAGATAGAGGTATCAATATATCTGGAGGACAAAGACAAAGAATAGGTATTGCTAGAGCTTTATATAATGATCCTGAGGTTTTAATTTTTGATGAAGCTACAAGTTCCTTGGATTTTGAGACTGAAAATGAAATATTAGATGAAATTTATGCTATAAAAAATAAGACAATAATTATGATTTCACATAATTTAGAGTCTTTAAACAGATGTCAAAAAATTTTAAAATTAAAAGATGGAAGTGTATCAGATTTAAAATTTAATCAATAAAATGTAATTTTTAAATAATTTTAATAATAATTTATGAAAAAAAAAAGAGTAGTTATTACTGGAGGCGCTGGAGCTTTTGCTAAAAAATTTAAAGCTTTTAATAAAAAATTTCTAATTAAATTTCCAACTAAGTATGAGTTAAATATTTTAAGTTTGTCTCAAATTAAAAATTATATTAAAAAATTTAAGCCAGATTATCTTATTCACAATGCTGCTCTCTCTAGACCGATGGATATTCATGAAAAAAATATTAATTTAAGTATAAAAAAAAATATTATAGGGACATGTAATATCGTGACAGTTTGTAACGAATATAACGTCAAATTAATTTATTTTTCTACTAATTATGTTTATCCTGGAAAGAGGGGAAATTACAAAGAAACCGATCCTATATTACCATGCAATAATTATGGTTGGTCGAAGTTAGGTGGCGAATGTGCAGTGCAAATGTATAAAAATTCTTTAATATTAAGATTGGCAATAACAAAATATCCCTTTAAACATAAAAAAGCATATACCAATGTTAAAAGTAGTTTTATTTATTATTCAGATGCAGCATCTATAGTTATGCAATTAATTAATCAAAAAGGAGTAATAAATATTGGAGGTAAAAGCCAAACAATATTTAATTTTGTAAAAGATAAAAAAAAAAAAATTTTTCCTATAATTTATGACTCTAAAATTCATTCAAGTTTGATACCAAAAAATTCATCATTAAATTTATTAAAGATGAAAAAATTGATAAAAAAACAAAAATAAGAGATTAA
>CACNYD010000009.1 GCA_902624635.1 uncultured Pelagibacteraceae bacterium | reverse complement strand
CATCGTTGCCGTTAGGATTAACAATATAAATAGCTGAGTTTTTTCTCTTCATTGAATAAATATTTTTTCTATCAATTATAATAGGTTTTATATTGTTAATCTTACAATACACTTCTGTAGCCTCAAATGATGGTTTTACAATATAAACTTTTCTGACATCGAGAATTTTTAAAAGTCTATTTATAATGTCAGTAGCACCAAAACCAATTGAAAGGTTGCTTATTGGAATTTTATAGTAATTTGAAATAGATTTATAAATTTCAACAGGCTCTCCATAATTCAATATAGATTTTTTATTTTTAATGATAATTTTTTTAACCTTTGAGTGTATTTTTTTATCAAAATTTACATTCCTTGAAAGATCCACCTTAAAGTATTTTTTTTTCAGGTTCCAATCGGGTCTAGCAACTTTAAGATATTCAATTCTCTTCATTTCAAAACTTTTTTCCAGAGATCGAAAGGCTTTTGACCATTTAAGGTTCCGTTAATATCACACTTATTACAGGGGTTTTGAGATCTATCTTTATTCATTAATCTTACTCTTGTTTTTTGAGAAATTTCATTACACCAAATATCAATGATACTCTCGTATTTAATATTGCCTAATGGGTTTTGTTTTTTCCAATCATTAGCACACATAAGCACTGTTCCGTCATAGTCAATAAGCATTTTATGAAACGGTATATAACATGCTTTATTTAGAGAAGTTTCCAATGGTTTAATATCTAAGTTACCCTTTTTTAAATTTACAGAACCTGCTCTATTGCATAGTGTTATTCCAAAACTCTCCTCTGGTCCTAAATAACGCTTTCTTGTTATTAACTGATCATCATTTAATTTTAATTGTTTTTTTATATCTTGGAAATAATCAACTTGGTGTGGACCATCATATAAACTCAATCTGATTGTATTTAGTCCAGAGCTAAATAAGTTTTCTAAAACTTTTTTGAAATTTTTTTTTGTAATAACATCCCCGTTCGAAACCATATCGATATTAACTTTTGGTAATTCTGTTCTTATAAATTTTATATAGTCATTTATATTTTTAGTTAATAATGGCTCACAAAATCCTGAAAAAGATATCCTACCTTCAAAATTGATTTTATTTAAATCTCCAATCATTTTTTTAAAATCAGAGAAATCTAATGATTGATACAAATTTGGATATTCTTCTTTACTAACTCTTGGGCAAAATTCACACCTTCTATTACATGCACCATTCAAGCTTATTTCTATTGATGAAAATACTGGATAGCCATTTTTTAAAGTTCTTTTTTTTGAGTAATATTTTTGGACAAAATTTTCAACTCTTTGAATATTCTTATCTAAAAAAATAGGATTTTTCATTTTTAAATTATTTTTCTGCCGACTGCTTTTGAAATTTTATTCATTTTTTTTATTAACGTGCTAAATTCTTTGTAATTTATAGGTTGTAATGGATCAACAGCTGAATTTTTTGGGTCTGGATGAACCTCTAACATTATACCATCAGCACCTGCAGCAATACTAGCAAGAGTCATTGGGGAAACCCATGGGTTCCAAAAAGTTGCATGCGATGGATCGGAAATTATAGGTAAATGAGTTATTTCTTTAGCAGCAGGTATTACTTGTAAGTCAAGTAAAAATCTAGATGTACTTCGGTGAGTATGAGGAACTGATACTCCTCTTTCACATAGCAGAACTTTTTTATTTCCCTCATATAAAATGTATTCTGCAGCTCCAAGCCAATCCCTTAAGGAAGAACCATAATGACGTTTAAGCATAATTGGTTTTCCTGTTTTTGCACATGCTGTTAAAAAAGGAAAGTTTTGCATATTTCTTGAGCCTATTTGAAGAATGTCTGCAACATCGCATACAGGATCTAAAAATTTTTCTTCCATTACTTCAGTTATAACTGGTATATTGAATTTCTTTTTAGCCTCTTTTAACCATTTTAGACCTTCCAATCTGGTCTCATTATATTTTTTGCTTCTATAGGGAAATGTTAAAGGCTTAAAAGCGCCTCCCCTTAGAAAATGTGCACCAATTTTTTTGACATTTTTCGCACAATCCAAAATTAATTCATGTGACTCTACCATATTTGGTCCAGCAAAAATTGGGACTAAACTAGAGCCAAATTCTACGCCGCTAATATTAAATTTACTAATATGATTTTTACTTTTTTTTGCTACAAGTGGAAATTTAGTTTTAATATCCTCTATTGTAATATCTTTTCCTGGAAACTTATTTTCAATAGCCAAATTACACTCCTAATCTTTTGGAGTTTATATTTTTTTTCATGTTAATACACTTCTTTATTTCATCACTTCTGTAAATACCATTTATTAATTTTGTAGTCTGTATTGCAAATTCAGTTGAGGAATAGTCAAGCTTTTTAGTTAATATTTTATTTATAATATTTTTAATAACCACGGAATGGCTTTCTCCATAACCATTTTTAAAGTTTTGTGAAAATTTTTTTAGAATATTCTTATCACTTTTTAGCTTTTTGATAAAATCCCAAGTTTCTATTTTATTAAGTGCTATACCTCCAATTTTAACAATGCCTTTTTCTCCAACTATTGAGATTGATGCTTCATGATCTTTTGGTCTAGAGGCTGTAGTTGCCTCTAATGTAGATAAAGCTCCATTTTTTAATTTAAAATTACAAACAATTGTATCTTCAGCCTCTAGTTTATTTAATCTTCTTGTAGAAATACTTGATAGCTCTGTGATAGGACCTAATAACCAATTTAGAGCATCAAGATGATGAATTGCTTGTTGGCTAATTACCCCACCGTCTAATTTCCATTTGCCGTGCCATTCATCATTATAGTAATTTTGGTATCTACACCATCTCAGTACAACAGCTATAGATATAATTTTTCCAAATCTTTTTTTTTTTAAAGTATTTTTTAAATGAACGATTGCTAGATTATATCTATTTTGAAAAGCAACTTCTAATACAAGTTTTTTACGTTTTGCAATTTTCAATAAATCTAAAGCATGATTTAGTCTTAAGGCGATAGGTTTTTCTACTAATACATTAAAACCTGAAACAAGTGCTTTTTTGGTGTGTTGATAGTGTAAACCTGATGGAGTAAGAATTAGTATCAGATCGTATTTACAGTAATTCAGCATATCATTGTAATTTAAAAATCCTTTACATTTAAAAATTTTGGAAAAATAATTAATTCTTTTTACTTTATTATCACATACTGAAACTATTTTGATATCAGGATTTCTTTTAATAAATTTAATATAATGGTTTGCAACCCTACCACATCCAATTATACCAACTTTTAACTTATTCGTCATTTTGAATATTAATATTTAATTCAAATTTTTTTCTTTTATCAATACAAAACATGATCATCAATATCTTGTTGTATATTGTTCTGACATTTTTAGCGGGATAATCATAGTATCCATAAATATTAATTTGGCTTTTTTTTTTAGTTATAGAAATAATGTTATCTAAAGCTTCAAAAAAATTTATTATATTATAATTAACCTTTCTTTTATTCCCAATTAATTGATAATTTTTTGAAGAGTTAATTATTGAGCCTCTAAAAGTAAGCCTTAAATCAAAAATAACTAAGTTTTTCGAAATCTTAAACATTTGTCTGATTAAAGAATTATAATTATTACAATAATGAAGGGTGCCAAAACTAAAGGCAGCATCAATTTTTTTTTTAAGTCTTATGTTCTTACCGTCATACAAAACAAAATTACTTTTTGGATGTAGTGTCTTAGCTTTATTGATCATTTTTTTTGATACATCTAAACCGGTATAATTTTTAACTTGGAGTTTTTCCTCTAATATATTTAGAAAACCACCAATTCCACAGCCGAGGTCTAAGAAAGTTTTAGAAGCATTTAGCTTATTAAAAAAGAATTTTTCAGATTTGTATAAATCCGAATATTTATTTCTATGACTTAAAAGATAATTTATCGAATTATTATCGTCAAAAACATTTCGATTCATTAATTTTTAACCTTATAAATAAAATTAATTATCAGAGGCAATATATCTTTGATCTTTATAGTTTTAAATAACTGTATAGTTTTAAATAACTGTCAATTACAATATAAATATTTATCATTAAATTTTTTTCAGTGCATAAATCAAGCCAATTGAGCTATTAGTACTGGTCAGCTACATGCGTTACCGCACTTCCACACCCAGCCTATCAACGTGGTGGTCTACCACGGCTCTATAGGAAGAACTAGTTTTGAGGTGAGTTTCCCGCTTAGATGCTTTCAGCAGTTATCTCGTCCATACTTAGCTACCCGGCACTGCAGCTGGCGCTACAACCGGTCCACCAGTGGTATGTTCAACCCGGTCCTCTCGTACTAGGGTCAACTCCTCTCAATTCTTCTACACGCATAGCAGATAGGGACCGAACTGTCTCACGACGTTCTGAACCCAGCTCACGTACCACTTTAATTGGCGAACAGCCAAACCCTTGGGACCTGCTCCAGCCCCAGGATGTGATGAGCCGACATCGAGGTGCCAAACACTGCCGTCGATATGAGCTCTTGGGCAGTATCAGCCTGTTATCCCCGGCGTACCTTTTATCCGTTGAGCGATGGCCCTTCCACTCAGAACCACCGGATCACTATGACCGTCTTTCGACTCTGCTCGACTTGTCAGTCTCACAGTCAGGCAGGCTTATGCCATTGCACTCTACGAACGATTTCTGACCGTTCTGAGCCTACCTTCGCACGCCTCCGTTACTATTTGGGAGGCGACCGCCCCAGTCAAACTACCCACCATACAATGTCTTGATGCCGGATGACGGCGATCAGTTAGATGTCAAGAAAAACAAAAGAGGTATTTCACTGTCGACTCCACAAAAACTGACGCTTTTGTTTCAATGTCTCCCTCCTATACTAAATATGTTTTTCCTAACACCAATGTAAAGTTGCAGTAAAGGTGCACGGGGTCTTTCCGTCTAACTACGCGAACTCCGCATCTTCACGGAGAATTCAATTTCACTGAGTTGATGTTGGAGACAGCGGAGAAATCGTTACGCCATTCATGCAGGTCGGAACTTACCCGACAAGGAATTTCGCTACCTTAGGACCGTTATAGTTACGGCCGCCGTTTACTGGGGCTTCAGAAATGAGCTTGCACCCATCGCATTAACCTTCCAGCACCGGGCAGGCGTCAGACCCTATACATCCACTTACGTGTTAGCAGAGCCCTGTGTTTTTGATAAACAGTCGCTTCTCCCTGGCTTGTGCCACCCTCTAATAGTTGCCTAATAAAAGGTCTTCCTTATTCCGAAGTTACGGAAGCATTTTGCCGAGTTCCTTCAACATCATTCTCTCAAGCGCCTAAATATACTCTATTAATCCACCTGTGTCGGTTTAGGGTACGGTCTTATGATGGAGCTATTTCTTGGAACCTTTTCGCGGCAAGTTCAATCCATTAAGAACTCACAACTTACAAGATCCGTCACTACCATCTGGTCAAGGAATATTAACCTTGTTTCCATCGACTACGGCTTTCGCCCTCGCCTTAGGTGCCGACTAACTCTGCGCGGATTAACCTTGCGCAGAAACCCTTGGATTTTCGGCGAAGAAGTTTTGCACTTCTTTTATCGTTACTTATGTCAGCATTCGCACTTCTGATACCTCCAGGATCTTTCACAAGTATCCCTTCACAGGCTTACAGAACGTTCCGCTACCAGGTACAACTTCCAAAGAAATTATACATCCACAGATTCGGTATATGATTTTAGCCCCGTTACATCTTCGGCGCAGAAACTCTATTAGACCGGTGAGCTGTTACGCTATCTTTAAAGGATGGCTGCTTCTAAGCCAACCTCCCGGCTGTTAAGGAATTTCCACATCCTTTCACACTTAATCATAATTTTGGGACCTTATCTGGTGGTCTGGGCTCTTTCCCTCTCGACCATGGACCTTAGCACCCACAGTCTGTCTGCTGAAGAACAATGTTTAGCATTCGGAGTTTTATTAGGTTTGGTAAGAATCTCTTCCCCCTAGCCCATTTAGTGCTCTACCTCTAAACATCTATTTATTCAACGCACTACCTAAATAGTTTTCGCGGAAAACCAGCTATCTACGAATTTGGTTGGCCTTTCACCCCTTACCACAAGTCATCCAAAGACTTTTCAACGTCAACTGGTTCGGTCCTCCGGCAAGTGTTACCTTGCTTTCAACCTGCTCATGGTAAGCTCATTCGTTTTCGGGTCTAATTCATTAAACTAATCGCCCTATTAAGACTTGCTTTCGCTGCGCCTACACCTAGATGGCTTAAGCTTGCTTAATAAATTAAGTCACTGACCCATTATACAAAAGGTACGCCGTCACTCTAAAAAGAGCTTCGACTGATTGTAGGCATGCGGTTTCAGGTTCTATTTCACTCCCCTAATAGGGGTTCTTTTCACCTTTCCCTCACGGTACTAGTTCACTATCGGTCACTGAAGAGTATTTAGGCTTAGAGAGTGGTCTCCCTATATTCGAGCAGGATTTCACGTGTCCCGCTTTACTCAAGAATTTTGTTAAACATTACTCATACGGGACTATCACCCTCTATGGTTAGCATTTCCAAACTATTCAAATTTTTTTAACAAAACTACTGGCCTATTCCGCTTTCGCTCGCCACTACTAACAGAATCTCAATTGATTTCTTTTCCTCTGGTTACTTAGATGTTTCAGTTCTCCAGGTTGTCTCTTTAAACCTATGTATTTAGTTTAAAGTACCACATAAAGTGGTAGGTTTCCCCATTCGGAAATTTTCGGATCAAAACTTACATACAGCTCCCCGAAACTTATCGCAGTATATCACGTCCTTCATCGGCTTTCAGTGCCAAGGCATCCGCCACACGCCCTTAAACGCTTGATTTATGCACAGAAAAAAATTCTGTGTTGAATCAAATTTTTTTTGAACATTAGCTAATAACATTACTAATGTTCGGATATAGATATTGATATTAATTATTTTTCATATTCACAATTTTTTATAGCTAGGTGTTTGGTGGAGGATAGCGGGATCGAACCGCTGACCTCCTGAATGCAAATCAGGCGCTCTCCCAGCTGAGCTAATCCCCCTTAATCTTTATTGGTGGGCCGAGAAAGACTCGAACTTTCGACCCCACCCTTATCAAGGGTGTGCTCTAACCAACTGAGCTACCGGCCCCCATTCAAGAGAAACACTTATTCAAGAAGAGAAATGAGGACGGTCAACATTATCCGTGTATATTTTTTAGAATAAAATTTAATTTTATTCATCCTTAGAAAGGAGGTAATCCAGCCGCAGGTTCCCCTACGGCTACCTTGTTACGACTTCACCCCAGTCGCTGACTATACCGTGGTCAAGGATTTTAAACCTTGCCTTAAGGTAGAACCAACTCCCATGGTGTGACGGGCGGTGTGTACAAGACCCGGGAACGCATTCACCGTGGCACGCTGATCCACGATTACTAGTAATTCCAGCTTCATGCACTCGAGTTGCAGAGTGCAATCCGAACTGAGGTATCTTTTAAGGATTTGCTTAACGTCGCCGTTTTGCTTCCTGTTGTAGATACCATTGTAGCACGTGTGTAGCCCAACACGTAAGGGCCATGAGGACTTGACGTCATCCCCACCTTCCTCCAGCTTATCACTGGCAGTTCTTTCAGAGTGCCCAACTAAATGATGGCAACTAAAAGTGAGGGTTGCGCTCGTTGCGGGACTTAACCCAACATCTCACGACACGAGCTGACGACAGCCATGCAGCACCTGTGTTTCGTCCGGCCGAACCGAAAACTTTAATCTCTTAAAGTCGCGACGAACATGTCAAGTGTTGGTAAGGTTCTGCGCGTATCTTCGAATTAAACCACATGCTCCACTACTTGTGCGGGTCCCCGTCAATTCATTTGAGTTTTAACCTTGCGGTCGTACTCCCCAGGCGGTGTGTTTATCGCTTTCGCTGCGACACTGAAAATAAATTTCCAACGTCTAACACACATCGTTTACGGCATGGACTACGAGGGTATCTAATCCTCTTCGCTACCCATGCTTTCGTTCCTCAGTGTCAGTAATGATCCAGAAAGCTGCCTTCGCAATTGGTATTCTTTCTAATATCTACGAATTTCACCTCTACACTAGAAATTCTGCTTTCCTCTATCAAACTCTAGCTGAAAAGTTTTGATGGCAGTTCCAGAGTTAAGCTCTGGGATTTCACCACCAACTTTTTCAACCACCTACGAACTCTTTAAGCCCAGTAATTCCGAACTACGCTAGGTCCCTTCGTATTACCGCGGCTGCTGGCACGAAGTTAGCCGGACCTTCTTATTCGGGTACAGTCATTTTCTTCCCCGACGAAAGAGCTTTACAACCCAAAGGCCTTCTTCACTCACGCGGCATCGCTGCATCAGAGTTTCCTCCATTGTGCAAGATTCCCCACTGCTGCCTCCCGTAGGAGTTTGGGCCGTGTCTCAGTCCCAATGTGGCTGATCATCCTCTCAAATCAGCTATTGATCAAAGTCTTGGTAGGCCATTACCCTACCAACTAACTAATCAAGTGCAGGCTCATCCAATGGTGCATAAAGCTTTCTCCGTAAAGACTTATCCGGTATTAGCACAAGTTTCCTCGTGTTATTCCAGGCCATGGGGTAGATACCTACATGTTACTCACCCGTCTGCCACTAAGTATTGCTACTTCGTTCGACTTGCATGTGTTAGGCGTGCCGCCAGCGTACGTTCTGAGCCATGATCAAACTCTCAAGTTTAAAAACGGCGCACACTAGCTTCTATATAAATTCTAAGAATAAAATTTATATAATAGTTTGAAGTGTGTACGACAAATTTTGGTAACCTTAACCGTCCACACTTCTCTTCTTAAATATATACAATTTAGTATAGCTAATTAGTCTTAACAGACCAATAATCTCAAAAAATAATTGAAACAATAATAATTTAATTGAGAAAGTTTGATGCTTATAGGCTATAATTAAAGGAAATCAAGCATATAAGATTAAAAAAAAGTTAAAAAAACCTTGATTTTACAGGCTTTTTTTGACTTTTTTTTGATGTAAAACTATTTACTGAGGATTAAAAAAATTTTAA
>CACNYD010000008.1 GCA_902624635.1 uncultured Pelagibacteraceae bacterium | reverse complement strand
CTAGACTTCCACCCATCACGTCAGAGTGTCCAGAATAATACTTTGTTGCAGATACAATAGACATATCAAAACCAAGCTTGATTGGTTTTAAATAATAAGGTGTCCCCCATGTATTATCCATAGCGGTTAAAATCTTATGTTTTTTCGCTACTGAAATAATCTTTCCTAGATCCTGAAAATCAAAAGTATTGCTTCCAGGATTTTCTACAAAAATTAATTTTGTTTTTTTCGTAATATTCTTTTCTAGTGTATTTAAATCACTCGGATCATAAAAAATTGTTTTAATATTGAATTCTTTTAAGTAGTCTTCGGTTAAAATTCTTGTGGGACTATAAACTGGATCAGCTGCAATAATTTCATCACCTGGTCTAGCAACACTAAATATTGCTAAAAAAACTGAACCAAAACCTGTTGGAGTTGTGAAAACATGATAGCTTTCCTCAAGTTTTGTTAAAATTTTTTGAAGAATATAAGTCGTAGAAGTTCCTTGTCTACCATAATCATAAAAACCACCAATAGGATTTTTTTGAGCTTTTTTCTGAGTTTTTCTAATGTGTTTCATTGATTTAAATATTATTGTTGAAGCTCGAACAACTGGTGGATTTACTGACTGATTATGAAAATCTTTAGCTGTATGTTTAAGAAAGGTTTTAAAAGACTTTGTCATAAAAAAATTGATAACTTTAAAAGACAATGCTATATCCCACAAGTAATTTCAATTAAATTATAACTAAAGGAAATAATGGGTTACCCAAAAAAACATAGAGGCCGAAGAAAGATGGGCTCAAAGAAAAGAAGAGCCAGGAAAAAAAATAAAAAGAAATAGTCCTCAATGAATTCAATTGAAAAGGCAAGATCCATCAGTATATGGATTTTTATTATTCCCTTTATAGCCGTAAATACTTGTTTAATCTTAATCACCCAGTTTCACAGTATTTTTCCAAACCAACAAGATGTTATTGGCAGTACATTTCCATATCTAGATGGAGGTGCTTCTATAAGTAGAACTGCTAGACCTTATCCCTCTTGGTTAGTATTTAAGCCTGCAATGTTTTTGACATCGTATTTATTAATTAAATATTGGTTGTTTAATAAAGATATCATTAAATATTTTAAAGTTGATCACAAAAATTTAAAAAAGATACTTTTTTTTGGCATCGCTTCAGCAGTTGCACTGACTGTACATTCAATTTTTTTAGGTATTAAATTTGATAACGATTTATACAAACTTTTTAGAAGAGTAATAATGTTATCATTTATTGTTTTTGAAATAGTTGCTCAAGCTTACTTAGTAGCAACTTTTTGGTCTTTTAAAGATAAGTTGAAAGATTATATAAATTTAAAAATTCTTAATCTTAAAATAGTACTAGTTTCAATGTTAATTATAGTTGCGGTTATTAGCATACCTATAATCAGTCTACCAGGTGATGTTTTTTTTGGAGTCCAATTAAAATTTTTAAAACATGCTTTAGAATGGGATTATTTCCTTGGAGTAATTACATTTTATTTGCTAACATTTTTTATGTGGAAAAAAACTAATTAATTTTTAATCCAACCACCACCTAAAACTTTAAAACCAAATTTATCTTTATTATAAAAAACACATGCTTGCCCCGGGGATATTCCATCCTCAAATTCCTCTAAATTTACTAAAGCTGTTTTATCATTATTAAAATTTACTTTTCCTTTGAGGAGTCGACCCGTTGATCTTACTTTAACAAAGATATCATCTTTAAATTGATCCTCATTAACTAAGAGATTAAGATTATTTAATTTAATATCTTTTTTTCCAAGTTCTTTTCTTGGGCCTACAATAATTTCATTTTTTTCTGCATCAATCTTTATTACATATAATGCATCTTTATCTGAAACTTTTATTCCTTTTCTTTGGCCTATTGTAAAATTGATAATTCCATCATGTACTCCGACCACTTTTCCATCTAAATTTTTTATATTTCCTTTTTTTAAAGAGTCGGGTCTAAATTTTTGAATAACTGAGGAATAATCCCCATTAGGTACAAAGCAAATATCTTGGCTATCTGGTTTATCAGCTACATTAAGATTTAATTTTTTTGCAATAGATCTTGTCTCATCTTTAAGCATACCACCAAGTGGAAATCTCAAATAATTTAATTGTTCTCTTGATGTATTAAATAAAAAGTAACTTTGATCTCTGTTTTCATCAATTGCTCGGTACATATTCGTTTGATTATCAATCGTGACACTTTTCACATAATGGCCAGTAATTAATGCATCTGCTCTTAAATCTTTAGCAACCTCAAATAAATCTTTAAATTTTACAGTTTGATTACACTGCACGCATGGAATAGGTGTTTCGCCTTTTAAATAACTATCTACAAAATTATCAATTACTCCCTGTTTGAACTTGTTTTGATAATAGAGAATTTTATGATCAATATTTAATTTTTGAGCAACTCTTTTAGCATCCATTATATCTTGACCAGCACAGCATTGTTTTGAATTAACAGCTTCTTTACCATCATCATAAAGTTTTAAAGTTATACCAATAACTTTATAACCCTCTTTTTTCATCATACCGGCAACTGTAGATGAGTCGACACCCCCTGACATTGCAACTACTACCGTTGTTTCTGAAGGACTTTTGTTTAAGCCAATAGAATTAAAATTATTATTCATTTGATGGTATTTATACTTATTTCTAATATAAGTTAAATTAAATGATTTTTGATTTTGAACCAGGTGACAAAGTTTTCAATCCAGCTCATAAAGATTGGGGAATTGGGCAGGTACAATCGATAATTAAAGGCAAAGTAACAGTAAATTTTCAAAATGCTGGCAAAAAAGTAATAAACTCTGAAAATATAGAATTAAAAAAAATAGATGAATCAAAGTGACATTAAAGAAATTGTTGTTGACCTAATTCAAACTTTTTTAGATGCAGGAAAAATTTCAATAGATTTAAGAAAAAAAGGCCTTATTAAAGAAATCAAATCCGATAACACCCCAGTTAGTAATGGTGACTTAGAGGTTAATAAAATTTTAACAAAAAAAATATCTGAAATGACGCCTAACATTCCAATCATATCTGAAGAAACATCAGATAATAAAAAAATGAATAATTTAGAAAATTTTTGGTTAATCGATCCAATTGATGGGACCTATGACTACATTAATAATCTCGATGAATTCACAATTAATGCAGGATTAATAGTTCAAAAGAAACCTGCTGCTGGATTAATTTATGCTCCTGCAAAAAAAAGAATGTTTTATTCTTATGGAGATAATTTATCTTTTGAATTAATAAATGGGGAACCAACTAAATTAGATCACTCAAAAAATTTTGATAAAAATATGATTAAATTTGTATCCTATTCTAATAAAATTAAACCAGAAATAAATGAGATTTACAAAAAACTTAATGTCAAGAAATATGTAAGAATGAAAAGTTCCTTAAAATTTTGTGTTATTGCAGCAGGAGAATATGATGGTTATGTTGCAGAGCCAAGAGCTTCGGAATGGGATATAGCTGCAGGTCATGCAATTTTAAAACATTCTGGTGGAACTGTTACTGATTTTGATGGAAAAGAAATTTTATATGGAAAAAAAGATTTTAAAAATCCAAGTTTAATTTTAAAAAGTAAAAACATTCAATAATGGACGAACAGATAAGAATTATCTTAATTATAATTGTTTCAGTTTCAATTTTTGGTTTACTTGTTTTTGTTTTTGTCAAAAATTATATAAAAAACAAAATTGATTTTTTAGTGAAAGAAAATAAAAAAAATAAGCTAAAGTAATTTTACTATTTTTATAAAATCATCTTTTTCAATTTCCATTACTTTTTTTGAAGTTTCAAAATCAAATCCATTTCTTGCTAACAAAGATATATCTTTTTTATAAAATAAAGGTCGATTATCCTCTGTCCTTGCAGGACCAATTCTTTTTTTTTTACATAATTTGATTGCTGAAAAAAAATCTTGATCTGAGTTGTTTTCATGAATCTTAATTACTGTCTCTTTAATATGATCACTATTGATACCTTTCCCTATTAGATAATTTCTTATTTTGTTTATAGAACTACCTCTTTGAATCATACTTTTAGCTTTGCTCTCTGAGTAAAATTTATCATTTATAAACCTATTTTTTTCTAAGTCCGAGAGAACAATATCAATCAAATTAGTAACATCTTGTTTTTTGACATTTGGCACTGAAGTTTTTAGGTATTTTTTTAGTAAATAAGTTTTAAGCTGTTGTTTTGAGGGTGCATATTTTTCAACATATGCAAACGCAAAATTTCTCATCTCCTCAACTGTTACTTTTAAAGTTTTTTTTTTATTTCTTATAGGAATCATAGTTAGATCTAATATAATATATTTTAAAATGATCGAACAAATTTATAATTATTTTACAATAGATATAATCTACTATTGGGTGAATCTAGGAGTCCTTCCATTTTGGTTAATTTTGATTTTTTTTCCAACATCTAACCTTTGCAAATATTTTGTAACCTCAATATTTCCGTTTTTTATACTAAGTGGTGCATACGTATTTTTATTATACAAATCCTATTTAAGCTCATATGATTTTATTGGAAATTTTAACCTTTATATAGGTGTTAATGATATCTCGGATTTGTTTTCGAACAAAAATTTTCTTATGATGTTTTGGGTACATTTTATTTCTATTAATTTATTTACCGGAGGCTGGATAGTAAAAGACTCTCAAAAATTTATGATTAACAAATTCTTACTATCAATACCTCTTATTATTACTTATCTAATCGGACCTTTGGGCCTATTCATTTATTGGTTAATAAGAATTTTCTATGCCAAAAACATAAGTTTATATGACTAAAAAAATCGATTTTTATTTTGATTTTATTAGTCCTTATTCATTTTTAGCTCATAAAAAGATTATTAATTCAAATCATAGGAGTAAATTTAATTATAAAGCAATTCTACTTGGCGGACTCCATAATTTAGGTGGCATTACTGCACCTGCATTTAATGAGAGAAAAATGAAAAATATGAAAAATGATTGTAATTTAATTGCTGAGAAAAATAAAATTGACTTTGTATGGAATGAAAAATTTCCAATTAATTCATTATATCTCATGAGAGGATATCTTTTTGTTGATAATGATAAAAAAGATAAATATTTTGATCTCTGTTTTAATGCTTATTGGAAAAATAATGAAGATATTTCAAAAGAAGAAATTACAAATAATATATTATCGAAATGTGAAATAAAACCTAATGATTTTGAAACTGGTATTAAAGACCAAAAGATTAAAGATGAACTTAAACATTTGACGAATAATGCTTTCCAGAATGATATCTTCGGTGCTCCAACATTTGTTATAAATGATAAATTATTTTGGGGCCAAGATAGACTTGAATACGCTTTAGATGAATTAAATAATTAAGTAATTTTAAATTTACTTTGTTTCAAAGCACCAAAACCACCATCAATATGAGAAACTTTTTTAAATCCCATATCTTTTAAAGATTTTGCAGCAAGAGCTGATCTCATTCCTCCAGCACAAAACAATACCATTTCTTTATTTAATTCTAATTTTCCTTGTTTAAAATATGCGCTCTCTGGATCAAGCCAAAACTCTAACATCCCTCTAGGAATATGATTTGAATCTTCGATTCTTCCTTCTCTTTCTAATTCTCTTACATCTCTAATATCAATTAAGTTACATTCATTTTTAGTAAATTTTTCATAAGCTTCATCAGTAGATATAGTGTCAATCTCTTTTAAAGCTTCTGCCACAAGAGTTTGGGATGATTTAATTGTCATTATATTGTAAATATTTATATCATAAATAAAAACATATGAAAAAGTTTTTCATTAAAATTTGTAAATTTTTAGGATTCGAAATCATTGATCAAAACGAATTTATCTCACCTACACTGAATAAAGAATTAAATGAAGATCTCTCAATTATAAATAATAAATCAATAGTCTTACCTTTGGGAGAAGTAAAGATAACAAGGAAAGTTAATTCAATCTTAATAATTGTAAGAGTTAATACGGAAATTGAGGTTTGGGATCAAAATAAAAGAAGATTATTCGAACAACCAAAAATAGAATATTCTGTTCGATCAATAAAATCTTTGATAAACTCTATCAATCATTGTCAAAAAAAATACTCAGATTTAAAAATAAAATTAATAATTTTAGATGACACCTCAAAAGATGAAAATCTAGATAAAATCAAGGAAATAATCAAAGATGTTAATAGCGAAATTATTTCCCTAGATACAAAAAAATTTGAAACCAAAATTAAAAAACAAAAAACTCAAGAAACTTTTTCTAATTTAGCAAGTTTGCTCAAATGTTTTGAGATTGGAAAAGAAATTGGGGAAGATCTAATTTTCTTTGTTGAGGATGATTATCTTCATTTTGAAACCATGTTAGGAGAAATGATTGCTACTTATGAAAGAGTGTCATCTCAAATAGGCAAAGATATCTTTATGTGTCCTGCAGATTATCCATATCTTTATATGAATAATGAAAAAACAAATATTCTTATCGGAAATAAAAGACACTGGAGAACAATTAGTAAGACTTTATGTACCTTTTTAACTAGTAAAAAATTGTTAGATTTATACTGGCAAAATTTTTCAAAAAATTGTGAAGATCGTCATGATCCTTTTGAAAAATACATCAATGAGATTTATAAAAACGAGTTTTGCATATCTCCTTTAACAAGTTTATCTGTTCATTTGACAAATGTTAATTCAAGTTATGGTTTATCACCATTTATAAATTACAAAGATTTATGGGATCAAAATAAATAAGCCCCTTGAGGGAGGGGCTTATTGCTTAACTAACTAAGAGAAAGTTTAGGGACCCTTCTATGAGTATTCGCTGAGAATATACAGAGAGCGAAGGATCCCCATGTTGTTAACAACTAGTCACGTATTGCGTATGCAATCACACCAGTTTCAGTTACATCTGTACCTTTAGTTTCACCTTCTTTACTCAACCTTAGGCCGATAGTTGCTTTCATAACATTAAACACAATATAAGCGACTATGAAAACAAATATATTAATTGAAAGTACTCCAATTAATTGTGAACTGAAGACTGCATCAGAATTTGTTGCTGGAACTATTAGTGTTCCCCAAATTCCTGCAAACAAGTGTGCTGGTATCGCACCTACTACATCATCGATCTTTAATGAGAATAATAGTTTTGTACCATAAACTACGATTAGACCACCTACAGCACCAATTAAAATAGCAGCTAAAGGTGATGGGGCCAATGGTTCAGCTGTTACTGCAACTAATCCACCGATACATCCATTTAACATTTGAACTACATCTGTTTTACCAAAATGCAATCTAGTAATTATAGCGGCACCAACTACCCCACCTGCACCTGCCAAGAATGTGTTCATAAAAATTGTTGATACAGCAATTGCGTCAACAGCAGTTCCAATAGCTAATTGTGAACCACCATTAAAACCAAACCAACCTAACCATAAAATAAATACTCCAATTGTTACTAATGGAATTGATGATGCTGCGAACGGCTTAAGTGGAGCTGGAGCACCAGACTTCATAAATCTTCCTAATCTAGGTCCAATTATAATTGCGCCAGCTAAAGCAGCTGCACCGCCAGTAGAGTGAACTAATGTTGAACCGGCAAAATCAGAAAAACCTAATTCTGCTAACCAGCCTCCACCCCACTGCCAACCCATAACGATGGGATAAATAATTCCTGAGAGAATTGCAGCAAATACAAAGAATGGCCATAGTTTAATTCTCTCTGCCATTGTACCAGAAACAATTGAAACCGTAGTTGCACAAAATACCATTTGGAAATACCAATCTGATCCATCTGAATAACCAGTATCAACTGCACTAGCGTCTGACCATGGAATAAATTTACCTATATAACCACCTTCTGGTATTCCGTAAGCCAAATTATAACCCACTAACCAGAACATAATTCCTGCGATTGAAAATAAACCTATATTTTTTGCACAGATTACAGATACACTTTTTGATGTAACCATACCTGATTCTAACATTGCGAAACCTGCTGCCATAAACATTACTAGAAAACCACAAATTAAGAATAATAGAGTGTTAAATACAAACCCTACCTCGGCAGAAACAGTTGTATCTGCCATACCAGCACTACTCATGTTTAATAAAAAAATTAAACTAATAAGTGGCGCACTTATTATTTTTATTAATTTAGTCATAAGACCTCCCTGTTAAAGATATCTTTTCTATAAAAATAAATTTTAAAAACTAACGTTGATTAGGAAAATTGGGTATGCAGTATTTGCATATAGAAACAGCCTTAACGAGATTTTCGTTAAGGCTGTAAAAAGATGTTATTTGTTGAATACTTCTTTTAAAGCTTTTGCAGGTAAGAACTTAACTTTTTGTGATGCAGCAATTTGAATCTGCTCACCAGTTCTTGGGTTTCTTCCAACTCTAGCTTTTCTCTTAGCTACTTTATAAGTACCAAAACCAGCAATTTTTACTGAATCATCAGCTTTTAAAGCATCTAAAATTGTGTTGGTAATTGTATCAAAAGTTCTCTCAGCATCAGCTTTGCTTAAGTTTAATGCGCCAGAAATTTTGACAACTAGTTGTTTTTTATTCATTTTAGCTCCGGTTTTATTAGGTTAATTTCATTGTTGTCAAAAGTGTTGATAAATCAAGACTTTTTTTAGTACATCATTAAAAGTTATACACAATATATTGTGTATATTAAAAAAATGTTGATTTTACTGGTTTTTTTAACTTTTTAATATTTCTTATTTAAATAATCCTAAATCTTTCAGGTCATTAAAGGTCGTAAAAAACATTAAAGATATTAACAAAAATAATCCGATTCGAAAAAAACCTTCCTGAGTTTTTTGAGATAATGGTCTACCTAAAACTTTTTCGAACGCATAAAACATTAAATGTCCGCCATCCAGCATCGGGATTGGAAACAAATTAACTAAACCAAGACTAATGGAAATATATGCCATCATACTAATAAATGCCAAAACACCAAATTCTGCAACCTGTCCTGAAATTTTTGCTATTCTTATTGGCCCACCAAGCTGAGAGGTATCAGCTTTACCAAAAATCATTGCACCAATATATTTTAATGAGGAGGTACCCACATAATAAACTTCATGTGCAGCATGATATATTGCTTGTGCAGGTCCTAGCTTAACGTGATTAATCTCATTATTGTAAGCCCCCAATTTTATTCCGACTATTTTTTTATTAAGTTTATTACCTAAATTGTCCTCGCCTGGAACAATTTTTGGTTTTATCTTTAAAATTAATTCATCATATGATCGTTTTACTTTAAAATCTATTATTTCATCAGTAGACATTGTAATAAATTTAGAAACATCCATTATGCTCTCGACTTTGTTACCATCTATTTCTAAAATTACATCATTTTGTTTTAGACCACCTATCATAGCAGGGCTATCTTTTTGCACCTCATTTATAACTGCTGGGGTGAAATCTTTACCAACAAAAGTGTAAATTGAAAAAAAAATTACTAATGCTAATAAAAAATTAGCAAGAGGGCCTCCAAATACAATTAGAGTTCTCTGATA
>CACNYD010000007.1 GCA_902624635.1 uncultured Pelagibacteraceae bacterium | reverse complement strand
TGGTATTTCTACAATTTATTCACACCTTGAAAATGTAATGGTTTCTGTTGGCGATAAAATAAACCAAGGTGATATTATTGGGACAGTTGGATCAACAGGAAGATCTACAGGTCCTCACTTAGATTTTAGAGTAAATTGGTTCCAAACTAGGCTTGATCCAATGTCTCTACTTAATTAAGTATCAATGTCTGTTGTGACAAAATTTAAAAATTTTCTATCAAAAAGTAAATGGGGTAAATATATTTTGGTTGGAGGATTTACCTTTTTTCTTATTAAGGGACTGGTGTGGCTAATAGTTTTTTTAATTGCTGGTTTTAGTTTGATAAATATTGGATCATAAAATATAGTTTATAAATGGAAACTGAAAATCAAAATATTACAGAATTTAAAGTAGCCGGTTTAACAATGGAAAAATTATCTATTTACTATGGACTATTTTTAATTTTATGGGGAGTAATTGTAAGCTTTATTAGTGGGAGTGGATCATTCACCTCATATATTCCATCTATTTTAGGAGCTCCAATTTTAATTTTTTCCTATCTATCAATCAAATTCATTTCAAAGAAAAAAATGTTTATGCATATCGTAGTTTTATTTGGATTAATAATTTTTTTAGGTGGTCTTGATTTTGTAAGATCACTAGTAAGTGGTAACGCTTTTGAAAATATTTATGCAGATTTATCAAAAATTATGATGTTAATTACTGGTCTATTTTTTACTTACCAGTGTATTAGATCTTTTATCCATGCAAGAAAAATGAGAGAATTGGGAAATTCAGAATGATTACACAATCAGAAAAATTAGCTAATAAATTAGTAAAAGCCTTTTTAAAAAATAAAATTATTTCCCCTTTGCCAAGAAAATTAACAAAAAAACTAACTGAGGCGAACAAATTTAGATTGCTTTGTGAAAGCAAAGTTAACAAACCTATTATAGGTTATAAAGCTGGTGGAACCGGAATTCCAGTAATGAAAAAATTAAAAGAAAAAGAGCCTTTTTACGCTTCAGTATATAAGAGTAACTTTTTGAAGAGTGGTAAATCTGTAAAGATTAGTAAAACGACTTTCGGCATTGAATTAGAGGTTTGTTATTTAATTAAAAGAAATTTTTTTAACACCAAAGGAGCTGTAACAATGAAAAATATTTCAAAACATATATCCCACATGGCTCCTTGTATTGAGATTGTGGGCTACAGACAGAAGAAGAAAGGCATAACTTCATTTGGAGATTTATGTAGCGATTTTGGAGCAAATGTTAAGTTTTTGATAGGTCAAAAGAAAAAATACAAAAAGATCAATATTGGAAACTTAAAAACAAATATAAATAATAAAAAAACAAAGCAAAATATTAATGGAAACACTAGTGCTGTTTTTATTAATCCTTTAAATTCATTAAGATTTGTTTTAAATAAAATTAGAAAAGACAAAATCAATCTAAATAAAAGTTTTTATGTTTTTACAGGATCCACTGTGGGAGTTGTTCCAATAGGTAAAGGACTTTATACTGGTAAAATTGATAATTTAGGCTCAGTTAAAGCAATAATTAAATAAAAAATGGAAACAATTATCATACTTGCTTTAGTTATTGTAGTTGCTTGGATACTATTTAGGCCTATTAAAAAAAAGGAACTCGATAGATACAATGACAGAGACAATTGGTCAAATATGGGTTTCTAATAGACTAACTAACAAAAGATTTTTAAACTTAAATTTCAGATTTAGCTCTTAATCTCTCATAAATAAGTCTTGCTTTTACACCTAAATCCAAAAAAGGTTGTGGTGGCAACCAAGTTGGTTTGCTTCTAGCTTCAATAGTTTCAATTTCGATTGTATGTTCATTACTAGCTTTAATAGCAATTTGCTCTCCAAATAATGTTCCAACACCGATTCCAGAGCCATTATAACAACCTGCCACAAAAATATTGTCATCAATTTTTTCAAAAATCTGTGAACTATTTCTTGTTCTTGAGACAATACCTGACCAAGTTGATTTGATAATATCATTTGGTAATTGTGGAAATCTTTTTTTAATACCAATTTTCTGTTTAATTGATCTTTTTTCTAATTCAGCGTTAGACATTTTATAAGGATTATGAACTTCTGCGGTATTTCTAATTAAAATTCGTCTATCTTTAGTCAATCTTATAGTTGCTCCCATTGGTCTTACAGGTAAAACACCCCACTCCTTTGGCTCACCTATAGAAATAAATTCTTTATCTGTTAAAGGCCGCGTCATACTTGCGGTTAAAGTAATAGGAAAATTATAATTAGTTTTAATACCTAAAGATTTAAGAAATCCATTAGTAGCAAAAATTATTTTTTTGGTTTTTACAGAACCATTCTTAAAATCACAATTGATTGTACTATTTACCTTTTTCCAATTTAATAATGATGAATTTTCAAAAAGGTTTACGTTTTCAGGCAACGTATCAATCATTGCTCTTACCAATTTTCCTGGATGAAGTAAAATTCCTCCTTTTGTATAAAGAGCTATATTATAAAAGTTAGTGCCTAATTTTTTTGTAAGTTCTTTATTAAATAAAAGATTATGCTCAAATCCAAGTTTAGACAGTGTGTCTGAAAAATTTTCTAATATATCTTTATCCTCAGATTTTGATGAAGCAAAATACTTTCCACATTCATTCCAATCACAATCTACCTGGTACTCTTTAATAAACTTTTTAACTGCCTCTATTCCTATTTTATAGATATCAGTTTTTTTTTTATAATTTTCTAATTCTTTGTTAGAAGTAAAACCATCATTGAGTGTAGTATCAACTAAATATCCTGAATTTCTCGAGCTTGCACCCTCTCCTGCTAATTGAGCATCAACTAATAATACCTTTTGATTAGGATATAGCTGTCCTAATTTTCTCGCAGCCGACAGTCCAGTGTATCCAGCACCTATAATTAACCATTCACAATTTAAATCGGATGAAATTGTTTTTATATTTGTTCTTGAGTTAAGATCATTGACCCAACTACAGCTATTATCATTAACAACTTCCATCAAGAAAGATTACGATAATTGTTTACTAATTTAAAGATCTTAAGAAATTAAAGAAGGTTGCTTCTTCATGTCTTCTTTTTTAATACCAGCAACTCTGACTGGCTTTTTCATTGCATCTCGTCTGAATGGTTCGCCAAGCTCTTGGTTAAGAATTACCTCTATAAAAGTTGTGATTCCTTTTTTTTGATCTTCACAAGATTGTTTAATTGCTGCAGTTGTATCTTCCATTGTTCTAACAGTTACTCCTTTTAAACCACAAGCATCAGCTACTTTAGCATAACTTAATTCAGGGTCTAATTCTGTACCAACAAAATTATTATCAAACCAAAGAGTTGTGTTTCTTTTTTCTGCACCCCATTGATAATTTCTAAAAATTACCATTGTAATAGCTGGCCACTCTTCACGAGCACAAGAACTCATCTCATTCATGCTAATTCCAAATGCACCATCTCCCGCAAAACCAATTACAGGTGTATCGGGGCATCCGATTTTTGCTCCAAGTATTGATGGAAAACCGTATCCACAAGGACCAAACAAACCTGGTGCTAAATATTTTCTCGGTTTTTCAAAAGTTGGGTAAGCATTTCCGATTGCACAATTGTTACCAATATCACTCGAAATGATTACATCTTCTGGCATTCCTGCTTGTATTGCTCTCCAAGCTTGTCTCGGTGACATCCTATCTTTATCTCTTTCTCTTGCTTCTTTATTCCAAACTGTTCCCTCATCATCATCTTCATGATCTAAACTTGATAATTTTTGTAACCAAGCTGATTTTGTTTGGTGAATTAAATCTTTTCTTTTCTGTCTGTCTGTATCTCCAGCGTTTGAAGATAGTTTTTCTAAAATTTGTGTTGCAACTAACTTTGCATCACCACTAATTCCAACTGTAACTTTTTTTGTTAATCCAATTCTATCTGGATTCATATCCACTTGAATAATACTTGCATTCTTAGGCCAATAATCAATTCCATATCCTGGAAGTGTTGAAAAAGGATTTAACCTTGTTCCTAATGCTAAAACGACATCTGCTTTAGAAATTAATTCCATAGCAGCTTTTGATCCATTATATCCTAATGGTCCTACAGCAAGTGGGTGACTACCTGGAAAACTATCATTGTGTTGATATCCAGAACAAACAGGTGAATCTAATTTTTCAGCAAGTTTTTTTGTTTCCTCAATTGCACCACCGATAACTACACCTGCTCCGGATAAAATGACTGGAAATTTTGCATTTGATAAAAGTTTTGCAGCTTTATCTATTGCTTCGGCTCCCCCACCTTGTCTTTCCAATCTTACTATTGGTGGTAACTCAATATCTATTACTTGTGTCCAATAATCTCTAGGAACATTTATTTGAGCAGGTGCCGAACCTCTTATTGCCTTCTCAATTACTCTATTTAAAACTTCAGCCATTCTTGAAGGGTCTCTTACTTCCTCCTGGTAACAAACCATATCTTTAAACAAATTCATTTGTTCAACTTCCTGAAAACCACCTTGACCCATGGTTTTGTTTGCAGCTTGTGGCGTTACTAATAAAAGAGGTGTGTGATTCCAATAAGCAGTTTTAATTGGTGTTACTAATCCAGTTATACCTGGGCCATTTTGAGCAATGACCATAGACATTTTACCTGTAGATCTAGTATATCCATCTGCAATTAATCCACCGTTTGTCTCATGAGCAACATCCCAAAATGTTATTCCTGCGTCAGGAAAAATATCTGAGATTGGCATAAAGGCTGAACCGATTATACCAAAAGCATGTTCAATGCCGTGCATTTGTAAAACTTTTACAAAAGCTTCCTCTGTTGTCATTTTTGTCATTAATAAAGCCTTTCTAAACTAGTAAATAAAATAATTTTTTATAAAAGTATTTCTTAATTGACGCGATTAATATATAAGTTTTTTGAAAATTCAAACAAACAAATCGACACTAGATAAATGGCTACTGACATCATTATTCACGATAAAAAAGATAATGTAGGAGTAGTCGTGATTGAAAAAATAACCCCAAAACAGGACTGTAAATGCTGGATAATGGAGGACGACAGTTCAACTAACATTCAATCAATGGATGAAATACCTTTGGGTCATAAGATAGCAATGACAGACTTAAAAGAGGGCGATACAATCTTAAAATATGGTCATGATATTGGTAAGGTTGTAAAATCAATTAAAAAAGGTGAACATGTTCATGTTCATAACGTCAAAACGAAAAAGTGGTAAATAAATGGAAATTCCAAAAAGTTTTTTAGGTTACAAAAGAGAAAATGGCAGAGCAGGAACAAGAAATCATGTAATCATTTTACCAGTTGATGATATCTCAAATGCTTGCGCAGAGGCTGTTGCAAACAATATTAAGGGGACTATTGCATTGCCCCATTCTTATGGCCGATTACAGTTTGGCGCTGATCTAGAGCTTCACTTTAGAACAATGATTGGAACTGGCAGTAACCCAAATGTTGCTGCTGTAATTGTAATTGGTATTGAACCAAAGTGGACTAAGAAAATTGTAGATGGTATTGCAAAGACTGGAAAACCAGTAGAAGGATTTCATATTGAAAGAACAGGTGATATTGGCACTGTAATGAAAGCATCCAAAAGAGCTCAAGAGTTAGTTATGTGGGCTTCAGAAAAACAAAGAGAAGAATGTCCAATAAGTGATTTATGGATTTCAGTGAAGTGCGGTGAGTCTGATACTACTTCAGGTCTTGCCTCAAACCCGACTGTAGGTAATTTAATGGATAAACTTGAACCGCTTGGTGTTCATTTATGTTTTGGTGAAACTTCTGAACTTACAGGTGCTGAGAAAGTTTGTGCAACTAGAGGTGCAACAAAGGAAGCTTCAGAAAAATTTATGAAAACTTGGAGTGCTTATAACGATTTTATTTTAAAAGAAGCAACAGATGATTTGTCTGAAAGTCAACCAACTGCTGGTAATATTGCCGGTGGTTTAACAACTATTGAGGAAAAAGCATTCGGAAACTTTCAAAAAATCGGAAACTGTAAATTTATAGATGTTTTGGAACCAGCAGAGGAGCCAAAAAAAGGTAAAGGTCTATATTTTATGGATACATCTTCAGCAGCTGCAGAATGTGTAACGCTTCAAGCTGCAGCAGGATTTAATATTCATTTATTTCCAACTGGTCAGGGTAATATTGTTGGAAATCCAATTGAACCTGTTGTTAAATTAACAGCTAATCCATTAACTGCAAAAAGTATGAGTGAACATGTGGATTGCGATGTCTCTAAGATTCTTTCAAGAGAGATGAATTTATCCGAAGCGGGGGATAAACTCATTGAGACTACTCTTAGAGTGGCCAATGGAAGATTAACCTGCGCAGAAGCTTTGGGTCATAAAGAGTTTGTTATGACTAAACTTTATAGAAGTGCTTAAGTTTTATTGCTTTTATTAAAGTGTCTTCCAAATTTTTATACTTAAAAAAAATTTTTCCTGGAGTTGCTCTAGCCTTAATCTTTTATCTATTCTCTCAAGGTATCAATAATGTTCTAGCTATAGAAATATTTGGAACACCAAAAAGTCCTATATCAACTGTTTTAATTGCAATCATTCTAGGCATTATAATGGGGAATGCTTTTACACCAAGACCTGGCATGATGGTTGGTCTTGATTTTACTCAGCAATATATTTTAAAGCTTGGAATTATTTTTTTAGGTGTAAGATTAAGTTTTGAAGAATTTATAAAATTTGGATCAATCGCTATACCACTAATAATAATTTGTATTCTAGTAGTGCTAATATTAATTAAATTTTTAATTAAAAAAGTTCCTATCTCATCAAAAATGTCATATTTAATTGCTATAGGTACAAGCGTTTGTGGGGCGACAGCTATAGTTGCGACTGCTCCAGTTATTAATGCTAAAAAAACTGAAATTGCATACGCAATAGCTAACATTACTTTATTTGGTGTTATTGCCATGATTGTTTATCCATACTTTGCTGAATGGTTTTTCAATGAAAATGAACTCAAAGCAGGTTTGTTTTTAGGTACTGCAATCCACGAAACATCGCAAGTAGCAGCTGCTGGACTTATTTATGATCAACAGTTCAATAGTCCTGAGACTTTAAACGTTGCAACAGTTACTAAATTAATTCGTAATACTTTTCTTGTTATAATGATACCTTTGTTTGCCTTTTTATATAATCGTGGAGAAATGAAAGGCAATTCTTATTCTATTTTAGATATTTTTCCATATTTCGTTTTAGGTTTCATTGGTATGATAATAATTAGAAATTTGGGTGATCAAATCTTTTCAATTGAAAATGAAAATTATGTTTATTGGATAAATCTTATCGAAATAATAAAAATTTTAGCAACAACCTTTTTGACAATGGCAATGGCTGCTGTAGGAATATCGATTAACTTAAGTGAATTAAGATTAATGGGTTATAAACCATTTATTGTTGGTTTAATTGCAGCTGTTACAGTTGGTTTTATTAGTTTAATTTATATTCAAACTATATCAAAATTTTTTATTTAGTTTGTTTTGCAATATTAGCTAAATATTTTTTTCTTAAATTGGATAAAGATCTTCTTATAAATGCAGCTCCTATTCCTAAAAGAACAGCAAACAAAATAGAAAATAACCCATAAAAGAATGGCATATCTTTAGAAAATTCCCTAATAAATTTTGAAAAAAAGTTTAAATCTTTATTAGCAACATTTACGATTTCTTTTTGAATTTCTTCTGCAAAAAAAGTGTCATAAGCTATCGCTATTCCTACAACTAATAATAAAATTGCTAAAAGAGCTTTTAACCCTGAGCTATCAATTTTTTCTCCTAATTTTTGGCCAACCTGAACTCCTATTATTGATCCAACCACTAGCATAACCACTAGCATTAGGTCTATGGAACCATAATTAAATGAATGAAGAAAAGTTACGATTACGCTTACAAAGATTGTTACAAACAGAGATGTTCCAGGAACAAGTCTTGTTGGCATTTTAATAATATAAATCATCGCTGGAACTAATATAAAAGCACCGCCTATCCCCATAATAGCTGCTATAAATCCAACAGCTAATCCAATTATTATAGGAGTGAATATACTTTCATATAATTTTGATTTAGGAAATCTCATTCGAAAAGGAAGTCCATGTATCCAATAATGAACATGTAATTTTTTTTTCTCTACAATATTTTTTTTTGCCTTATCTATTTCTCCAAGGCTTTCTACGAGCATTAAAGTACCTATGATTGCAAGAATATACATATAAGCTAAAGAAATAACTGTATCTATTTTACCAATACCTTTAAAATAACTAAATGTATAAATACCAAGGGCTGTTCCAATAGAACCGCCTATGACAATTATAAAACCCATTTTATAATCTAAAGTATTTTTTAACCAATGAGTTGTGGATCCTGATACAGATGTTGCTAAAATATTATTAGCTTCATTAGCAACTGCATAAGCTGGGGGTACTCCTAAAAAAATTAAAAAAGGTGTCATTAAAAAACCACCACCAACACCAAATAGACCAGATAAAATACCTACTAATGCACTTAAAAAAAGAATTTCTATTGGATTTACAAAAACTTGAGCAATAGGTAAAAAAACTTCCATCTAATAATAAAAACTTTAAATATTACTTATTTAAAAGTAATAAAAGTTCCAACTAAGATAACACCCCAACATGCAGCAATAGCTGAAAAAATTCCAGTTTTAATAAAAGTAGATTTCTTGTTAGCTATGTTATTTAGAATTTTTAAATTTGAAAGGCGCATCTAAATCCCTGAATACACCTAGTAGAAAAATTGTCAAACTTTAATTAATAAATTGTTGCCCCAAAGATCTTAACCTGATCATCCTCAATACCTAAGACCAATCTTCCTAAAAACTCCCCAGGTATTTCCTTATTAGTCTGCTTGATTAACACAGTTATGTGATCGCCCCGTCTTAGAGTTCCAAAAGGCTCATAAGTTTCGTTTAAATTTGTAATAATTTTATTGTTAGCCCATTGTTTACCAAGCTCCACCTCATTGGCTCCAAATAACATTTGTGTTGAAAAATCTTTGGTAAAACCTCCGTAGTCCTTCATATTCGAAGCTCTGACTAGATTTTCCCAAAATGGTTTAGCGATAACAAAAATCTCCTCATCCGATTTTTCTAAAAGATCCATAAATTAAATTGTAATATTATGAGGCTTTCTTTTTCTCTTTTTCATCAACAATGTGATAAACGGGAACTTTTTCTAAAGTAAATTTACCAGTTTTAGGATCTCTTCTTGAAACTGTTAAACAATGCCAATTTTCATCATCTAACTTCATGTGATCTCCTCTGTAATAATAACCTGGCCAACGAGTTTCCTCCCTAAATAAAGTATGCTCGGTCACACATTGTGAAGTTAAAGCTCTATGTTTTAACTCCCAAGCTCTCATTAACTGATGATAGTCTTCTGCACCAACATGCTCTAAATCTTCTTGTAGCCATGCTAAAAGCTCTAAAGCTTTTTTAAGTAAATTTCCGTTAGTCATATAATTTGCAGTGATCCCACCAACATATTCATCCATAATTTTTTGAAGTCTTTGTAATCCTTGTATTGGGGAAATATAACTTGGAGAAACAGTTCCTCCAGTTATCTCATTTTGAGCAACTGTGTAATTATCAAGAGGTTTATAAACAGCTTTTTTAAAATCATCACACTGTTTATCTGAAACTTTAATTCCTTTTGCTTTTTGATCCTCAATATATTTTACAGCAGCTTTAGCAGCTAATCTTCCCTCAGTAAAAGATCCAGATGAAAATTTGTGAGCACTCCCACCCACGGTATCACCAGCACCAAATAGTCCATCAATGGTCAGCATTCTATTATAACCCCAGAAATATTCTGGTGGAGAAAGATCTTCAGGTCCACTCACCCATGCACCAGAACAAGTTGCGTGTGATCCCATTACATAAGGTTCAGATGTTGTTAACTCAGGATTTGTATATTTTGGATCAATATTTTGTGATGCCCAAACAACAGCCTGACCAACTGTCATTCCTAAAAAATTTTCCCATCCAACTGTTTCTAAATGTGGATCTTGAAAAGCTTCTGTTGTAACCATATGAATTGGTCCATTACCTGAAGCAACTTCTTGAATAAATGCATGATTTCTTAAACATGTAGGAGTTGGGTGATGATCAATATATTCTCCAACTAATTCTTTTGTTTGATCATACCATTTCTTTTCATAATTTTCACCGTTAGCATTTTGTGTATATGTTTTTAAATGTAAAAAATATGCTCCAACAGGTCCATATCCATCTTTAAATCTACACAAGACAATTCTATTTTCCATTTGAGTCATCTTTGCACCCGCTGCGATTGGTAATGCATAAGCAGAACCATTACTCCATGGAGCGTACCAGGTTCTACCCATACCTTCTCCAACTGCTCTTGGTTTAAAAATATGCGATGCCCCTCCAGCTGATACTATAACTGTTTTAGATCTAAACACATGAAAGTCACCTGTTCTCATATTAAATCCAACTGCACCTCCAATTCTATTCTCTTGATTTTCATCCATTAATAAATGGGTAACCATTATTCTATTATAAATTTTATCAGCTGACTTTTTTGCAGCCTCAGCAACGATTGGTTTATAACTTTCACCATGAATCATAATTTGCCATTTACCTTCTCTTAAATATCTTCCAGTTTTTTCATTTTTCATCATTGGAAGACCCCATTCATCAAACATGTGAACAGTAGAGTCTACATGACGAGCCATGTCATAACCTAAATCTTCTCTAACCATTCCCATTAAATCATTTCTAGCATATCTCACATGATCCTCAGGTTGATTTTCATCCCACTGCATACCCATGTAACAATTAATTGCATATAAACCTTGTGCGACTGCACCACTTCGATCAATGTTTGCTTTTTCAACACAAATGATTTTTAAATCTCTTCCCCAATGTCTGGCCTCAAAAGTTGCTCCTGTGCCAGCCATTCCACCACCAACAACTAATACATCACATTCCTCATAATGCGTTTTGTGCTTAGCCATTAATAATAAACTCCCTTTTTAAATGACTCTTTAGGGACTGATGGTAATTCTTTATTAGTATTTAAACCCTCTGGTTCACTATATAATCTTTGTGAATTAATTTCTCCTTGGTTAGGAGTGTCACCTTCAGCAAGTTTAGGAATAAATTTACCCCAAGGTTTTGTTGTTATTGGGGATACGAAATTTTTTTCTGTTCCATTTCTAAATTTGATTTTCCAAGAGATAGTTCCTTTTTCCTCTTCTCTTCTAACTCTCACACTGTGACCCATAGGAGCAAAATCAGCATAGCCTCTTACGTCAATTGCATGATTAGGACATGCTTTAACGCATGAGTAACATTCCCAACAAAAATTTGGTTCAATGTTTTTTGCTCTTCGAATATTTTCATCTATGTGCATGATGTCTGAAGGACATATATCTACACAATGTCCACAACCATCACATCTTGTCATGTATACAAAAGTTGACATAATTTATTTTTCTCCTTTTTTTAATAACATATTAATAGTGTTTTGGCTCTTCTCTTTTTATACCTAAGCCAAATTGCTCAGGGGCATCTGCTGGTGGAGGAAGATTGTCTCTTGAACCATCAGCCTCAGCTAGATTTTTTTGTATTGCTGCTCCAGGTTTGTAGAACATATGGGCAAATTTAGACCAATAAACACCACCAAATAAAATTAAATTAGATGCAACAAATAAAGTTAAAAACAAATATGATAATCCCATTTGTCCGTTAAATTGAGTGTAAGACCATGCTAACCCAAAAGTAGAACATGCAAGTAAAGCTAAAACAAATAAATCAGCTTTAATGATTCTATACCAAGGATGAGCTTCCGCTGATACGTCTACTCTTAAAAAAAACCAAAACCAATATCCACCTAAACATGTTAAGATTGCTCCTGCGTGCCAAATCATTGACCAAGTTTGGGAACTCGGTTTATCAGCACCTGTGTAACAAAAAACTAAAACAGCTGAAGAAACCCAAAATAAAATTGTTCCGTACATTCCTAAAACATGGGCTAATCTTCTTTTACCAAAACCTAATTCAGAGGTAGTACCAATATCAACAACTGTTGTTTTAGCAATCACAGAAACTTTTTCTCCAACACCTAGTTCTTTTGTCGCTGATAGTTTTGCTTTTTTTGCGTTATTAAAAAAATAAGTCAAATTTTTATGATGTATCATTTGAATAATAGTTCCAACCGCAATCAACAAAACCATTGCAATAATAAAAGATTGCATAGCAAACGGTGAGATGGTTTCTGATAAAATTGAAAATGGATTGTTACTTAACATTTCCGCCTTTTGTTAAATTTTGAATTAATTTTAAAGTTTTATATATAGTTGAATTTATAGTTCAACCTCAAACTGGGGTCAATTTGTCTTTTATAACAGGCTAATTATTTCTTTTATAATGTTGTTTGTTTGGAATGACCGATCTTACTCCACCCTGAGGATTGTCTACGTCTCCTTCTCTTCGGGGAATCAGGTGAAAATGACAATGCAAGATAGATTGACCAGATACAATTCCTATATTAGTTCCTAAATTAAATCCTTTAACTAATGGATCTTTATTGATTATTTCTTTTTTTACAACTTTTAAAAGATCATTACAGGCAACCAATTCATCAGTAGATAAATCAAAATAATCTTTTATGTGTCTTTTAGGTATAATCAAACAATGATGTTCTGAAACTGGATATGAGTCATAACTTGCATATGCCAATTCATTTTCATGAGCGCATCCACTTTTTTTAACGTTGCAAAATAAACAAGGATTGTTTGGGTCTTTCATTTACTAAAATCTATAAGAATTACATTTATTTATAACTGCATCATATTGTTTTGATAGAAACTTGAATTTTTTTAGGTTTTTTCTTTTCCATTTAAGCTCATTTATAGTTTTAACTGAAGCAACCCCTTTCCCAGAACCTATCAATAATATTTCATCATAATTTTTTATCTCTTTGAGCAAAATATCTTTTTTGGTTATCTTTCTTATTTTTGTTTTAAAAAATTTATAAGTGTTTCCCTCATAATAATCCTTTTTAGGAGTAAAAAATTTTTGATCTTTAACAAATAATAAATTTGAGGTTCCAGTTTCTAATAATTTCTTATTAGACACCAATGCAATATCTGATTGGGAGTTATCCATTTTAGATAGATAAAATAAAATCTTTTTATATTTTAGATTTTTAAATTCTGGTTTTTCTCTTTTTAATTTTACTAACCTCAAATTAAAATTTAATTTTGGTTTAATTCTTTTCCTTAAAGATATTGAAATGATTTTCTTATTAATAGCAATTCTCAATAGATGATTATATTTCCTCTTTTTGGATAAATTTTTGTTAATTATTTTTAAAATATCTGATTTTAAAGATTTTTTTTTTATTTGATATTTTTTTAGTGATAAAATCAAATTTTTTATATGATTATCGAAAAATAAAATTTTTGCTGGTTTACCAAAAATCCACATAGTTGTAAAAATTCCATGATCTCCCCAAAGATCTTGGAACTCTATCTGTTTTAAGTCTTTAAGCTGATAAGATTTTTTTAATAAGTAAGTTACCATTGATAGTTAAAAAAGATTCTGGGTGAAATTGAAATCCATATATTTTTTCCTTTTTATTTTCAAAAGCCATCGCGACTTTTGAATTTAAACATCTCATAGTTATCTCAAAATTATTAGATTTGAAAGGCTCTTTTAATTTTAAAGAATGATACCTGCCAACTTTAAATATTTTTCCTTTTTTAAATAAAGATTTATTAGTGATAACTTTTACGTTTGATTGAAAACCATGATAAATTTTTTTTTGTTCAACAATTTTTGCACCTTCGCAAAATAGAATATGTTGAAATCCTAAACAGATACCTATTATTTTTTTTTTACCTTTATACTTTTTGTATATTTTTGAGGTGATTGGATAATTTTTGGGATTTCCTGGTCCAGGTGAGAAAATTATTGTTGATGCTAGCTTAATTTTATTTTCGCTAACCTTATCATAGTTATCACATTCAACTTTATCAAATAAAGCAAATTGGTGAACCACATTATGAGTAAATGAGTCGTTATGATCAATTACATAAATCATTTGAATAAATCTATTAACGCTTTAGCTTTAAGAAAATTCTCATTAAACTCATGATTGGCGTTACTATCGACAACGACACCTGAGGCAACTGAAATTTCGGATATGTTCTTAAAATTTAAAATTGACCGTATAATTATATTAAATCTCATATCGCCATTGAATTTTATGTAACCAAAACTTCCTGTATAAATATTTCTATTTTCTTTTTCCTGATTATTTAAAAGATTAAGCGTATTTATCTTTGGACACCCAATAACTGAGCCGCCTGGCATCATTGCTTTAATTATTTCAAAATTATTTATATTTTTTTTTAATTTTCCCTTAATTAGGCTAACATAATGAAAAAGGTCTTTATATTCCTCAACGATTTTTTGTTTAGATAATTTTACTGAACCTACCTCGCAGATTCTTGATAAATCATTTCTTTCCATATCAACAATCATATTGTGCTCTTTGGTTTCTTTTAAATTTTTTCTAAAATAATTTAATGCTTTTATTTTATTTAACTGCCTCGTTTTTTTTACAGTCCCAGCTATTGGTTTTGTAGATATGTCGCTTCCTTTTTTTATAATTAAAGTTTCTGGGGAACAGCTAATAATTGAGTAATTATTATCTTTAATCATAAAAGCCTCTGGAGCTAGATTGGTATCAGATAACCTTGAAAAAAAATCTAACGGATTAATTTTTGACTTTGTTTTATATTTAGTGCAAATTTTAATTTGATATGTTTCGCCACTCTTTATCTTTTTCTTAAATTTATTGAATATCTTTGTATAATTTTTTCTATTAATGTTAATTTCAAAGTTTCCGCATTCAAAATTTTTGAAATCATAATTTAACTTGTTACTGAGTTTGATCTTTTTTTCTGGTTTATAAAAAATACCCTTAGGAAAGTTTAAATTCTTTTGTTTAGGAACTTTTACATCTATCAAATTATTTAATAACTCATATCCAATAAAACCAATAAAAAGATCCGTATCGTTTGACTGTTTTCTATTTTTTTTTGTTAAAAAACTTTTAATATTTTTATTGTTTAAAATTATTTTTTTTGAAAAGTTTGTGTAAAGGTCAAACCCTTTTTGAGATTTATAAATAATGTAGGGTTTCCCTGATAAATGTGTTTTCGTTAAATAATTTGTTTTATTCAATTTATTCTGTTTTTAATCTTAAAACTGGTTCTTCTTTAATTGGTAAATGAATTATTGCTGCAAAAATAGATAAAGCAATTGCTAAATACCACGCATAATCATATGACCCATAGGTATCGTGAAACAAACCTCCAAGATATGCACCAAAAAAAGAACCAATTTGATGACTTAAAAAAACTATTCCATATAACAAGCCCAAATATTTTGTTCCAAAAAGATGAGCAACTATTCCGCTTGTGGCTGGCACTGTCGATAACCATAGGAACCCAAAACTTGCTCCAAATATGAATGCTGTAATGTTACTTGCTGGAGTAAATATAAAAAATACTATTGAAACTCCTCGCAAAAAGTAGATTGCACTTAAAATTATTTTTTTGCTCATTTTTGCAGAAAGATAGCCGCTTAACAAAGAGCCAAAAATATTAAATAACCCAATTAAAGATAAAATAGCTGCAGCAGTCCAATCCTCTAGACCTCTATCTATTACATACTTAGGGACATGAGTTCCAACTAAAGTAATATGAAATCCACAAACAAAAAAACCAGATACAAGTAAAATATAACTTTTTGTTCTAAATGCTTCATTGAGAGCTTCTGAAAATGATTGGTCTGATGTTTTTTCTGCATTTTCATTTACAGATGGAGATCTTACGAAGTAAGCGGATACTAAACCAGCAATTAAAAGCATTCCAAAAACGAATAATGTATAGTTCCATCCAAATTCATTTAGTGAGTAACTTGTGAAAATTGGTGACAAAAAGTAACCAAATGATCCCACGGCAGTTACAAAACTCATTGCAATGGTTCTTGTAGATAAAGGAAAGTGTTTTCCAACAATAGACATTGGGATACTTATAGCTGTACCCCCTAGTCCAATTCCAATTAACAATCCCATATGAATTTGAAAAAAAATTCCTGTATTAGGTCCGGTATATAAAAAAAATATTCCAGCAGTGTAAAAAATAAATGCTGAAATAATCGCTATGTGACCTCCATACTTATCTGCAATGGCACCAAAAATAGGTCCGGTTAAACCCCACATTAACATCTGCATTCCTATTGCAAAACCAAAAGCTGTATTACTTATTTTTAAACTTTCATTAAAATCCATGAAAAACAAACCAAAGGTTTGTCTTACTCCGAGAGAAATTAAAACAACAAAACATGCGGCAAATAAAGTTACCAATGCTGTTTTTGACTGAAAAAATTTTTCAGAACTCATTTTAAATGCCTTAATGCTTGTTTAATATCAGCAATTAAGTCATTTGGATCTTCAAGTCCTATGTGTAATCTTACTAGATGTTCATCATTCGATAATTTCATAAATTTTCTTTTTCCAGTTTCTCTAAATTCTTGGTGTAAAGCTAAACTTTCAAATCCACCCCAACTATAACCATAACCAAACAGTTTAAGAGAGTTAACGAATTTTTTAACAGAATTAGTATTTTTCGATTTAATCTTAAGTCCCATTAGACCCGATGCTCCTGAATAATATTTCTTCCACATTCTAAAGTTTAATGAATCTTT
>CACNYD010000006.1 GCA_902624635.1 uncultured Pelagibacteraceae bacterium | reverse complement strand
GAAATTACTATGGAGGAAGCGTTAATATTGATTGAGAAAAGAAAAGAATACGATAAAACAAAGAAAAAAAATAAAAAATGAATTATCAAGAAAATTTAAATAAACTTGGTTTAAAACTTCCAGAGGCTAAGGCTCCAGTAGGGAATTATGTTGCAACAAAAATTTCAGGAAAAATGTTATTTGTATCAGGCCAAATCTCAATTGATGAAAAAGGTGAATTGATCAAAGGAAAAGTTGGAAAAGATTTGAATGTAGAGACTGGATATAACGCAGCAAAAAGATGTGGTTTAAGTATTATTTCTCAAATAATAAAAGCTTGTGATAACGATCTAACAAAAATTAAATCTTGTGTAAAATTAACAGGTTTCGTTAATTCTACCGATGACTTTAAGGATCAACCCAAGGTAATTAATGGCGCTTCTGATTTAATTGCCTCAATCTTTGGTGATGCGGGGATGCATACAAGAGCAGCTGTAAGTGTTAATAGTCTTCCCTTGGGTGTTGCCGTAGAAGTTGATGCTATATTCGAGCTAAATTAAAATTTATCTTCCAATACTATAATATTTAAAGCCTTGATTTTTAATCTTCATTGGAGAGTATATGTTTCTCATATCATAAATAATAAATTTTTTACCTTTAATTAAATTTTTAAAATTAATTGATTTAAAATCGTTCCATTCTGTATGAATTATAACAAGATCTGAGCCTTTTACAGACTCTTTAATATTATCAATGTAAGAAACATTTTTAACTTTTGAAAATTCTTTTTTGACACCTGTTGGATCAAAATAATTTATTTTAGCACCTTTTTTTGATAAAGCAGGTATCATTTTTAAACTAGAGGAATCTCTCATATCATCTGTATTAGCCTTAAATGTAACACCTAAGAAAGTTATTTTTTTATTTTTAATTTTATTATTTAAAATTCTATAAACTTTATTAAGTAAAAAATTAGATCTATTTTCATTTGATTTTATGACTGATTTTATTACAGAAAGATTTGTTTTAAATTTATCAGCCGTAGCTGTTATAGCTTTAGTATCTTTTGGAAAACATGATCCGCCATAACCAGGCCCTGCCCTTAAAAAACGACTACCTATTCTTTTATCTAAACCCATCCCAATTGAGATATCTTCAACATTTATTCCAGTTTTTTCGCACAAATTCGCAATTTCATTAATAAATGTAATTTTTGTAGCTAAAAAAGCATTGGATGAATATTTGATTAATTCTGCTGCTCTTCTTGATGTATGAATATACTGGGCTCCCTTAGATATTAAAGGAGCATATAAATTGTTCATTAAACGGTTAGATTTTTTATCATTAGACCCAACGACTATTCTATCAGGAAAAATAAAATCCCGAATAGCTTCACCTTCTCTTAAAAATTCTGGATTAGATACTACAGAAAATTTATCTTTATTACCTTTTTTTTTAAGTAAAATTTTTTCAATTTCATCACCTGTTGTTACAGGTACCGTTGACTTAGTAACTATTATCTTAAACTTATTGATTGATAAACTTATCTGTTTTGCTACTTGAAAAATTTGGCTTAAATCTGCACTGCTACCTCCCTTTTTTGTTGGTGTACCAACACAAATAAAAATTATATCAGAGTCTTTTATTGATTCTTTTAAATCAGATGAAAATTTTAATCTTTTATTTTTATAATTCTTATTCACTAATTCAGTAAGTCCAGGTTCGTAAATGGGAATTTTTCCTTTAGAAAGTAGATCTATTTTTTTTAAATCTTTATCTACACAAATTACATTATTGCCTAGATCAGCAAAGCATACTCCACTTACTAAACCAACATAACCAGTTCCTATCATGCAAAGTTTCATGATTTTGATATTTCTAATGTTGATTTAATATAGCCATTCATACTTCCACAATCTAAATATTTTCCTGTAAAATTATGAGCAATGAATTTTTCATTGTTTTGTATCAATGATTGTATTGCGTCAGTGATATGAATTTCGCCGCCTTTACCTGGTTTTTGATTTAATAATTTAGAAAATATTTTTCTTGGAAGAATATATCGTCCTATTACAGCTTTATTTGATGGTGCTGTTGAAATTGGTGGTTTTTCAATAACGTCTTTTATAAAATAATTATTTTTATTTAATTTTTTTCCTAATTTGTAAATTCCCCATCTTGAGACAGTTTTCTTTGGAACATTAATACTTGCCATCACTGATGATTTATATCGATTATGTATATTAATCATAGACTTCGAGCAATTTTTTTTAATTATTAAATCATCTGGTAATAACATAAGAAAAAAATCATCTGTGATGAATTTTTTTGTTTTTAATACTGCATCACCTGTTCCCAAAGGTTTATTTTGGTAAACAAATTTAATCATCTTTTTATATTTCAAAATTTTTTTATATTCTTTAATAATTATAGGATCTTTTTTCTTTTTTATTATCTTTTTATAAAAGCTATCTTTGTAAAAATAATCTTTTATCATTTGTTTTTTTTTTGAAATTATAAAAATTATCTTTTTAATGCCAGCATCTGCACATTCATCTAAAATATACTCAATTCCTGGTTTTCCATTTATAGGAAGAAGTTCTTTGGCAAATACACTGGTTAAAGGTAATAACCTCGTGCCTAGACCAGCTAATGGAATAATTGCTTGTTTAATCATTTAAATGTTTTACTTATTAAAATGTTTTATACAAATGAAAACTTTATTAAACAATATTGATTTAAATGAGGCATTATTTGACAATTCAAATATTGGATTTGTGCCGACTATGGGTAGCCTTCATGATGGTCATATCTCATTAATCAAAAAATCTCTAAAACTATCCAATAGAACTATTGTAAGTATATTCGTAAATCCTAAACAATTTAACAACAAAAAAGATTACAAAAAATATCCTAGAAATATAAAAAAGGATCTAAAAATTTTAAAAAAGCTAAAAGTAGATTATGTTTATTTGCCTAGAATCAAAGATATTTATAAAGCTAAAAATAAAATAAAAATAAAACTAAACAAAAAAGACGAAATATTGTGTGCTAAGTATAGAAAGGGTCATTTTGAAGGGGTAATCGAAGTAATGATTCGTTTAACAAAAATAGTAAATCCATCAAAAATATTCATGGGTGAAAAAGATTTTCAACAGTTATTATTAGTAAAGAGATATATCGAAAAAAACTTCAGATCTAAAATTATTTCTTGTAAAACAATAAGAGATAAAAATAGATTAGCTTTATCATCTAGAAATAATCTTTTAAATAAAAATAGTTTAACTAAAGCAAGTGCGATAGCCAGAAATCTTATTATTTTTAAAAAAAAATTATTAAAAAATATGAATTTAAAAAATTTATTTTTAATGAAAAAAAAAGAACTTAAAAAAAAGTATAATATTAAAATAGATTATCTCGAACTAAGAAATACAAAAAATCTTAGACTGACTAAAAAAATAAAAAATGCCAAAATATTTGTTGCTTATTATATTGATAAAGTGAGGCTTATAGATAACTTCTAATGTTTACAAAAAATAAGCTCCCACACCTAAGAAAGATACGAACCCAATAACATCAGTTATAGTAGTTACAAAAACACTTGAGGCTATAGCTGGATCTATATTCATTTTCTTTAGTGTAACAGGTACCAATATACCAAACAAACCTGCAACGATCATTGTCAAAATCATTGAAATAGAAATTATTAAAGAAAGTTGAATGTCCTGAAACCATAACTGAACAATAACGGAACTTATAATTGCAAATATAATTCCATTTAATATACCAATGTTAAATTCTTTAAAAATATTTTGATTAAAATTATTTTTCGTTAAATCATTAGTAGCAAGAGTTCTAACTGTTACGGCCAATGTTTGCATTCCAGCATTGCCACCCATCGATGCAACAATTGGCATCAAGAAAGCTAGAACAACCATTTGTTCAATTGTTGCTCCAAATAAACTAATACAATATGTTGCTAAAAATGCAGTGAAAAGATTTAATAACAACCAGTTAAATCTTCTTTTTGTTTTTGTTATTACACCATCTGTAATTTCTTCATCTCCTACTCCTGCTAATCTTAATGCATCTTCTTCTGCCTCTTCTTTTAAGACTGTCAGAACATCATCTGAAGTAATCATTCCAACTAATTTATTATTCTTATCAATTACACATGCTGAATTTAAATTATAATTTTCAAATGAGTTACCAACTTCTTCTCTATCCATATCTACTGGCACTAAGAAAATAGAATCATCCATTATTGATGACATCTTTGTTTCTCTTGATGTTCTTAGAACTTTTGATGATGGTACGGTACCAATAGGTTTAAAATTTTCGTCTACAATATAAATTTCTAAAAATTGTTCCGGTAAATCTTTATTTTCTCTTAAATAATCGATGGTTTGACCAACAGACCAGTTACTTGGTATTGCTGTAAATTCTCTCTGCATTATCCTAGCTGCGCTATCCTCAGGATAACTAAGACCTTCCAATAAAGCAAAACGATCTTTAGGTGGTAGTAAGCTTAAAATAGAATTTTTATTTTTTTCGTCTACATTTTCAAGAATAGCTATTGCATCATCAGACTCTAAATTTTTCAATATTCTAACGATCGCATCAGAAGAAAGATATTTTATTATTTCGGTTTGAACTGACTCATTTAATTCAATAAAAACCTCAGGATCTATTTTAAAATTATTAAGTTTTATTAAATTTTCTCTATCATTTTGACTTAAATGTTCGATTATATCTGCTGCATCAGCAGGGTGCATTTCTTTAAATGAATTAGTGATAAAATTTGCATCACTGTTTGAAATTTTATCGGTGACTACTTTTATATATTCTTTATTAAATTCAAAATTGACTTTTTTATCTTTGATTTTTTTAATTAAAGTCATAAATTTTCCTATTATTTAGGTCGATCTTTTAATACATAATCAAAAGATTACAATTTTTAAATGACTATAGAAATTAAAAAGTCTGGAAAACCTGTTATTTATGAGGATGCTAAAAAAATAATGGAAGAGAGATTGTTAAATGTAGATCTAAATAAATCAAATGAATTAATTTGGACTCTAGAACATCCAGATATTTATACAGCGGGTACAAGCTATAATGAAAACGATATATTAGATAAATCGATTAAGATTTTAGAGACGAATAGAGGTGGTAAAATTACTTATCATGGACCAGGTCAATTAATTTGTTATTTTGTAATAGATCTAAAAAAAAGAAAAAAAGATATTAGAAATTTTATTTCAATTATAGAAAAAACAATAATAGATACGTTACAATTTTTTAATATAGAAACTTTTTCAGATAAAGAAAATATTGGAATATGGTATAAAGATAAAGAACAAACAAAAAAAGTTGCTGCAATTGGAGTGAGAATAAGTAAATGGATAGCTTATCATGGTTTTTCTATTAACATTAATAACAATTTAGATAAATATAAAGCAATAATTCCATGTGGTATTAAAGACAGAGGAGTAACAAATCTAAAAAAAGTCAAAGATCAAGATTATAAAGAATTAGAGAAAAAACTGGTGGAAGTCTTTATTTCAAATTTGAATAAGTAAGTCTTTTTATTTTTAATAATTTTGTAAAATAATCTGGAAGTAAAGCTTTATAAGTAAATTTTTTATCCTTGATCATAAATTTTATTTCAAATGCATGTAACATTAATTCTTTGTTAATACCTATTGATTTGGTGAAAGATTTATATTTATTATCTCCATAAATTGAGTGACCAATATTGAAAAGTTGTTTTCTTAATTGATGTTTTCTTCCTGTAATAGGTTTCATTTCAACAAGGCTAGAATTCGAATTTTTATCAATAACTTTATAAATAGTTTTTGCTTTTTCAATAATTTTTTTTCCATTATCATAACGTACTAAATCATCATTCCATTCTCCTGAATTTTTTTCAAGTTCACCATGACATATAGCAAGATAAGTTTTGTGGACTTTTCTCAATCTAAACAATGATGTTAATAATTGTGCTGTTTCTCTATTTTTAGCCATTAAAAAAACACCAGATGTATCTTTATCTAATCTGTGAACAGAGAAGGGTTTTGAGTCTGAAAAAATTTCACTTTTTTTGAATATATCAATTAAGTTTTTTTTTGATTTTGTTCCACCCTGAACAGAGATACCAGCACTCTTATTTAAAACGACAAAATTTTCATTATTATCTATAATTAAATTCTCATTTGCTTTGATTATTTGATTAGAGGGATCATAACTCATTTTTTTTTGTATAACTCTCTCTTCAAATTTAAAATCATAAAAATCGATTTTGTCATTAGATTTTATTTTATGGGAACTTTTTATTTTTTTTTTGTTAACTTTAATTTTGCCTGATCTTAAAGATTTTTCAATTAATCCTTGAGGAATTTTACCTATTGTATTCCGTATCCATCTATCAACACGCATATTATTACACGTTGAATCAACGATGTAACTTTTTAACATAAAAAATATTATTTTGATGCCGTGACTGGTTTTTTATCTTCTTTTTTTTCAGGATCTTTTGAAACAGATTTTTTCTTTTTATCAACTTTTTTTGCCTCAACATCTCTGTCCACAAACTCAATAATTGCCATTGGTGCGTTATCACCATATCTGAAACCAGCTTTGATTATTCGTGTATAACCCCCTGATCTTTTTTCATATCTTTTTGATAATGTTTTTTTAACTTTGTTTGCGGATTTAATATCTTGTAACTGAGAAACTAAAGCTTTTGTATTATGAAGAGAATCTTTCTTGCCTAATGTAATAATCTTGTCAGCCTGAGGTTTTAAAAATTTTGCCTTTGGTAATGTTGTTTTAATTTGCTCATATTTTATTAGAGAATTAAGCATATTTTTTAACAATGCTTTTCTATGCTCAGATGTTCTGTTTAGCTTCTTATTAGCAAATCCATGTCTCATTTATATTGCTTCCTCGAGTTTTTTTGACATTTCAGCTATATTATCTGGTGGCCAATTTGGTATCTCCATACCTAAATATAATGACATTCCAGTCAAAACCTCTTTAATTTCATTGAGTGATTTTCTTCCAAAATTTGGTGTTCTAAGCATTTCACCTTCAGATTTTTGAACAAGATCACCGATATAAATTATGTTATCATTTTTCAAACAATTCATTGATCGCACAGATAATTCTAGTTCATCAACTTTTCTTAATAAATTTTTATTAAACTCAGGTTCTGTTGATACTTCTTTTACTGGAGCCTCTACTGGCTCATCAAAATTAATAAACATTTTAAGTTGGTCTTGAAAAATCCTTGCAGAATACGCTACCGCATCCTCTGCTGAAATTGAACCATCAGTTTCGACTTCCATTGTAAGTTTATCGTAGTCTAGAGCTTTACCTTCTCTTGCGGTACTTACAGAATAAGAAACTTTTTTAACAGGACTATATAAAGAATCTATAGCAATCAATCCTAAAGGTGGTTCCTCAGGTTTATTTAGTTCTGCTGGAACATACCCTTTTCCAGTATTAACATTCATTTCCATATGAAAACTTGTATTTTCATCTAAATTACAAATTACTAATTCAGGATTTAAAATTTCAACGTCAGCTACAGGAGTTATATCTGAAGCTTTAATTTCACCGGGTCCTTTAGCATCTAAAATAAGTTTTTTGGTACCTTCAGAAGATGACTTTAATGCCAAAGATTTAACATTTAAAACTATATCAGTAACATCCTCTCTCACACCTTTAATAGAAGTAAACTCGTGTAGTACACCATCTATTTGTATTGATGTAACTGCTGCCCCTCTAATTGAGGACAATAAAATTCTTCTTAAAGAGTTACCCAAAGTTAAACCATAACCTTTTTCTAAAGGCTCAGCTACTATCTTTGCTTTGGATAAATCATCACTCATTTGAACATCAATTTTTGATGGTTTAATTAGAGATTTCCAATTTTTAATATTTACATTTTCAGTTTCCATTAAACTCTCCTTTTTTTTGGTGGCCTAGTACCGTTATGTGGCATCGGTGTCGTGTCTTTAATTGATAAAATTTTAAATCCTCTTGCCTGTAGAGCTCTTAATGCTGTTTCTCTGCCTGAGCCTGGACCTTTAACTTCAACGGATAGCGATTTCATTCCAAACTCTAAAGCTTTTGAGGCAGCTGCATCAGCAGCAATTTGTGCTGCATATGGTGTAGATTTTCTAGAACCCTTAAAACCTTTTTGTCCAGCTGAAGCCCATGAAATTATATTTCCATTAGTGTCTGCTATGGAAATAATAGTGTTATTGAAAGTTGACTGTACGTAAGCAATACCATTCAAAATATTTTTTTTTACTTTTTTCTTTTTTGAATAAGAGCTCTTTTTAACTTTACTTATATTCTTTTCACTTTTTTGGTCTTTTTTTTCAACCTTTTCAACTTTAGCCATATTTATTTCTTAAGTGGAGTTAATTTTTTACCTGCAATTGCAATTGCTTTTCCTTTTCTTGTCCTTGCATTACATCTGGTTCTTTGACCTCGAACTGGTAATTTTTTTCTATGTCTCGATCCCCTGTAGCAAGCTAGATCTATTAATCTCTTTATATTTAAAGAGTAATCTCTTCTTAAATCTCCTTCAACTTTAAAATTTTGATCTATGTATTCTCTTATTTTCAAGATTTCATCATCAGTGAGTTGATTCACTCTTTTTTCTTTTGGAATTTTTAACGATGAACAGATTTTTAAAGAAAACTTATCTCCAATACCATATATGTAGGTAAGACCTACGTGAACAAGCTTGTTCTGTGGAATATTTATACCTGCAATACGAGCCATATATTTAGTGATAATTTTCAGCCTTTTATATAAGATGATCTTTTAAAGTCAACGGGTTAAACATTGAGAAAAGTGTTGATTTTAGCAGTTATTTCCTCAATTTTAGAACCTCCATCTAATTCATAAAAATTTGAATTTTTAGAATAGAAGTCCAGAACCGGTTTAGTGGTTTTCATGTATTTGTCATACCTTTTCACAAAAGTATTTAGATCATCATCAGATCTATTTTCTATAGTTTTTCTTTGTTCAATTCTTTTAATTATTGTTTCCTTATTTACATTTAAAAAAAACACAGCATCTATTTTTTGATTTGTTTTATTTAATAATTTTTCTAAATTTTTAGCTTGAATTAATGATCTTGGATACCCATCGAATATTAATTTATTTTTCATACCAGGATCAAAAATTACTTTTTCAATTAATGAATTAACTATTTGATCGCTGACAAATCTACCATCACTCATATCTTCAACTATCTTTTTTCCTATTTCAGTGTTGTTTTGGATTTCATTTCTTAACATATCACCTGTAGAGATTTGAAAATTATTTAATTGTCTAACCAGGTGTTTAGCTTGTGTGCCTTTACCAGCTCCTGGGGGTCCAAACAAAATTACATTCACTTTTATTAATCTACCTACCAAATTTAGTTTTTTTAATTAATTGCTCATATTGTGAGCTCATAAGTCGTGTTTGAATTTGTGTTACTGTATCAATTGCAACAACTACAACAATCAATATTGAAGTTCCACCCAAATAAAATGGTATTGGATAATTAGCAATCAAAAACTCTGGCATCAAACAAACTAAAGTAAGGTATAATGCTCCAATGGTAGTTAATTTTGTTAAAATATTTTCAATATAAAGCGCAGTGCTCTCACCTGGTCTTATTCCAGGAACAAAACCACCATATTTTCTCAAATTATCAGCCGTCTCTGTCGGATTAAAGGTAATTGATGTATAAAAAAAAGTAAAAAAAATAATTCCTGATGCATAAAGCAGCATGTAAAGAGGTTGTCCTTGTGTAAAATATGAACTTAAATTTAAAAAAGTTTCATTATCAGAAACATCAAAATTTGAAAACGTCACTGGTAATAAAAGTAAAGCTGATGCAAAAATAGCTGGTATAACTCCAGCCTGATTAATCTTTAAAGGTAAATGAGATGATTCTCCTCCATACATTTTATTGCCCATCTGTCTTTTAGGATAATTTATTAAAATTTTTCTTAAGGCTCTTTCCATAAAAACAATAAATAAAATAGTTAAAATTAATAAAATAAAAATTGCGATTATCATCAGAGTTGAAATTGCTCCAGTTCTACCTAATTCAAATGTTGTAACTAAGGCTCTGGGAATTTCTGCTACAATGCCCGCAAAAATGATTAATGATATTCCATTTCCTATTCCCCTTTGTGTAATCTGTTCTCCTAACCACATTAAAAATATCGTACCACCTACAATAGTTGTAACTGTTGATATCTTGAAAAATATTCCTGGGTTGATAACTAAATTAGCTGAAGACTCCAAACCGACAGACAGACCATAACCTTGAACAGTTGCCAATAAAACTGTCCCATATCTTGTAATTTGAGTAATCTTGGCTCTGCCGGTTTCACCTTGTGCTTTAAGATTCTTAAAATAATCAGATACTCCGGTTAATAATTGAACAATAATCGAAGATGAAATATATGGCATTATTCCTAATGCAAAAATAGCCATTCTACTTACAGCACCGCCAGCAAATACGTTAAACATCCCAAGTAAACCTTTTTGATTACCCTCCATCAAAATTTTTAATTGTTCTGGATCAATACCAGGTAAAGGAACAAACGTACCAAATCTGTAAATAGCCAATATAGCAATTGTAAAAATTATTCTGTTTCTTAAATCAATACTAGAAGATGAAGAGCTCATTATCTTAAGATATTATTTTTTAAGTTGTATAGATCCGCCTATTTTCTCCAGCTTTTCTAATGCAGATTTAGAGGCTAAATCAGCTTCGATATTAATCTTATCTTTAATTTCACCAGTGCCTAAAATCTTAAGTTTTTTAGAATTTTTATTTATCAGCTTTAACTTTTTTAATGATGATGAATTTAATATATCATTAGTATTAATTGTTTTTTTATTAATGAAAGATTGTATTTTATCTAAATTTAAAATAGCTATATTATCTTTTTGAATAGAATTAAAACCACGCTTAGGTAAACGTCTATACAAGGGCATTTGTCCTCCTTCAAAACTTTTGATTGCAACACCAGACCTAGACTTTTGACCCTTTACACCTCTACCAGAAGTTTTTCCTTTTCCAGAACCAATCCCTCTACCTACTCTAATTTTAAGTTTATTTAATTTGGGTCTATTATTTAATTTTATCATTATCCTCTTTTTTCAATTATTTCTGAAATTTTTTTATTTCTGATTGATGAAATTTGTTTTGGTGAATTTTGTTTCTTTAAAGCCTTGATTGTAGCTCTTATAACATTGTGAGCATTAGAAGTACCCATTGATTTAGCTACTATATCTTTTAATCCTAAAACTTCACAAACTGCTCTTACTGGACCACCCGCAATTATACCAGTTCCTTTTGACGCTGATCTTAGTATTATTCTGCCTGAGCCATCTTTTGCTTTTACATCATGATGTATAGTTCTACCTTCTCTTAGGGGAATATGAATAAGTTTTCTTCTAGCTATTTCATTTGCCTTTTTAATTGCATCAGGAACTTGCTTGGCTTTAGCGTGAGCAATGCCAATTTTACCAGCTTGATTTCCGACCACGACTAGAGCAGAAAAACCGAATCTTCTTCCACCTTTTACAACCTTAGTAATTCTATTAATGTGGACTAGCTTCTCTAAAATATCGTCAGTTTTTTTTTCTTTAAAGTTTTCCATACTTAAAATTCCATCCCGTTTTCTCTTAATGTATCAGCAAAAATCTTTATTCTTCCGTGATATTTATAAATTCCCCTGTCAAAAAATATTTTGTTTATTTTTTTTTCCTGAGCTTTTTTTGCTAATTTTTCTGCTACTATTTTAGAAAGTTCAGATTTATTTTTTGTTTTCATTTCTTTAATATCTTTCTCAATTGAAGAAGCAGACAATAAAGTAATATTTTTACTATCATCTATAATTTGAGCTGATATATTTTTGGATGATCGAAATATACTAAGTCTAAATCTACCAGGCTTAGCAACTTTTTTAAGTTTGTTTGTAACTCTGAATTTTTTTCTTGTGCTGGTGTTCAATCTCATTATTTCTTCTTTCCCTCTTTTTTCAAAATATATTGGCCTTTTTCTCTAATACCTTTTCCCTTGTATGGTTCAATTTTTCTTAGTGTCTTTATTTTTGAAGCTATTGAACCTACTAATTGTTTATCAAAACCTGAAATTTTTAATGTAGTTTGTTTTTCTACTACAATCTTAATACCCTCTGGTATGTCAAAATTTATATCATGGCTGTAACCTAGCTGCAAATTTAACTGATTACCTTTAATTGAAGCTCTATAACCAACTCCTACTAGTTCTAGGATTTTATCATATCCTTTAATTGATCCAATGACAGCGTTGTTAATCAAGCTTCTGTTCATACCCCATAATCTTTTAGTATTTTGATCGATTTTTTTTGGTTTTATAGATATTTCTTTACCATCTTTAATGTCAAGATTAAATATTTCTAAATCTATATTCAAAGATTTTTTACCAAGAGGACCCTCTATATTAAGAATATTTCCAGCAATAGCTACTTTAACTTTTTCTGGTATCGTTATATTTATTTTTCCTATTTTTGACATATTAAAAAACCTTACAAACTATTTCTCCACCAACTTTTTGTTTTCTAGCATCAATATCAGTCATTACTCCTTTTGGTGTTGACAATATTGCAATTCCTAAACCATTGTTTATTTTTGGCAAACTATCCGCGCTTGAAAAAATTCTTCTACCTGGCTTTGAGACTCTCTCAAAATTATTTATTACAGGATTACCTGAATGGTATTTTAATTCTAATGATAAAATATTTTTATTCTCCTCAATAGAAACTTTAAAATCTTTAATAAATCCTTCATTCTTAAGAATGTCTGCTATCTTGCTCTTAAATTTAGAGGATGGTAATTCAACTTTTTTATGCTTTCTCGCTTGAGCATTCTTTACTCTTGCGATCATATCTCCTATTGGGTCACTTAAACTCATAATTAATCCTTTCTACCAACTTGATTTTATCATACCTGGTATCTTCCCTTGTAAACCAAGTTGTCTTAGCGCAATTCTGGAAATTTTTAATTTTCTGTAAACTCCATGTGGTCTGCCAGTAATTTGACATCTATTCATCACTCTGATTTTTGCAGAATTTCTTGGTAATTTAGAAAGCTTTTGCTGTGCTTTGAATCTTTCTTCCAAAGGTAGTTTCTTATCCATAATAATTTTCTTTAAATTAGCCCTCTTGTTGAAAAATTTGTCTGAAAGCTTTATTCTTCTATTATTCTTGTTTATTGAACTTAATTTAGCCATACTAATTATCTCCTTTTTTTATAAATGGAAAATTCATCTTTTGTAAAAGTGCAAAACTATGGTCTTTATCTTGGGACGATATAACTATTATAATATCTAGTCCTCTTACTTTATCAGCTCTATCAAAGCTAACTTCAGGAAATATAATATGTTCTTTAACTCCAAAAGTATAGTTTCCAAATTTATCAAATCCGTTTGGTGATAAACCTCTAAAATCTTTTATTCTTGGTAACGCAATATTTACTAATCTATCAAGGAACTCATACATTCTATTTTTTCTTAAAGTTACTTTCAACCCCGCGTTAGAGCCTTTTCTTGTCTTAAAATTAGCTACAGATTTTTTGAATTTTGTTGTGACTGGTTTTTGACCTGCAATTTTGGCAAGATCCTCTTCACATGATTTTAAAATTTTAGAGTCATTTCCATCCAAACCTAACCCCATATTTAAAATAATTTTTTCAATTTTAGGACCCATATTAAGATTTTTAAATCCAAACTCTGTTTTTAAAGCTGGTTGTATTTCTTTTAAATAAAGTTCCTTTAGTCTTGGTGTCATCATTTTTTAACCTCTGTTTTCTTAGTTTTTTTTTGCTCATTTACTAATTTGAGATTAGAGATATGGATAAAATTCTCTTTTGAAAATATACCACCCTTTTTTTCTTTTGTTGTCTTCACATGTTTTTTAATCATATTTAAATCTTTAACTTTCGCTCTATTTTTTGACCTATCTATTTCAATTACTTCGCCTTCTTTGGCCTTATCTTTACCTGCTAAAATTTTTACCTTTAGACCTTTTTTAATCATTATAGTACCTCAGGTGCTAGAGAAATAATTTTCATTTGACCTCTAGTTCTTAATTCTCTTGTAACTGGACCAAAAATTCTTGTTCCTACTGGTTCACCTTTATCATCAACTAAAACTGCTGCGTTATTATCAAATTTTACCTTTGATCCATCATCTCTATGTATCCCTTTCTTAACTCTCACTACAACTGCTTTGTGGACTGAACCCTTTTTAACTTTACCTTTTGGAATTGCCTCTTTTACAGCAATAACTATCGTGTCACCAATGCTGGCATATCTCCTTTTGGATCCACCTAAAACTTTTATACACTCTATTTTTTTGGCTCCAGTATTATCTGCAACTTGTAATTCGGTTTGAACTTGTATCATTATTTTGAACTCTCCATAACTTGAAATTTTTTATTTTTTGAAAAAGGTTTGCTTTCTATAATTGAAACTTTATCTCCTACCTTAAATGCATTTTTTTCATCATGAGCATTATATTTTTTTTTAACTTTAATAACCTTTTTTAACACAGGATGAGAATACTTTCTTTCAATCAATACAGTCACAGTTTTATTTGGTTTGTCACTAATTACCACTCCTGTTAAAATTTTTTTAGGCATTAATTTTACCTCTTAATGAAGTTTTGAGTCTTGCAATTGTTTTTTTTGTTTCACCTATCTTAGATGGATTGGTTACTTGAGAATTAACTTTTTGGAATCTAAAATTGAATAAGTCTTTCTTAAGTTTATCAATATTTTTTAAAATTTCATCTTTAGATAGTTTTTTTATTTCTTGTTTTTTCATTTTATAAAAATCTTTTAATTGTTTTTGTTTTAATTGGTAGTTTTGCCGAAGCTTTATATAGGGCTTCCTTAGCAATTTGTTCAGAAACACCATCAACTTCAAATAAAATTCTACCTGGTTTTACTCTGCAGGCATAATATTCGGGTGAACCTTTCCCTTTACCCATACGAACTTCTATTGGTTTTTTTGATACTGGAATATTAGGGAATATTCTTGTCCAAACTCTTCCCTGTCTTTTCATGTGTCTTGTTAATGCAACTCTTGCAGCCTCAATTTGTTTGCCTGTCACTCTCTCAGGAGTTAGTGCTTTTAAAGCATAAGCTCCATAATTTATAAAGTTAGCTCTTGAAGCTTTTCCATGTATTCGTCCTTTATGAGCTTTTCTCCATTTAGTTCTTACTGGTTGTAACATTTTACTCTTTTTCCTCTTTATTTATTATTTTATTTGTTTCTTGACTAAATTCTTTTGCAAAAACCTCACCTTTATAAATCCAAACTTTTATTCCGATTATTCCATAAGTTGTCAATGCCTCAGCTTCAGCATAATCTATATCTGCTCTTAAAGTGTGTGAGGGTATGCTTCCATCTCTTAACCACTCAGTTCTTGCAATTTCATTACCACCTAACCTGCCACTTACTGAAACCTTAATTCCTTTGGCTCCAAGTCTTAAACAAGATTGCATTGCTCTTTTCATTGCACGTCTATAAGAAATTCTTTTTACTAATTGTTGTGCAATATTTTCTGCAACTAAATACGAATTTGTCTCTGGTTTTTTTACCTCTTTAATGTTTAAGGTAACTTCGTTTTTTGTAAATTTCGAAAGATTGTTTTTAATCTTATCAATATCACTTCCTTTTTTTCCAATTACAAATCCAGGTCTCGAGGTGTAAATAGTTACGTAGCATTTATTTGAAGTTCTTTCGATCATAACTTTAGAAACACCAGAATTAATTACATTTTTTTTTACGTATTCTCTAATTTTAAAATCTTCGATAAGGTAATTTCCAAAATCTTTCTTTTTTGCATACCAAACAGAATCCCAACCTCTGTTCACACCTAATCTAAAACCTACTGGATTAACTTTTTGCCCCATGATCCTCCATTTTTTTCATCTCAGATAATATTATTGTAACACTTGAATAATGTTTTAATATTGGTGCAGCTCTTCCTTTAGCCCTTGGCCTAAACCTTTTCATTGTAATTTTCTTGCCACAATAAGCCTCTTTAACTACTAATTTATCAATGTCGTATTGAAAGTTATTTTCAGCGTTCGCAACAGCTGAATTAATTGTTTTTCTAATATCTCTTGTTATTCTTTTTTCTGAAAATTCTAAATCTCTTATAGCTACATCTACTTTTTTACCCACAATTCCTTTAAGAATTGGATTAAGCTTCCTTACGCTTGATCTAATATTACTATTTATCGATCTCACAACCTTATCTTTATTATTTTGTGTTTTCTTTTTTTTGCTCATAAATTATTTTTTAGCCTCAGCTTCAGCAGGTTTTGCCTTTTTGTCTGCTGGTGTGTGTCCAAAGAAGGTTCTTGTAGGTGCAAACTCACCTAATTTATGTCCAACCATATCTTCTGACACTGTTATTGGAATAAATTTTTTACCATTGTAAATTAAAAAACTTACACCAACAAAATCTGGAAGTATTGTAGATTTTCTTGACCAGGTTTTAATTGGAATTTTCTTAGGATCCGTTTTGTACTTATCCACCTTTTTCATTAAACTTTCCTCTACAAAAGGACCTTTCCAAACTGCTCTAGCCATTATTTAGTATCCTTTCTTTTATTTCTTCTCTTCACAATAAATTTATCTGTTCGTTTATTATCTCTAGTTTTTAATCCTTTAGCTGATTGACCTTTTGGAGAAACTGGATGCCTTCCGCCTGCACTTTTTCCTTCTCCACCTCCATGTGGATGATCAACAGGATTTTTAACCACTCCTCTTGTATGTGGTCTTCTTCCTAGCCATCTAGATCTGCCAGCTTTTCCTATTTTGATGTTTTTTTGATCTGGATTGCTTAAAACTCCTATCGTTGCTAAAGATCTTGAGTCAATTTTTCTTAGCTCACCAGATGCTAACTTTATCAGACTGTAGTTACCATCTAATCCGCTAATAGTTACAGATGTGCCTGCCGATCTAGCTATTTTACCGCCACCTCCTGGCTGTATTTCAACATTATGGATATCTATACCAACAGGGATATCTTGTAAAGGCATGCAATTACCAACTTTAATCTCTTTTTTTGAACCATTTTCTACTTTGTCACCAACTTTAATTTTTTGTGGAGCTAAATAATAAGCATGAGAATTGTCCTCGAATTTTACTAACATTATGTAACAAGATCGATTTGGGTCATATTCTATTCTCTCAACTGTAGCAGGTGTATCAAATTTTTTTCTATAAAAATCTACATGTCTATACATCTTCTTATGACCACCAGCTCGATTTATGGAAGTTATATGACCATTATTATTTCTTCCTTTCATTGAATTTTTTGGCGAAACCAATGACTTAAATGGTTTTCCTTTCCAAAGACCAGTTCTATCAACAAGAATTGTTCCTCTGGTAGATTTTGTATATGGTTTAAAAGTTTTTAATGCCATTTAAATTCCTGTAGTTAGATCGATGCTTTGACCTTTTTTAAGTGTGATTATTGCTTTTTTAAAACCTGAAACTTTTACTTTTCTACCTCTGGTAAATTTTGATCTATTTTGTTTATTAATAATATTAATTTTTGTTACATTCACTTTGAAAATCTTTTCAATATTATTTTTAAGATTTTTTTTGTTAGCACTCTTACGCACTTTAAAAACTATTTTATTTTCTCCAGATAAATTAGTAGATTTTTCTGTAAGCAAGGGTGATAAAATTTTATCGTATAAATGAATCTTTTCTAATTTAGGCATATCTCTTTTCCAGCTCTTTTACAGAACTTTCTGTAAAAACTATTTTTTTAAATTTAATAATATCAAAAGCACTAAAGTGATTTATATCTGTAACTTTAATGTTTGGAATATTTTTCATTGATTTTTCTATTTTTTCTTTAGATGATTTGTCTAGAATAATTAAAGAGTTTGTAATTTCAAACTTTCTGAGAATGAGATACATTTCTTTTGTTTTTTTTATTTGACTGTTAAAATCATTAAGAACTAATAAATCTTTATTTTTAGTTTTTTCGCTTATCAAAGAAGCAATACTTTGTTTTTTTTCACTTTTATTTAATTTTCTAGTTTTATAGGCTAATTGTCCTTTTGGACCATGTGCAATACCACCACCAACAAATATCGGTGCTTTTCTACTAGCGTGTCTTGCATTACCTGTACCTTTTTGTGCATAAATTTTTGATGTAGGTCCAGCTACTTCATTTTGTTGCTTAGTTTTCGCATGTCGACCTTTATAATTAGCATTAGTTTTGTACAGAACGCTACTTACTAATTTATGGTTTATTTTAGCTGAAAAAATTTTATCTAAAACTTCCATAGAGCTTTTTTTTCCATCTAAATTTAATTTATCTATTTTCATTATTTTTTCTTTTTATCTGGTGTTTTTTTAGCTTGTTCAGCAGCTTTAATTTTTTCATCAATTGTTAATTTAATTATATTTTTAACAGAACCTTTAACAATAACTTCTGAATTTTTTGAACCTGGTATTGAACCTTTTAAATATAGTAATTCATTTTCTAAATCTGTTTTAATAATTTCAATATTTTGCATAGTTCTTAATTTATCCCCCATGTGTCCAGCCATTTTTTTTCCTTTAAAAACCTTTCCAGGATCTTGTCTTTGTCCAGTAGAACCATGAGATCGATGCGAAACTGAAACACCGTGAGTTGCTCTTAAACCACCAAAATTATGTCTTTTCATAGCTCCGGCAAAACCCTTACCAATTGTCTTTGATTTTGTGTCAACAAATTTTATATCCTTAAATATTTCAAGACCAAACTCATTTCCTTCCTTAAAATCTTCAACATTTTCAACTCTAATTTCTTTTAATCTCCTTTTCGCTTCGGTATTTTTTTTTGCAAAATATCCTTTCATTGCTTTTGTAAGTTTTGAATTTTTAATTTTTCCATATCCCAATTGAATAGCCTTATAACCTCTTTTTTCACTATCAATTACCTGGATAACTCTGGCTTTTTCCATTTTGAGAACTGTTACTGGTACAGACTGGCCAGTTTTATAAAACTCTCTAGTCATTCCAATTTTTTTTCCTATTAAAGCAATTTCACTCATATTTAAATTTTAATTTCCACATCCACACCCGATGCTAAATCTAATTTCATCAATGCTTCAACAGTTTGTGGTGTTGGTTCAACAATATCTATTAATCTTTTATGTGTTCTCGACTCAAATTGTTCTCTACTTTTTTTGTCAATGTGTGGTGATCTTAAAACTGTATATCTCTCAATTTTAGTTGGTAAGGGTATTGGGCCTCTAATAGTTGCTCCAGTTCTTTTGACAGTGTTAACTATTTCCTCAGTTGATGCATCTAGAATCTTATTGTCATACGCTCTAAGTTTAATTCTTATATTTTGTTTTTCCATATTATCCTGCAATCTTTTTAGTTACTTCATCCTGAACATTTTGAGGAACTTTTGAATAATGATCAAAGAACATCGAGTACTGTGCTCTACCCTGAGACATTGATCTTAAACTATTGATATATCCAAACATATTAGCTAATGGGACCATCGCAGTAATAACTGTAGCATTTCCTCTTTGCTCTTGAGTACTAATTTGGCCTCTTCTACTATTTAAATCACCAATTACATCACCCATATAATCTTCGGGTGTTACAACTTCAACTCTCATAACTGGCTCTAAAAGTTTTAATCCACCTTTTGTACATGCTTCTTTAAAACATGCCCTACTTGCTAATTCAAATGCCAACACACTCGAGTCTACATCGTGATGTAATCCATCTATGATAGTTACTTTATAGTCTATCATAGGAAATCCAGCAAGAATTCCACCATCTGAAACTGTTTCAATTCCTTTTTCAACACCTGGGATAAACTCTTTGGGAATAGCACCACCTTTAATTTTACTTTCAACTTCTCTTCCTTTCCCAGGTTCTTGAGGTTCTACTAACAATTTAACCTTGGCGAATTGACCAGCACCACCACTTTGTTTCTTATGTGTGTACTCAACTTCTGATGAATTTTCTATGGTCTCCCTATATGCAACTTGCGGGGCTCCAACATTTGCCTCTACCTTAAATTCTCGTTTCATTCTATCCACAATGATATCTAGATGTAATTCACCCATTCCTTTTATAATTGTTTGACCTGACTCCTCATCTGAAGTCACTCTGAAAGAAGGATCTTCTTTAGCAAGTCTTCCTAAAGCCTCACCCATTTTTTCTTGATCAGCTTTAGTTTTTGGTTCAACTGCAATTTCTATTACAGGATCTGGGAATTCCATTGGTTCCAAAAGAACAGCATTTTCTTTATCACATAAAGTATGTCCAGTAATCGTATTCTTTAAACCAGCCAAAGCTACAATGTCACCAGCATTAGCCTCTTTGATATCCTCTCTTGAGTTGGCATGCATCAATAACATTCTTCCGACTCTTTCTTCTTTTTCTTTTGATGAGTTGTAAACACCAGTTCCTGTCTTTATAGTACCAGAATAAATTCTTATAAAAGTTAGTGATCCAACAAATGGATCGTTTGCAACCTTGAAAGCTAAAGCTGAAAACGGAGCGCTATCCTCAAATTTCATATCAATTTCATCTTCGCTACCTAATTTAGTTCCTTTAATTGAACCAATATCAACTGGGCTTGGTAAATAATTGACAACTGCATCCAATAAAGGTTGCACACCTTTATTTTTAAAGGCTGATCCTGTCATAACGGGCACAAAATCAAAGTTTAATGTACCTTTTCTTATACATTTTATTAAGTCTTCCTCATTTATTTCATCCCCATTTAAATATGACTCCATTAATTTTTCGTCCTGTTCAACTGCTGCTTCAACCAGTTCAGTCCTATATTTTTTAGAAATTTCTTTTAAATCGTCAGGTATATCTTTGTATTCCCATTCAGCACCCAAGGCTTCATTTTTCCAAACTTGTGCTTTCATTTTTACTAAATCAACAACACCTGTTAAGGATGATTCGATACCTATGGGAACTTGGATAACCAGTGGCTTTGCACCCAATCTATCTCTTATCATGTCTACACACCTAAAGAAATCAGCACCTGTTCTGTCTAATTTATTAACAAAACAAATTCTTGGAACTTTATATTTATCTGCCTGTCTCCAAACAGTTTCAGATTGAGGTTCAACACCTGCAACACCATCAAAAACTGCTACAGCACCATCTAAAACTTTGAGAGATCTCTCAACTTCAATAGTAAAATCAACGTGTCCAGGGGTATCAATAATATTTATTCTATGGTCCTGCCAGAAACAAGTTGTTGCTGCTGATGTAATTGTAATTCCTCTTTCCTGTTCTTGCTCCATCCAATCCATTGTCGCAGCACCATCATGGACTTCCCCAATTTTATGACTCTTTCCAGTGTAATATAAAATTCTTTCTGTTGTAGTAGTTTTGCCAGCATCAATATGTGCCATGATACCTATGTTTCTATATTTATTTAAAGTGTGAGTTCTAGACATAATTTTTTACCATCTAAAATGTGCAAATGCTTTATTTGACTCAGCCATTTTATGAACATCCTCTTTTTTTTTAACTGCGGCTCCTTTTTTTTCATAAGCATCATAAAGCTCATTAAAAATCTTATCTGACATATTTTTATCTTTTCTTTTTCTTGCAGAGTCTATTAACCATCTAATTGCTAAAGCTTGAGCTCTTTTATTTTTTACTTCAACTGGAACTTGATAGGTTGCCCCGCCAACTCTTCTAGACCTTACTTCAACAGTCGGTTTAATATTATTAATTGCCTCATTAAAAACGTTTATAGGCTCATCCTTTGATTTAGTTTTAATTTTTTCAATTGCTTCATAAACAATTTTGGAGGCTATACCTCTTTTACCATCGTACATGAGGTTATTAATTAATTTTGGAATAATAGTTGAATTAAATTTCGGATCGGGAACTATATCTTTTTTAGGTTGTGATTTTTTTCTAGACATTTTTATTTACCCTTTTTAGTTCCGTACAATGATCTTCTTTTTTTTCTATTCGCAACTCCTTGGGTATCGAGATTTCCTCTAAGTATATGATACCTCACACCAGGCAGATCCTTAACCCTTCCACCTCTTATTAAAACAACTGAGTGTTCTTGCAAATTATGACCTTCGCCTGGTATATATGCTGTAACTTCAAAACCGTTTGACAGCCTTACTCTGGCAACTTTTCTAAGTGCCGAATTAGGTTTTTTTGGTGTAGTTGTATAAACTTTAACACAAACACCTCTTTTCAAAGGTTGTTTTTGTAAAGCAGGAACTTTATTCCTCTTAATTTGCTTAACTCTCTTTTTTTTTAACAACTGATTAATTGTTGGCATAAAATTTTTTATTAATTATATTTTTGATGAAATAACTGACAGATCAATTATGGCAGCGTTTAGCACATTCAATTAGTACTACATTCCAACCAAAAATATCGCCAAATTACTTATAAATTGAATTTTGTCAAACAAAACCTGTAATTTAAGTCAGTTTTTTCTATTGATTTGCTTGGGTTTCTGAAGCTTCGATCTTTTCTTGCTCAGATAAGAATTTGTTATCATCATCAAGCGCTTTTTTATTCCATCTATTTTTAATATTTCCTGTTCCAGCAGGCACCAATCTACCAACGATAACATTCTCTTTTAATCCATTTAATGGATCAATTTTCCCTTTAATTGCTGCATCTGTTAATACTCTAGTAGTCTCTTGAAATGAAGCAGCAGAAATAAATGACTCGGTCTGTAAAGAAGCTTTTGTTATACCCATTAAAACCCTTTCACCAATTGCTGGGGTTTTATTTTCTGATTTGAGTTTTTCATTCATAATTTCAAATTTTATTCTATCAACAATCTCACCTGGTAAATAAGAGGAGTCTCCTGAAGATTTTACCTCAACCTTTTTTAACATCTGTCTTAAGATAGTTTCGATATGTTTGTCATTTATGATAACCCCTTGTAGCCTATAAACTTCTTGAACCTGATTCACAAAATATTCTGTCAAATCTTTAATACCCATTATTCTTAAAATATCATGTGGTAAAGGTTGACCATCAAGTAAATATTCACCTTTTTTAATTTTTTCACCTTGGTTAAAGTTAATATGCTTGCCTTTAGGTATTAAATAATTGGATGGTTCACTTCCATCTTCGGGAACAATTGAAATTCTTTGTTTACCTCTTACTTCTTTTCCAAAAATAACTTGTCCATCATTTTCAGCAATTATCGCACTATCTTTTGCCTTTCTTGCTTCAAACAATTCGGCAACTCTTGGTAATCCTCCAGTAATATCTTTTGTTTTTGTTGTTTCTTTTGGAAGTCTAGCGATTACATCACCTGCTGAAACATTTTGTCCATCTTTTACCGATAAAATGGAGTCTGGAACAAGATAATATCTTGCTTCATTATCATCAGCTTTTTTAATTACATTTCCTTTTTCATCTCTAAGAGTAATTCTTGGTTTCAAGTCAGTACTTTTTGATTGCGCTCTCCAATCTATTACAGATTTCGAAGATATTCCTGTAGCATCATCTGTAGTTTCTTGAATAGAAACTCCATCAATTAAATCCACATAACTTGAGATACCACTTTTCTCAGCGATTACAGGTGTAGTGTAAGGATCCCATTCACAAATTTTAGTATTTGCTTTTATCTTATCGCCATTTTTAAAAAACAGTTTTGATCCATATGCCACTTTGTAAACTGCTATTTGTACACCGTTATCATCTTCTATAGAAAGTTGAGTATTACGTCCCATTACAATCAGATTTTTTTTGGAGTCTTCTAAAATATTTGAATTTAAGATTTTTAAAGTTCCTTCACTCTTAGTTACTATTTGAGAATCTTGTTTAACTGAAGCCGTTCCACCAACATGGAAAGTTCTCATTGTAAGCTGAGTGCCAGGTTCTCCTATTGATTGAGCAGAGATCATACCAATTGCCTCCCCAACGTGAACCATTTTACCTCTAGATAAATCTCTTCCATAACAAGTAGCGCAAACTCCTTCTTTTGAACTACAAGTCATCACTGAATAAACTTTAAGTGATTTTATTCCTGCAGAGTCAATTTTATCACATCCAGCTTCATCTATCATAGTCGATTTTTTTAAAATAATTTCACCAGTTAGAGGATGCTTAACATCTGAGGCTGTAACTCTTCCCAAAGATCTTTCTGATAAACTAACAACGACATTACCACCCTCTAAAATTTCGGATAGTTCTATAAATCCTGGATTATCACAATTTTTTTTAGTTATTGTTAAATCTTGGGCTACGTCACATAATCTTCTAGTTAAATATCCTGAACTCGCTGTTTTTAATGCAGTATCAGCTAAACCCTTTCTAGCTCCATGCGTAGAATTAAAATACTCTAATGCAGTCAAGCCTTCTTTAAAATTTGAAGTTATTGGACTTTCAATAATTTCACCGGAAGGTTTTGCAATAAGGCCCCTCATACCAGCTAATTGTTTCATTTGAGCAGCTGAGCCTCTTGCACCACTGTCAGCCATCATAAAGACTGAGTTAATTTTTAACCCTTCTGAAGTTTTTTCAGTTGCTGAAATACCTTTCATCATCTCACCAGCTACACGATCAGTACATTTTGACCAAGCATCGACTACTTTATTATATTTTTCTCCTCGAGTAATAAGACCTTCGGCGTATTGAGTTTCGTAGTCTGAAATCAATTTTTTTGTATCATCTATTAATTGAGTTTTACTTTCTGGTATAATTAAATCATCCTTACCAAACGATATTCCAGCCTTAAAAGCATGTTTAAAACCTAAATCTTTTAATTTGTCACAAAAAATAACAGTTGTTTTTTGACCACAGAATCTAAAAACAATGTCGATTACCTCAGAAACAACTTTTTTTGGTAATAATCTATCTACCAGTGAAAATTTAATATCTTTATTTTTTGGTAATAAATTTGCTAACAAAAATCTACCTGCTGTTGATGTATATTTTTCAAATTTTTTATTTCCATTTTCATCTATTGTTTCAATTCTTGATATAATTGTACTATGAACTTTCAACTGTCCTGAAGAGAGAGCAAATTCTATTTGATCTGCATTTAAAAAATATCCTGCTGGTTTATCAGTTAATGGTTCTTGTGATAAATAGTAAATTCCTAAAATCATATCCTGACTTGGTACAATAATTGGTTTACCATTTGATGGTGATAAAATATTATTTGTTGATAGCATCAATATTCTCGCTTCTAATTGGGCCTCTAAACTAAGTGGAACGTGTACTGCCATTTGATCTCCATCAAAATCGGCATTGAATGCCGCACATGTTAATGGGTGTAATTCAATAGCATCTCCCTCTATCAATTTAGGTTCAAAGGCTTGTACTCCCAGTCTATGAAGCGTTGGAGCTCTATTCAATAAAACTGGGTGCTCTCTTACAATCAGCTCCAAAGAGTCCCACACTGCATTAGTCTCTTTTTCAACAAGTTTTTTTGCTTGTTTAATTGTTGAGGCTAGCCCTAGTTTATTTAATCTTGCATATAAAAATGGTTTAAATAATTCTAATGCCATTTTTTTTGGTAATCCACACTCATGCAATTTTAGATCTGGTCCTACAACAATCACAGATCTCCCAGAATAATCCACACGTTTACCTAAAAGATTTTGTCTAAATCTACCTTGTTTACCTTTCAACATTTCTGCTAAAGATTTTAATGGTCTTTTACCAGTTCCAGTGATTACTCTTCCTCTTCGACCATTATCAAATAAAGCATCAACAGACTCTTGTAGCATTCTTTTCTCATTTCTCACGATTATGTCAGGAGCTTTAAGATCCATTAATCTTTTCAAACGATTATTTCTGTTGATAACTCTTCTATACAGATCATTTAAATCTGAAGTCGCAAATCTACCACCATCTAAGGGAACCAAAGGTCTAAGTTCAGGTGGTATCACAGGAACAACTGTCATGATCATCCACTCTGGTTTTTGACCTGTCTCAATAAAGGACTCGATTAGTTTTAAACGTTTTATAGCTCTTTCCTCATTAACTTTTGATTTCGTCTCCTTAATATAATTGACTAAGTTTTTCTTTTCTAATTCTAAATCAAGGTTCTTAAGCATTTCCAAAACTGCCTCGGCTCCTATCCCAGCTGAGAAAGCTTCCTCGCCAAACTCATCTTGATATTTTGATAATTCTTCCTCATTTAACAATTGATTTTTTTTCAATCCAGTTAAGCCAGGTTCAATTACAATGAAATTTTCGAAGTAAAGTACTCTTTCAATTTCCTTCAGTTTCATATCAACTGCTAAAGCTATTCTACTAGGTAATGATTTTAAAAACCAAATATGTGCTACTGGAGTAGCAAGATTGATATGGCCCATTCTCTCTCTACGAACATTTGATTTTGTAACCTCGACTCCACATTTTTCACAAATTATACCTCTGAATTTCATTCTTTTATATTTTCCACATAGACATTCATAATCTTTGATAGGACCAAATATTCTGGCACAAAATAATCCATCTTTTTCTGGTCTGAAAGTTCTATAGTTGATTGTCTCAGGTTTCTTTATTTCACCATATGTCCAAGATTTTATCTTCTCCGGACTTGCCAAAGAAATTTTTATACTATTAAAATTTTGAGCTTCTGCTATCTCTGAATTTTTAAACAAATCTGTTAATTCTTTTTTCATAATTAATTTAATTCCACATTTAACGCTAAAGATTTTATTTCTTTAACTAAGACATTGAAAGATTCTGGTATACCAGACTCAAAGTTCTCTTCACCTTTTACAATTGTTTCATATACTTTAACTCTACCTGCTACATCATCTGATTTTACAGTTAATATTTCTTGTAAAGTATATGACGCACCATATGCCTCTAAAGCCCAAACTTCCATTTCACCAAATCTTTGACCACCTAGTTGAGCTTTACCTCCTAATGGTTGTTGTGTAACCAAACTGTATGGTCCAGTAGATCTTGCATGAATTTTATCCTCTACTAAGTGATGTAATTTAAGCATGTAAATAATCCCAACTGTCACCGGTCTATCAAATTTTTCTCCTGTCCTTCCATCCCATAAATATGTTTGTCCTGAACCTGGTAATTTTGCTAACTGTAACATTTCTGTTACATCTCTCTCTTTTGCTCCATCAAATACTGGTGTTGAAATTGCAATTCCATTCTTTAAATTTTCACACAAATCCTCAAACTCTGTTTTATTTAACTTATCAACTTTTTGATTATAGATTTCTTCTCCATAAACAGATTTCAAAAAATTTGTTATCTTTTCAGTTTTTTCTAATTTTTTTTGGTTTTCATTGACCAGATTTTTTACTTGTTCACCAAATTCTTTACATGCCCATCCCAAATGTGTCTCTAAGATTTGACCTACGTTCATACGACTAGGAACTCCTAGAGGATTTAAAACTATATCAACTGGTCTTCCATCTTCTCTGTAAGGCATGTCTTCAACTGGAACAATCTTACTAACAACTCCTTTATTACCATGTCTACCAGACATTTTATCTCCTGGTCTTAATCTTCTTTTAATTGCAACAAAAACCTTTACCATTTTCATAACACTCGGAAGAAGATCGTCACCACTTCTAATTTTAATAACCTTGTCCTCGAATCTTTCAATTATATCTTGTTCGGCTTTATTATATTGGTCTTTTAATTGAGCTATGGCAGCGTCATTTTTTGAATTTCCATCTGTAATTTTAAAAACATCAGTAATTGTTAAACTATTGATATTTTCAAAATCAAGTTTGGTGCCCACGTCTATATTTTTTATTTTTTTCGTTAAAGATGAGCCTGACAAAATTTGAGATGCTCTTTGCTTAATACTTCTTTCTAAAATTTCCTCCTCAACTATTTTATCTTGTTGAACTTGTTCAATCTCAGCTCTTTCAATTGTTATAGATCTTTCGTCTTTTTCAATACCGTGTCTATTGAAAACCTTAACATCAACAACTGTTCCACTACTTCCTCTAGACATTCTTAATGATGTATCAGTTACATCAATGGCTTTTTCACCAAATATTGATCTTAATAATTTTTCCTCAGGTCCTGAAGCTGAATCACCTTTTGGCGTGACTTTGCCAACTAAAATATCTCCTGCGTTTACCTCAGCTCCTATGTAAACTATACCTGACTCGTCAAGATTTTTTAAAGCCTCCTCATTAACATTTGGAATATCTCTAGTAATTTCTTCTTCACCAAGTTTGGTATCTCTTGCCATTATTTCGTATTCAACAATATGAACAGATGTGAACACATCATCTGTTACGCATCTCTCTGAAATCAAAATTGAGTCCTCAAAATTATATCCTTGCCAGGGCATAAAAGCGACGGTAACATTTTTTCCTAGAGCAAGTTCTCCTAATCTTGTCGATGGGCCATCAGCAATAATATCACCAGTCTTAACTTTATCACCTACTCTAACTAACGGTCTTTGATTAATACAAGTATTTTGATTTGATCTTTTAAACTTTTGAAGATTATATATATCAACACTAGATTTGGTAAAATCTGTTTCTTCAGTAACTTTAACAACGATTCTTTTTCCATCAATTTTATCAACTATTCCATCTCTCCTAGCTACAATTGTTACGCCTGAGTCAAGTGCAACATCACTCTCTATGCCTGTTCCCACAAGAGGAGCCTCTGGTTTTAATAATGGAACTGCTTGTCTCATCATGTTTGATCCCATCAAAGCTCTGTTAGCATCATCATTTTCTAAAAAAGGAATTAAAGATGCTGCCACTGATACTAATTGTTTTGGAGATACATCAATATAATCAATAGTCTCGGGTTTAGATAACAAAAAGTTTAAGTTCTGTCTGCAAGATACAAGTTCCTCAACAATTTTATTATTTTTATCAAGTTTTGTATTTGCTTGTGCGATTGTGTATTTAGTCTCCTCCATAGCAGAAAGATACTCAACTTTATCTTGAACTACTCCATCTTTAACTCTTTTATATGGACTTTCTATAAATCCATATTTATTGATTTTAGCATAAGTAGATAAGCTGTTTATTAAACCAATATTTGGTCCCTCAGGAGTTTCGATTGGACATATCCTTCCATAATGAGTTGGATGAACGTCACGGACCTCAAAGCCTGCTCTTTCTCGTGTCAAACCACCAGGTCCTAATGCTGATACTCTTCTTTTATGAGTTATTTCAGATAAAGGATTTGTTTGATCCATAAATTGAGATAACTGTGAACTTGCAAAAAAATCTTTTAATGAAACTGTTAGCGGTTTAGCATTAATCAAATCTTGTGGCATTGCTGACTCAATATCAAGAGTGGTCATTTTTTCTTTTATTGCTCTTTCCATTCGATAAACACCTATCCTGGCCTGATTTTCTACAAGCTCACCTACTGATCGAACTCTTCTGTTACCTAAATGATCAATATCATCTACTTCATCCTTACCATCTCTTAGATCAAGCATTTTATGAATTATAGCAATAATGTCATCATTTCTTAAAATTGTAACTTTATCAGAGCACTCTAGGTTTAATCTAGAGTTCATTTTTACTCTACCAACATCTGATAAGTCATATCTATCTGAGCTAAAAAATAAATTATTAAATATTTGAGTTGCTATCTCAATTGTTGGTGGCTCACCAGGTCGTAACATTTTATAAATTTCAGTGATTGCCTCATCTTTAGAATTATTTTTATCGTTGAATAATGTAGTTAATAAATAACCGCCTTTATTGATTGGATTAGTAATTGAAATATCAAGAGTATAAATTTTTGCATCTAATATTTGTTGAATAATAGTTTCATTTAATTCGGTTCCAATTTTAAAAACACCACCCTCTTCATCACTTATCTTGATATCTGTGTGTAAAAATTTTCCATACAGAGACTCTTTTGATACTAAAATATTTTTTAAACCATCATTTGATAATTTTTTTGCGTTTAAAAAATTTATCTTATCACCTAATTTTATTACAACTTTCCCCGTATTTGCATCAATTACTTCCTCAGAAAAATTTTTTGCTTTATAATTTTCTGGATTAAATTTTGTTTTCCATTTTTGAGAGTTAGTGTCATAAGTAAATTTTTCATTTTCATAAAACTCATTTGCGATATCAGATTTAGTAAAACCTAAAGCGAGCAATAAAGAGGAAACAAGGATCTTCTTTTTCCTGTCAATTTTAAAATATAGAAAATCTTTAACATCATATTCAAAATCTAACCAGGAGCCTCTGTTTGGAATTACACGACAATTAAACAATAATTTACCACTCGCATGAGTTTTGCCTTTATCGTGATCAAAAAATACACCAGGACTTCTGTGCATTTGGTTTACAACGACTCTCTGCACACCATTGGTTATAAAAGTTCCACTGTTGGTCATCATTGGAACTTCTCCCATGTAAACTTCCTGTTCTTTTGCAGATAAAATATCTTTAGTGTTGTTCTCTTGATCTATCTCATAAACAACCAATCTAAGAGTACATTTTAATGCTGAAGAGTAGGTCAATCCCCTTGCAATACATTCTTCAACATCGAATTTAGGTTTTTCTAATCTATAGGAAACATATTCTAAAGTTGCTTTGTCATTAAGGTCTTCAATTGGAAAAATACTTTTAAAAACCCTGTCAAAACCTTTTGTTAATTCTAAATTTTCATTATTAAAATCTGTTAGTTCTTTATAAGAATTTTTTTGAACTTCTATCAAGTTTGGAATTGATAAACTTTCTTTAAGTTTACCAAAACTTTTTCTAATATTTTTTTTTTCAGTAAAAGATATTTGCATCAATGTTTAACACTGATTAATAAAATTAATCAGAGCCAAAAAAATCCTTTTTAATTTATTTAAGTTCTACTTTAGCGCCTGCAGCTTCTAACTTAGCCTTTATTTCTTCAGCTTCTTTTTTTGGAACACCAGATTTTACCTCTTTAGGTGCACCTTCAACTAAATCTTTAGCTTCTTTAAGCCCTAGTGAAGTTGCTGCTCTTACTTCTTTAATAACGTTAATCTTTTTATCACCTGCAGAAACTAACATGATTGTAAAATCATCTTTATCCTCTGCTGCTGCTGCTGCACCTGCTGCTGCTGGAGCCGCTGCCGCCATTGGGGTAACTCCCCATTTCTCTTCTAATTGTTTTGAAAGATCTGCTGCCTCAGCAACAGTCAAACTTGATAAATCTTCTATAATTTTATTTAGGTCTGGCATTTTTTACTCTTTGGGTTGTGTTTCAGAATTTTCTGCAGGTAAACTACTCATTTTTTCTGATCGTGCAAGCAAAATACTTACTAATTTTGATGCAGAAGCATTCAAAATACCCACAATATTTGCTCTTGCTTCATCTAAAGTTGGTAAACTAGCTACATTTAATACTCCAGCTTGATCCAGAACCTCATTATCCATGATTCCACCAATTAATTTTAGATTTTCGTTATCCTTAGCAAATTTTGATAAAATTCTTGCAGACATTATAGCATCCTCTCCAAACGCCACTGCTGTTGGTCCTGTAAATAATTTTGATAAATCTTTGCATTTAGTTTTTTCCAAAGCTAATTTTGTAATTCTATTTTTAGTAATTTTGAAAACTATTCCATGCTCTCGCATTTTTGATCTTAAATCATCAAGTTGTGGCATTGTTAAACCTTGGTAGTGAGTTACCATAACTGCTTTGCTGTTTTCAAACTGTGCAGTCATTTCAGTTATGTAATTTTTTTTTTGTTCTTTATTCATCATAAAAAATTAAATACTTTTACCTAATTTTAATTTATACGAAACACCCATTGTTGACGTTATAAAAACTGATTTAACTAATTCACCTTTCACCGTATTGTTGGACTTCTCTTTTTCAAGAGTTTCAATGATTGCATTATAATTTTTAATAATTTTATCATCAGTAAAAGATTTTTTACCAATACTCACACCAATATTACCGTCTTTGTCATTTCTTATTTCTGCTTGACCAGATTTTGCATCTGTAATTGCGCTTTTTAAATCCTCAGTAACAGAACCTAGTTTTGGATTAGGCATTAAACCTTTTGGACCAAGTACTTTTCCTAACTTAGATAATTTTATCATCATTGAAGGTGTACAAATTAGTTTTTCAAAATTAATCTCTCCATTTTTGATCTTTTCAATAAAATCGTCACTTCCAACAATATCTGCACCAGCCGACTTTGCATCAGCAGATTTTGCATCCTCACAAACAACTGCAACTTTTACTTTTTTTCCCGAGCCACCAGGTAGATTTACTACAGTTCTAATATTAATTTCATTTTTTTTTTGCTTATTGTTAATTTGAAAACTTAAATCAATAGACTCATCAAATTTTGTCGTGCAATTTTTCTTAATTATGGGAATTAATTTTTCAATAACCTCTGCAGATAAGTCAGATGTTTTTTCTGGTAGTTTTTTAAATCTTTTTGACGTCATTAATCTTTTACCTCAATTCCCATAGATCTTGCTGAACCCGAAATAATTTTTACAGCTTGTTCTAAATCTATTGCGTTTAAATCATTCATCTTTTGTTTTGCGATTTCCTCTGCTTGTTTTTTTGTAATTGAGGCAACTATATTTCTTCCTGGCTCTTGTGAACCACTTTTTAATTTTGCGGCCTCTCTAATAAAAAACGAAGCTGGAGGTGATTTAATTTTAAAATCAAACTTTTTGTCTTTATAAACAGTAATCTCTACTGGAACAGGCTTACCTGCTAAAGATTTTGTTTTATCATTAAATGCTTTACAAAATTCCATAATATTAACACCGCGTTGACCCAAAGCAGGACCAACTGGTGGTGCTGGATTTGCTTGACCACCTTTAATTTGTAATTTTATAAATCCACTAATCTCTTTTTTTGCAGCCATCAACTAATTTTCTCCACCTGGTTATATTCTAATTCAACTGGTGTTGGTCTACCAAATATAGATACCGAAACTTTTAGTCTTGATTTTTCCTCATCAATTCCTTCAACCATTCCACTAAATGATGCAAACGGTCCATCTACAACTTGAACTTTTTCACCAACGCTGTACTCTATACCAGATTTTGGCTGAGCCACACCATCTTTTATTTCTCCTAAAATCTTTTCTATCTCTTTATCTGATACTGGTACGGGAATGCCTTTTGTTCCCAAAAATCCACTTACTCTCTTTATATTCTTAATCATGTGATAAATGCTATTATCCATTTCGCTCTTGATAAGAACATATCCAGGAAAATATTTTTTTTTTCTTTGAACTCTTTTTCCTCTTTTAACCTCCGTTACATCATGTGTAGGAACTATTATTTCATCAAATTTATCGGAAATTTTTGCTTTTTCTGCCTCTTCTTTAATTAAACCAGCTACCTTATTTTCAAAACTTGAGTGAGATTGTACTATATACCAATTTTTCATTATAAACTCACTTTAAGTAGAAGCTCCAAGAAAAACTTTAAAACTTGATCCAGTAAAAGAAAAAACAATGACATTACTACTGCCATAGCAAATACCATTAAAGCACCTTGGACAGTTTCCTTGCCTGTTGGCCAACTAACTTTAAAAGCCTCTTGTTTTACCTCTTGAATAAATTTTATCGGGTTTTTCATAATCTAATTCATTCTGTTAATTGGCAGGAGCGGAGGGACTCGAACCCTCAGCCTCCGGTTTTGGAGACCGGCGCTCTACCAATTGAGCTACACTCCTATATAGAGTTTACTCTATAATTTTAGTTACAACTCCAGCGCCTACAGTCCTTCCACCTTCTCTAATTGCAAAGTTTAATTTTTCTGACATTGCAATCGGAGTGATTAACTTAACTGTAAATTTAGCATCATCACCCGGCATAACCATTTCAGTACCTGCTGGTAATTCAACCTCACCAGTTACGTCTGTAGTTCTAAAATAAAATTGTGGTCTGTATTTTGTAAAGAAAGGTGTATGTCTTCCACCCTCCTCTTTTTTTAATACATAAGCTTGTGCCTCAAATTTAGTGTGTGGTGTTACAGATCCAGGTTTACAAAGAACCTGTCCTCTTTCAATGTCAGTTCTTTCAACTCCTCTTAAAAGGACACCAACGTTATCACCTGCTTCACCTGAGTCTAATAGTTTTCTAAACATTTCAACTCCAGTGCAAACAGATTTTTTTGTTTCTCTGATTCCTACGATTTCTATTTCATCGCCAGTTTTAAGAACACCTGACTCAACTCTACCTGTAGCAACTGTACCTCTTCCAGAAATAGAAAATACATCCTCGACTGGCATTAAGAAATCTTTATCTTTAGGTCTGTCTGGCTGAGGAATAAAATCATCAACATTTTTCATTAATTCTAAAATTGATTTTTTTCCTATTTCTTCATCTCTCCCTTCTACAGCAGCAAGTGCAGATCCTTTTGCTATTGGAGTTTTATCACCTGGGAACTTGTATGATGTTAATAATTCTCTTATTTCTTCTTCAACAAGATCAATCATTTCCTTATCATCAACTTGGTCAACCTTATTTAAATAAACACAAATTGCAGGAACACCAACTTGTCTTGCTAAAAGAATATGTTCTCTTGTTTGAGGCATAGGTCCATCTGCTGCATTAACAACTAAAATTGCACCATCCATTTGAGCGGCACCAGTGATCATATTCTTAACATAATCAGCATGGCCTGGGCAATCGACGTGAGCATAGTGTCTTTTCTCTGTTTCATATTCAACATGAGCAGTTGAAATTGTAATTCCTCTTTCTTTTTCTTCTGGAGCTTTATCAATTTGATCATACGCTATCGCTTGAGCACCACCAGTTTCAGATAAAACTTTTGTGATAGCTGCCGTTAAAGTTGTTTTACCGTGGTCGACATGACCAATTGTACCAATGTTACAATGCGGTTTATTTCTTACAAATTTTTCTTTTGACATTACTTATAATCCTCACTTTTCAATTTTAAATTTATTTTCTTGGAGCGGGTAAAGGGAATCGAACCCTTACATCCAGCTTGGAAGGCTAGCGTTCTACCATTGAACTACACCCGCACAACCCCAAGAGTAACACTCCAGTATTGTTTAAAGTATATTGAATGGTGGAGGGGGAAAGATTCGAACTTTCGAAGACCGAAGTCAACGGGTTTACAGCCCGCCCCATTTGACCGCTCTGGAACCCCTCCCTTCGGGGAAGTGTCCCCTTGTTCAATAAAGCTTCAAACAACAAGCGTTTTATATATTTTATTTACCTAAATGCAATATGTGATTTATTAAGAAATATTAAAAAAAACGTGTAAAATTAGGTAAATTTTATGAATAAATCATCATTTTTCATTGTTGGTCAACATGCTGTTATTGAGGCACTAAAAAATCCAAAAAGAAAGGTTTTAAAAGTTTTTTTAACAGAGGAGAGTAAAAAAAATGTTCATAGATTTAGTCCTAATAAAAATCTTTTAAGCGATATAAAAGTGTATTTTAAAACCAAAAAAGAACTGGATAAATATACAACTAAAGAAAGTTTACTACATCAAGGATACGTAGCTGAGATTGAACATCTTGAGAGACCAATTCTAAAGGAATTTATCAAACAAAAAAATGATATGACTCTAGTGTGTTTAGATGGAGTCACTGATCCAAGAAATATTGGTGCACTTGTTAGAAGTGCTGTATCATTTAATATTGATGGACTTATAATAAAAGAGAGGCATTTTCCAAACGAAAGCAAGTTAATGTACAAAGCTGCAAGTGGGTCAATGGAATATCTTAATATTTTTGAAGTATCTAACATTAATTCAACTTTAAAAAATTTAAAAGACAAAAATTTCTGGGTTTATGGCTTTGATGGTAAGGGTGATAAAGATTTCACAGACATAGAGTGGAAAGGTAACAACATACTTTTATTTGGATCTGAGGGTACGGGAATGCATCTTCACACTTCTAAATATGCAGATTTTTTAGTAAAAATTAATATTAATAAAAAAATTGATAGTTTAAATATATCAAATAGTGCAGCAATAGCGTTTCATCACTTAAGTTATAAAAAAAAAAGAGTTGATTAATTTAGAAATACTTAATAATTATTGCGCATGCCCTTGTAGCTCAGCTGGTAGAGCAATTGATTTGTAATCAATAGGTCCGCGGTTCGAATCCGTGCGGGGGCACCATCACTCAATAAAATCAACACTAATTATTTTAGCTAAATCTAAAACTTTTAACTATTGTGTCGTGAGTGTGTCGAGTTTGAGTTGTCATCAACAGTTTATAAATTTTTAAACGTGCACTGGTAACGTATATCTTCTTTTGTTTTTATATAACTCTCATCATTGGACATATCATACTCTTTTTTCATTATCATTTTGGAAATTCCCATGGCTGTAATTAAATGATTTCTTGCATCAATATTACTTGGGTTTTTTAATTTTGAGAGACTTTCTCTTCCGCTCTTTAATTTTTCTTTAATACTTTTAGCAAATTCTTTATCATTTTGTTTTAATTTATAATTCGCTGAACCAAGATAAAAATTTCCATCTTTAATTTCTTTTGATAACTGACCAAAAAATGTAATTTTATCGATTGTAAAATTATTCGTGTCATAAAATAATTGTGTCCACGCTATTGATGGTGAGTAATTTATATCTAGAAAGGTTGGTGCATTCCTAATAGGATTTGAAACATCGGGTTTACCATCTTTATCTTTTATAATTCCGAAAGGTACTATGTATGTGTAATTTCCTAATATTTCATCTTTAATATTATGAAAATTCCACATACTAATTTCTTGAGTTTTTTCACTGATACAAAACAATTGTTTTTCAGGTGCAGAATTTCCAAATACGATATCTTTGAGTTCTTTTGAATACGCATTACTGGTTAAAAATAAACTAAGAAATAAAATTGCTAAAGTTTTTTTCATTCATTACAAATAGCTGTATAAACACTTTCACCTTTTGAATTTGTTGACATGAATGTAGTTTCATAACTTTGTTTGTCAAAAACTAAGAATCTAATCCACGGGTAATTATCGTTCGCTAAATTCGATTTTCTAAGACCTATACCGATAATGTAGTTTTCAGTTTCGTTAAATTTACGTAATGAAAAAGGTAGGTCTTCATTAGGTAATCTTAGAACTTTAATTTCATTATTTGAAAATATAATCTTGCTATTTCTTTTTCCACTTTTCCAAACTTTATCATTGGTAGAGAGACCATAAGCATCAAATTCACAAATAATAGTTTTTTCAGTTGATGCAAAAACATTGCTATATGCAAAAAAAGCCAAAACTAATAAACTTAAAAGCTTATTCATAGAAACATATTAACATTTAGTTATTGCGACTCATTATTTAACCAGTCTAAAAAATATTTTGGTGACATTGAAATAGATAAAGAGTCGGCATAATTCTCATTCTCTTCTATATATGTTGACCAATTAACACAATAAATTCTTACACTTGATCCATCATTAAAATCAAAATCTGTTACATAAGCAATACTTCCTTTTGCAGCATTCTCATATGCGTACTCGTAGTCATGGGGTTTAAGAGATGCAAGTGTTTTAGATAAATCTTTCACAATCTCTTTTTTTTTTTTCAAACATTTATCTAATTTATTTTCAAAAAATATAACACCATTAATTGTGTGTATAATATATCTTTTATCATTTTCTTTCACATGAAATGTTACATGTTCATAATCATTTAATGTACCATTTCCACGAAACCCAAGTTTTATATATTTTTTACTTTTTGGGTATGTTGTAATATACATCTCTTTTATTTCATCTTGATTATAAAAATCCAACAAACTATCTCCTACACTCATCCCTTCTATCTGAAAGTCTCTGATATCATCAGCCTTGGTCCAGGATTGAGGGCTGAAGATTAAAATTAGAACTAATAAGAATATTCTCATAAACACACATTCCCACTGTGTCATACCTGTGTCAAGATTTGAATTATTTTTTAATTATTTTGAGATAAAACAATCATAGTCCAAATTTTGATAAATAAGTGACTCTGGATTATTTGGAAGAATTGAAGATTGTAATATTTTATTATTTTTAAAATCATTATATCTTATTCCAGCATCACCGCTTGCCATATTATATGAGGTCCAAGCAAAATCTTTTTCAAATTTTAGAACATTTTGATACTTATTGACGTTGTATTTTTTTTTTGTATTAAAGTCATAAGAAGTTAAATGTTTTATGGTTTTTCTAACATCATTAATTTCAAATATTAGCTGAAAATCTTTTGCAGGCATCCCTAAACAAGTCCAAGTGAATACTTTGCTATAAGCATTCCCACTTAACAACAAACCCAGAACCACGATCCCTAAAAATTTTTTTATAAATAATTTTATAACTTATCTATCTCCCTAAGAAAATTACCAAGTTGACTAATTGATACAATATAACTGATAACAACATATACTTTTGCAGCTGTAGCCCAACCATAAGCTTGGTTATTTTTTATTCTTAATTTTTTGAACTTCTCACTACTTCTCCACAACCCTGTATTTGCCCAAACAATATAAATCCCCAACACTATCAATATTAATGAACCAAAATATGCTGTTAGAGCTCCTGAAATAAATCCAACTATAAGACCTCCTAGAATACAATATATCCAAAATATTGACGACATGGTTTCATTTCCCCACCAAATCTTTTCAACAATGTTTTGTTGAATTTTTTCTGATTGCTTATTGCTTTGAATATTTTGACCAGATGTGGTTTTAAATTTTTTCTGCTCTATTTCCTTCAGGGCACTTTTTTCATTTACTTTTTGATCAAGTGTATTTCCACAACCTTCACACAATTGAACACCTAAAGATTTTTTGGGTATTAATACTACCTGATATCTATTAACACAAAATGGACGTCCACACTGAGCATGCGTATTGGTTTTAAGATCTTCTGCTCTTTTTTCTTTTTCAGCTTGTTTTTTTAAATCATTAGTACGTAAATCTATGTAAAAAACTTTTGCTTTTTGCTCGTCACCATTTGCTTTTTTAAATGCCTTTAACCAACAGTCATCATCATAGTTTTCACTTTTCAATTCTTTTCTGACTATTGATGCAATTTTTTTATCTATATCAGTGGACATAAAAAAAATATACCACTGTGCCAATAGTGTGACCAGTTCAAATTTAATTTTCAATTAACGTTGATAGTATTTATCTTTTTGAATTTAGACTCTCGATTTGTAATCAATAGGTCCGCGGTTCGAATCCGTGCGGGGGCACCATCACTCAATTAAATCAACACTAATTATTTTTGCTAAATTTAATTTTTATAAAATTTTAATAATTGATTGTGCCAGTAGTATGCCAAGATTATCAATAAGCCTTGTAAGAATAAAAGTCTCCTAGTTCTTTTGTCATTAGACCAATTCTAAGATGATCCGTATAGCCGCTTTCCTCACTCCAATTATAACATTTAATCTGAACATAATCACCATTTTCAAAAAATAAATAAGTAGATGTAACTTTACTATTTCCAGTATTATCATCAGGATGAGCATAAGTTCCATCATCCCTTATTCTTATTATTTTAAGATCCCTTTTCGTGTCCATTATAATTTTTTTTTGTTTTTTATAGCATTCAGCAATATTGTTTTCATAAACAATCATTCCTGATATTCCATAAATAGTATAATTTTTGTCATTTGGTTTATAATTAATCTGGATAGCATCGTATGTTTCAAAATTTGAAGAATGAATATCTGAACTCTTAAATTCATCACTTTTAAAATCATATACATACTTGGAAATTTGTTTGCGACTAAAAAAATCTAGTGCACTATCACCTATACTGACCCCCTCTATCTCAAGTTCAGATATATCATCAGCCTTGGTCCAAGATTGAAGACTAAAGATTAATATTAGAGCTAATAAAAATATTCTCATAAAAAACTTTACCATTATGCTCAGATTGTGACCAGACTAAAATTATTTAAAGATTATTGGTGCTAACAAATGTTTATTTAAACTTTAGTAATTGATTTGTAATCAATAGGTCCACGGTTCGAATCTGTGCGGGGGCACCATCACTCAATAAATTCAACACTAATTTTTTTTGCTAATTTAAGATTTAACTAAATTTTTAAGTGAAGTGTGCCAGGATTGTGACAGTATTGTGCCCTGATCAAGTAGTCCTTCTAAAATCTATTACTGACATTTCAATTTTAAAAGTTGACTTTGCCCAGTTTTTTCAATCATGCTTACAGTGTAGTTTGATATTGGACTGAAACCTTGATCTTTTAAAGTTTTACATATCAGCTCGGCGGTAGCGTAAGTGTCTGCCCCACTCCAAGTATTACTTACTTCTATAAATACTAATAAATTATTACTCCGCCAATATGCATTATCGATTATATAGACACCGTTCATAAGAGTTTCTGCAAATGAACTTTTTTGATCTGCTAAAACGGAAAAACTAAACAAAGTTATGAAACATAAGATTGTAAACCATAAAACCTTTTTTATAAAAATTTTTACTAATAACATCTAAATTTTTTAATTGGCTTTTTGGTATATGCATTCCAAAAAGTAATAGTATATCCTTTGGCTACTCCAAAGTTTTGTTGACCACCGTTACATAACATTGATCCATAGTAATCAAAATCATGACCAGCATTAGGATTTGACATTACTACCCAAAAAGATGAGCTTCCCTGAAACGCAGCATCAGCAACACCTGGAATTGTTTTTGCAGCTTGTTCCATTTCTGATTTACCTGCATAAGCGTTCCCACTCAACAACAAACCTAGAACCACGATCCCTAAAATTTTTTTCATTTAATAATTTTCTAAATAATTCCAAAAAGTAGATGAATTAATTATTACGTAAAGCTTATTAACATCTGAAAATTTCTTAACACCCTTTTTAATTTCAAAACAAGCAATTCTAACCACGCCTTCATTCAATTCAAAATCTATATACTTTACACTTAATTGGTGTTTGTATAAACTTTTCTTATCGACAAACCAGGTTCTTCCTTGATTATTCAAATTTAATGAATTTTTAAGATCATTGACAATTTCATTTTGTTTTTTGTAACATTCTTTAATATCACTATTTTTCTCCATATAAAGGCTTCCTTGTAGAGCATATATTTTATATTCTTTATCATTAGTTTTTAAAGTAACACCAACATCATCATAAGTTTCAAATTTATCTCTAATCTTCCAAGTTGAGATAGCTACAAAATCATTATTATAAAAGTATGAGTAATCTTTATTATTCATTTCAGTAATTATCATATTGTCATTCATATAATCTAACAAACTATTTCCTACACTCATCCCTTCTATCTGAAAGTCTCTGATATCATCAGCCTTAGTCCAGGATTGAAAACTAAAGATTAAAACTAATACTGCTATAAATAGCCTCATAAAAAACTTTACCACTGTGCCAGATTGTGACCAGACTAAAATTTTTTTCATTATTTAAAGTTACAAGAACTTTAGAATAAAATCTTTGTTAAACTTATCTATAATTTCAAACCTCGGAATAACGTTGGTTCTGTAATAATTTTCGGTCATCCATGAAACTAATAAATAATTAACCACCTCGCCAGTTTTCTTTTTTTGGTATGTGCAAATTAACATTAATCTAAATTTCTCGTTATTATCGGTATACGTATAATTGGTATCATCCCAAAGTAAATTTCCAGTACTTTCCAAAGTAGCCTTATGTACACTTTTTCTATAATAACTTTTAAATTTAGAAGAATCTAAGTTCAGTTCATTTACTAATATTGAAATGTATTTTTTCTTCTCAGTTATACATTGTGAGTCTGTAAAATCATTTTTATATATAAATCTATTGGCAGCTGCATTTAATACTTTAATTTTGTAATTTTTATCAGTCCTGATTCCATAGCCATAAAAATTCTCATCTCTATCAATTGTCAGAAATTTATCTGTAAAATTATAAATCGTTTCAGAAAAACCTTTTGCCAATTTGCCATTCTCTACATCAGAGTAATTGCTAATATCATCATTTAATATAACTCCAAATAGTGAGCTAATTCTTTCTTCTGACAGAGTCTTAGAT
>CACNYD010000005.1 GCA_902624635.1 uncultured Pelagibacteraceae bacterium | reverse complement strand
ATTTATTCTCCAAAAAAAAGTTACTCTTTTGGTGGATGTGATTTACTAATCGATTATATTTTCAAAACTAAAAAAAAAGGGTTTTACTTGGATGTGGGTTGTCAACATCCAGTATCAAATAATAATACATATTTACTCTATAAAAGAGGTTGGAGTGGAATAAATATTGATTTAGACCCGAAAAATATAAGACTTTTTAATTTAGAAAGACCAGATGAAATAAATATTTGTAAATGTGTATCTTCTGAAAATTCTAAAAAGGACTTATTTTTTTTTCACCCTGGATCACCAATTAACTCATTAGAAAAAAAAACCACTAAAGGTAAATCAAATTTTTCACTAAAAAAAATTGAGACATTCACACTTAACTCAATTTTAGAAGATTATAAAATACAACATATAGACTATTTCAATCTCGATGTTGAAGGACATGAGATCAATATATTAAAAAACTTTGATATCAAATACTATAAACCGAAAGTTATCTCTGTAGAGTTTATTGATTATCATATGAAAAAATTAGAGTTTAAAAATAACAATATCAATCGCGTATTACAATCTGACTTGTATAGATATTTAATTTCTAATGATTATCATTTTGTTAATTGGTCTCATGCAGACTTAATTTTTGTACATAAAGATTTTCAAGACTAGATCTTTATTTTATTCAAAGCATTGTTCTTAAATATATTTGCTTCTCTAATATACCTTCTGACCATTTGTGTTGTTTTATGTCCTGTCATTGCCATTATACTTCGCTCATCAGCGCCTGACTCTGCAGCTACAGTTGCAAAACCTGACCTTAAACTATGACCAGCAAAATTTTTATTTTCTATACCAGCTAAATTTAGATATTTTTTTATCAATAAAACTACAGATTGATCGGATAGCCTTTCATTAGTTAATGATGAACCTTTGGAAAATCTTCTAAAAATAGGTCCAGATTTAATTTGAGAAACCTCTAACCATTTTTTTAAATTTGATACTGGACAGTAAATTTGATTGGTAAAGTAGGGTAGTCCCTTGATCATTCCCTCACCAAATTGATCTGTTTTAGATCTTTTAATAGAGATTTTAAGGCCCTCCGGTACAAATTCTAAATCCTCATAATCAATAGAAATAAGTTCTGTTCTCCTAAATCCACCTCCAAAGCCAATTAGTATTATTGATTTGTCTCTAAGTTTTTTAAGTTCGTTATTTTTTTGTTCATTTATTACATTAATAATTAATTTTAAATGATTGATTAATATAGGTTTTTTACCTCTCTGAATGCTTCCTTTAACTCTTCTTATACCCATTAAATTTTCAACTATGATCGGATGTTTGGTATCCAAATAATGCCCTTTAAGTTTATGAACCATGCTTATTGATACCAGTCTTCTTCTTAAAGTGCTTATTTTTGAGTTTTTAGATAGATGGGTAAGGTACAAGGAAACTATTTTTGGTTCAGTTGGCAATGAATTTAAGCCATGTTTTGCACAAAATGCTCCAAAGTCTTTGAAATCAGATTTATAAGCTCTCAAAGTGTTATTTGCCTTAGAGCTTTTGAGGTTATTTAATGTTGCCTCATATAATGTTTTTAGGTCTGTTGTTAACTCACTCATATTATTACTATTGATAACAATTAATTATCATTAGTAATATATCAAGTGATTTCTAATGTCAATAGTTTAAATTAAAACTTATGGGTTCAATTGATGGAGAAATTCCAGCAGTATGGTTTTTGATCAGCTCAATTGGTTTTACTATTTTGAGTTTAATTCAATATAAAAATACTGGGAAAAGCATTAACACTATTTTTTTAAGTATAATGGCTATTTTATTTTTCTTAAGCTATTTTATATTACTTTTTAAAGCTTGATTTATCCCCACTATTCACAAGGAAATGAGAAAATAATAGAATCACCTATAAAGTGATACATTTAAAAATCAGTATTTGTTATGTTTAATACGAATTAAGAGGCAACTCTTAACTGGCCAATTGGAGAAAAACCGAGAGGTACAATTCCAGGGGGCAGAAAGCTTCACAAAGCATCGCTGAACATGTGGAGCGGGAGGCATGGCGGTAGCGCATCAACGACGTGCCAAAACAACTGTTCTTTGCACCCTTAAAAGTGCAAGGAAACAGGGGTTTTTCAACAATAATGATACTTAAAGGTACAAAATTTCAATTAAAGGTTTGGAAATATCTTAAAAACATTCAAAAAGGTAAGGTAAAAACCTACAAACAGGTGGCTATTGGCATAAAAAGTCCCAAATCTGCTAGAGCTGTAGCTAATGCCTGTGCTAAAAACCCATATGCCCCTAAAATACCTTGTCATAGGGTAATTAGGTCAGATGGAAGGCTTGGAGGTTACTCTGGAATAGGTGGAACCAGGAAAAAGCTTAAATTACTAAGATCTGAAAAAGCACCTATTTAGGGTTATTTTACCCCTTTTTTGCCTTAAAAAAGTTAGTAAAATCAGGGTTTTTTAATGATTTTAGTCTTGTAATAGCAAAATAGTTGAATTCACCCTTCAGTTGTACTAAATATAAGCCTGCACTAAAAATTAACCCCTCTATGGACGTTTAAAAGGCATATTCAATTATTGCATCGCTCTACTATTCAACTATATCAACGCTTTTAGACTACCCTATTTATTCATGATTTTAATTTTCCTGATGTTCAAAAAGCCTTAATTTTAAATGATAATTTAATATTTTTAAGATTTGGGCACAAATTTTACCAATTAAGCTAAAAATAATTTTTTTTTAATTAAATAAAATTAGTTTTAGTTAAATTACTATAAAAATTTATATTATATAAATATCTAATAAATACAATACTTTACATAGTATAATTAAAGTAATACTTTAAGTATTAGTAAATAAATAATACCTATTATTTAGCCTTTTTAACTATGTTCTCTCTCCTAGAAATATAGATACCACTTAATACAATAATAAATAATCCTAAGAAAGTCCAATTATCTGGAAAATCACTAAAGAAATAATAACCTATAATAATGTTTGTAATGATCTCAAAATAGCTAAATGGAGCTAATTTAGAGGCATCAGCATATTTGAGAGATAATATTAAAAATAAATGCCCTATACAGGCAAATATGCCAATTGCAGCCATCATAGACCACTGATTTAAAGTAGGCTTAACCCAAACAAAAGGCATTACTAAAGAAACGATTATGGCCCCTACTACACCTGTTAACAATAGAGTTAATAAAGGGTTGTCTGAAGTACTTAATTTACGAGTAATAATTAAATAGAAACCATACATTATTCCAGTTCCAAGAGCTGCTATACTTGCTAAGTTAATTTCCACAAGTCCAGGTCTTATAACCACTAATGAACCTATAAATCCAATAATTACAGCAGACCATCTTCTAAAACCTACCTTTTCTCCTAAAAAAATTGGAGAAAAAGCTGTAACAATTAAAGGTGCAACAAAAGCTAGAGTTAATGCTTTTGCTAAAGAAATTACTGAGATTGCATAAAAAAAACAGATATTAGCTGTTAAAAGAATTAGACCTCTTATGAATTGTAATTTTGGTTTATCAGTCCAAACAAGATTTTCTCTAAAAAAGAAAAACATAATTGGAAGAGTAAACACAACTGTAAAAAAATATCTTGCCCATGTAATTTGCAAAACAGGAAGATCTGCACTTAAGTATTTGGCAAATCCATCCATAATTGGAAGCATTACCCATGCTAAAAGATTAAAAGTTATAGCCTTCATGAACTTAAAGGATATAGATTAATTAAAGTATTTTAAAGCAAAGAATACAACAATTGGAATAGTTATAAAGGACATTAAAGTTGAAACAACTATAGTACTAGCAACGCTATCAACTATTTTTTTTGGTGAATATATTGATGCAACAAGATAATTAAGAACAGCGCTAGGCATTGAACATTGTATTAATAAAACTCCAGCAGCAAATCCCTCTAGATTAAAATATAAGATTAATAAATATCCTATAATAGGTCCTGCAATTACACGTCCTATTGAAGAAAATATAGCTTTATTTAACGAAAAAACCTTCAGTCTTGTTAATGCAATTCCTAACGACATTAAGATTAAAAAAATTGTTGCATACATTAAAAGAAAAGTCGTATTTTCAACAAAGCCAGGTAGTTCTAAATCATAATAAAGTAGAAAAACCGCAACAATGATTGCATAAAATGGTGGGCTTTTAATTATAACTTGTAGACTAAATTTTCTATCAGCCAAAAATACACCTAATGTGAAGTGACACAAGATTATTAAAGCAGAAATGGCTGCAGAAACTCCTAGACCTTGTGAACCATAAGCAAATAAACATATTGGCAACCCCATATTACCAGTATTGGGCATTGTTAATGGAGGAAGTTCTCTTATAATATCTTTAGTATTTAAAAGATATAATATGATTGTTCCAATAATCATAAATCCTAAAATAGCTATTGCATAATACCAAAAATAATTGATGAAAATATCAAATGAGATATTTACCGGGTTTAAAGCATAAATTATCATTGCTGGGGTACCTACATTGGCTGCAAAATTAGTGATAAACGTAGTATCTATTTTAGGATTTTTTTTACCTAAGTAATAGCCAATACCAACTACAAAAAAAACAGGAAATAAAACCTCAAAAAGTTTTATATAAATTTCCATTAACTATACAGTCTTATTAATGTTGGAAATTTTAGAATATTCTTATTTTTTCTGAATATCGATAAACAATTTCTTGCATTTTTTTCTGATGTTTTATGTGTAATAATAACAATAGTTGCTGAATTTCTCTCTTTATCAGGAGTTTGTATTATTCTTTTTACAGATATCTTATATTTGGCTAGTCGATTTGTTATAGAAGAGAGGACACCTTGCTTGTCTTTAACTTCAAATCTTAAATATAGTGAATTTGAATAATCATCGTTATTAAAGGCCTTTACAACTTTTCTTTTATTTGAGGAAATTCCAAAGGGGTATTTTATATTTCCTCTAAGAATAGACAATAAATCAGATAATAATGAAGATGAAGTGGGTCCTGGTCCTGCACCCTCCCCTTGAAGTATACTTTCCCCAACGGGCTTCCCCTCCGTTATAACAGCATTCATAACACCATTTACATTACCTATGTATGTGTCTTTACTAACTAAACACGGATGAACAGTTTCAAATAAACGATTATTTATCATTTCACATATGCCAAGTAACTTAATTCTGAGATTTAATTGATTTGCAATTTTAATATCTTTTAAATCAATATTTTCTATACCTTCCATTATAGATTTATGATGTGAAATTTGATTATTAAATGCAAGAGCTGATAAAATCCTTACTTTTGCAAATGCATCAAATCCATTTAGATCTAATTTAGGATTACCTGGTTCAGCATAACCGAGTTCTTGAGCTTTTTTTAAGACTTTATCAAAAGTTTCGTTTGAATTTTCCATCTCTGTTAAAATATAATTAGTTGTTCCATTTAAAATTCCATAGACTTTCTTTATCTTGTTTGTAGCTAAACCCTCTTTAATTGTTCTAAGTATTGGAATTCCTCCAGCAACAGAGGCTTCAAATTCTAAATTTACATTATTCTTCTCTGCCAATTTAGCTAATTCATTACCATGTTTTGCAATTAAGGCTTTATTTGGTGTAATAACATTAATTCTATTTTTTAACGCCATCACAACAATTTTTTTTGAAATTCCGTCAGATTGACCAATAGATTCAAATAAAATATCTATTTTCTTTTCTTTTAAAATTTTAAGGGGATTTGTATAAAAAATTTTTTTATTAATATTATACTTCCTCTTTTTATTTCTATTTTTTGCAGATATAGCAACAATATTTATTTTTTTTCCTGTTTTAACTTCTATTTCTTTTTTTTTTAGCCTTAATTCATTGTAAAGATAAATACCTACTTGGCCCAAACCAACAATTGCGATGTTAACTATTTTATTCATCTATATTAGGGTAATCACTATTATTTACGTAAACTTTTAAATTTGATTTAAATTCTTCAAAAGTTAGATCTTTTGAAAAGTTAATCTCTTTCTCTGTTTGAACAGGGGCACAAGAAATAACTACAAACAAAATTAATAATGGCAATTTTTTCATAATAATCCCTCACTAACTTTATAACCAAATTTCAAATTCATATTTTGAACTGCTTGACCTGCACCTCCCTTGATAAGATTGTCAATGACTGATAAAATTACTATCTTATCTTTAAATTTAGTTTCGCAGACTGAAATAAAGCAAAAATTAGTATTCATAACGTCATTTGTGCTCAAAAAAGAGTTAACATTCTTTATCTTTACAAACTTATTCTTTTTATGAAATATTTTCAAAATATTTTGTACTTTATTTAAAGTAATACCTGGTTTTAAATCCAAATAGATTGTGCTTAATATACCTCTAAACATTGGAATAATATGGGGTGTAAAAGTAAAATTGATTTTTGAAGAAGCGTTATTTTTTAATTCTTGATCAATTTCCGAATTATGTCTATGAAACCCTACACCATATGCACTGAGAGATTCGTGTAAATTTTTGTTTTTAAATTTTTTATGTACTCCTCTACCAGCTCCAGAATATCCAGATTTAGAGTCTATAATTATATTCTTTAACTTAATCGATTTTTTTTTAACTAATGGAATAAGTGGTAAAAGTATTGATGTAGGGTAACAACCCGGACATCCAATAATACTAAATTTTTTAACTAATTTTCCTGTTATTTCAGGTAAAGCATAGATACTTTTTTTTATATTAGTTAAAGCCTTATGTTTTTGTTTATACCATTTTAAATAATCAGAACCTTTTTTTAGTCTAAAATCTGCAGCTAAATCAATTAATGTATTTTTTTTTAGTAAATCTTTTGAAATAGTTTGAGCTTCTCCATTCGGCAGAGCAGTAAATATAATGTCAACATTATCTAAGTATTTCTTATTATATTTTGTAATTCTTGGTAACTTTTTTAACTTCAATGAGTCATCGTAAGATGAGATTTTTTTTCCAACAGAGGAATTACCACATAGATATTTTATATTGATACTCTTGTGTTTAATTAATAATTTAATTAATTGAATACCGATATAACCAGTTGATCCAGCAATTAGTACATTAAGCTTAGGCATTTTATATTATAACAGTTAAAAGTTAAAAAAGAATTATCTTTTAGAAAATTGAAAGCTTCTTCTAGCTTTTTTACGTCCAGGTTTTTTTCTTTCAACTGATCTGGAGTCTCTAGTGGTCAATTTTTCGGTTTTAAGTGTTGATTTCAACTTTTCGTCAAATAAAACTAAAGCTTTTGAAATACCATGCACCATTGCTCCTGCTTGTCCTGTTGGACCTCCACCCTTTACACTACACTTCACGTCATATTCTGTTGCCTGATTTATGAGCTCAAAAGGTCTTACTATTTGCATTTTATGATTATCACTTGAAAAATAATCGCTAAAAAGTTTACCATTTACATAAATTTTACCCGAACCTTTTTTTAACCAAACTTTGGCTATTGAAGTTTTTCTTCTTCCAGTGGCATACTTACTATCTTTAAAATCTAATTTGATTTTTGGGGCTTTAGCTGATGGTTGAGTATTTTCCATTTTAATTTCTTGCTATATTTTTGGAGTTTAGTTTATCTAATTGAATAACTTGAGGATTTTGTGCTGAGTGAGGATGATCATTTCCTACATAAATTTTCAATTTAGTAAGTTGTTTTTTTCCAAGCACTCCACCCGGTAGCATTCTTTTTACTGCAAGTTTTAAAGCCTCACCTGGTTTTTTTTCAGATAGTTTCTCTGGTGTAGTTTCTTTTATTCCACCAGGATGACCTGTATGTCTGTAATATTTTTTGTTTTGAAACTTATTTCCTGTGAATTTGATTTGTTCGATATTTTTTACAACTACAAAATCTCCATCATCCATGTGTGGTGTAAAAGTTGTTTTATTTTTTCCTCTAATAATTTTTGATATAACAGTCGCTAGTCTTCCAACCACAGCGTTTTTAGCGTCTATTTCATACCAATTTGATGTCAATTGATCTTTTTTAAGGAATTTAGTCATTTTGCCAGGATTAATACTATTAATAGGATCAAAGTCAAATTGATATTTATATTGTTTTAAGCCTTTTTTTTGTTATATTGATATTGCCGATTTGTTCCTATTGCGGGCTTACAGCTAAAAAGGAAATTTTCATACAAAATCGGTAGGTATTTGAACTATATTGTGCGCCTGGCATAATGCTAAAGCACTAAAAAAGGAGTAAAATGAATAAAAAAAGAAATAATCCTGAAACCATTGCCATACATGGCGGTGATTACAGAAGTGACCCAACAACTAATGCTGTTGCTGTGCCAATTTATAGAACAACATCATATCAATTTAAAAGTACTGAGCATGCAGCAAATTTGTTCGCGTTAAAGGAATTTGGAAATATCTACACAAGGATAATGAATCCTACTAATGATGTTTTAGAAAAAAGAATTGCAGCACTCGAGGGAGGATTAGCGTGTGTAACAGTTTCATCTGGACAAACAGCTTCAAGTTTTGCAGTTCTAAATGTTGCTCAATCAGGTGATAATATTGTTAGTTCCACAGATCTTTATGGTGGTACAGTTTCATTGTTCACTCACACATTAAGTAAGCTAGGAATAGAAGTAAGATATGCTGATCCGAGTGATCCTAAAAACTTTGAAAAAGCTATAGATGATAAAACCAGAGCTTTTTATGGAGAAACATTACCTAATCCATATTTGAGAGTATTCCCTATTAAAGAAGTTTCTGATATTGGAAGAAAATATAATATTCCTTTAATAATGGATAATACTGCTTCACCAGTCATATGCAAACCAATAGAACACGGTGCTGCGGTTGTTGTACATTCGCTAACAAAATATATTGGGGGACATGGAACTGCTATTGCTGGAAGTATAGTTGATAGTGGTAACTTTGACTGGACTGCTAATCCCAAGAGACAACCTTTATTTAATGAGCCTGATGCGAGTTATGGGGGTGTAGTTTGGGGAAAAGCTGTGCCTGAACTAACAGGAGCAAACGTGCCTTTTGCTGTCAGGGCAAGAGTTTGTTTGCTTAGAGATTTAGGTTCTGCTTTGGCACCAGATAATGCCTTTGCAATTATTCAAGGTCTTGAAACCGTAGCACTAAGAATGAAACAACATTGTGAAAATGCCGAAAAAGTAGTTAATTTCTTAAAAAAACACAAAGAAGTTACTAAAGTTATATATTCAACCGAACACTCAAAGGAAATTGCCAATAGAGCTAAACAGTATCTTAAAGGTGGAAATGGTCCGATGGTTGGTATTGAACTTAAAGGTGGTATTGATGCTGGTAAAAAGTTTATTGAGTCATTGAAAATGTTTTACCATGTAGCTAACATTGGTGACGCAAGAAGTTTAGCTATACACCCTGCTAGCACTACTCATAGTCAATTAAATGAAAAAGAATTAGCAGCATCAGGTGTGACCCAAAGTTATGTTAGACTTTGTATAGGTATTGAACACATTGATGATATAATTGATGATTTAGATCAAGCTTTAAATAAGTCCTCAAAAGGTAATTTAAAAGCTGTTAGTTAGTTTTTGTATTTAAATAAAAAAAATAAATACTCGTACTAACTAAAAAAATTGAACTTATTTGGTGCATGGATGCGATATATATCTGCGCACCATATAATACAGTATAAATACCCAATATAATTTGTAAAATAATAAAAATTCCTAAATAGTTTACGGATTTATATAATTCATACATCTTATTTTTATAAATCTTATAGAATATCAAAATGTAAAAAATTCCTATCAAGTAAGCTAGATTGCGATGTATGAATTGAACTAAGGAAGGATCGCTAAAAGCTGAAACTTCAAAAAGATTATTAACCTTGTTATCGTCTGGGAAATATGAATTACCCATCAATGGCCAAGAATTATAGATTTTTCCAGCATCCATACCAGAAACAAAGGCACCAATTGAAATTTGTAAAAAAATTAGAATTAAGAACAACAAAGGAACAAGTGCATTTACTTTTTTTGTTATGTTTCTTGATATGTTAATCCTTAAATAATTCCAATAAATTAAAGATAAAATTAGAAAAGCAATTAGCAAATGCACAGATAACCTAAAATGACTTACATCTACTCTATCAACTAATCCACTACTGACCATATACCAACCAATAAAACCTTGAAAACATATCAATAAAAAAATGAAATATAGATTAAATAATTTAGTTAACTTTATCTTGAAAGAAAAATAAATTAATGGGATCAAAAATCCGAGACCAATCAATCTACCAAGAAATCTATGAGCCCACTCCCACCAAAAAATAATTTTGAACTCACTCAAAGTCATATTGTAGTTTTGTAACTTAAATTCAGGTATCTGTTTATAAAGATTAAAATAAACAATCCAATCATCTTGATTAAGAGGTGGAAAAAAGCCAGAAAATAATTCCCATTCGGTTATTGAAAGGCCTGAATCGGTAAGTCTTGTTAAGCCACCAACTATTATCATAAAAGATATAATCCAAAACATCACAATTAACCAAATCGATAACTGATTATTTATTTTTGTATTTGTTGTATACATGTGGGAATAAATATATTAATTTTTATATTATCCAAATATATAAATGTCGCCTTTAAAAAGAAAAAAACTTAATAAAATAAGATTGAAGTTAGATAAATTAGATAATTTATTTATCAAACTAATAAAACAAAGAACTAATCTTGTAAATCATGTTTTAAAACTAAAGGATAAAAAAAAAGAAATTATTGATAATAAAAGAATTAGAATAATTTTAAAAAATATAAGAAAAAAATCTATTGCAAATAAAATAGATCCTAAGATTACTAATCGGATATGGAAAAATATGATTTGGTCCTATATTGATTACGAAAAAAGAAATTTTAAAAAAAAATAACTATTTACTGTGAGGGGGGAGTTTTTTTTCAACAAAAACTTCGTGTTTTCTAGAGCTTGGATTGTATTTACGTGCTGATAGTTTAACCTTTGCTTTTTCTCCACCTGCTGGTTTTTTTACATAATAAAAAAATGGACTGTCAGGTTTACTTTCAGGAACTAATCTTACTTTTACGTGTGTTTTTTTTGCCATTACTTATAATTTTTTAAATTTTTAACAATTTTAGAAATCTTTAAAATTTTATTTTTAAAACTGTTCGTTCTTATAGAATTATTTGAAATTTCGTCAAGATTTAAAGAATCGTTATTATTTGCTTTATCTAAGATTTTTTTAACCCCATTAATGGTCATGCCTTGGTCTTTAAGAAGAAATTTTATCTTTTTTAGAATATCTATAGTTTTTTTATCATAATATCTTCTATTAGAATTTAATAATTTTGGTTTAACTTGTTTAAATTGTGTTTCCCAAAATCGAATGGTGTGGGTAGAAAAAACTCCTTTTTTTTTTGACTTTAGTTCTAGAATTTCAGCCACTTCCCCTATCGTTTTATAAGCACTCTCAGATTTATCAGTCATTTCTTTTATTAATAAATTCCTTAAATTCTTTTGAAGGTTTAAAAAGAACAACATCTCTACTCGAAATAACTTTAGATTCCTTAGTTTTGGGATTTCTGCCAACTCTAGATTTCTTTAATCTTATAGAAAAAGTTCCAAACCCTGATAATTTGAGTTTTTTTTCATCTTTCAAATTTTGAATTACTGTTGATAAAAAATCATTAATTAAATTTTCAGATACTAATTTTGAAAAACCTAATTGCATATAAATTTGGTTGATTAAGTCCTTTTTAGTTAAATTTATTCTCATTTTTAAATGTTGTATTTAATTTTTTCTATTAAATTTCCTTTAACAATCTTATTACAAACATCTAAAGAATTCGAGAAGCCTATAAAATCTGTACCACCATGACTTTTTACAACTGGAGAGTCTAAACCTAAAAAAATGGCACCATTATATAGTCTTGGATCTAGTCGATTTTTAAATTTTTTAAGATTATAATAATTTAATATTGAGGAGATTTTTCCTATAATTGAACCGGTCGTTGCTTTTTTTAATTCTTTAACAATAAAATTTGCAGTCCCCTCTGCTGTTTTTAGCGCTATATTTCCAGTAAATCCGTCTGAAATTATTACATTTATTTTTCCATCCATAATTTGGTTGCCTTCTATATATCCAGCAAAATTATAATTATCTGATTTTTTATTACTCAATATTTTAAAAGTTTCTTTAATTGTCTCATTTCCTTTAAGTTCTTCCGAACCTATATTTAATAAACCTATATTTGGTTTTTTGTCTGGGTATAAAGATGTGAAAAGAGATGCGCCCATAATTGAAAAATCAAATAAATTTTTAGAGCTGCATTCAATATTGGCACCCAAATCTAAAACTACACTCATTCCGTTTTTATTAGGCCATAATGCTGATAAAGCAGGCTTATCAATATCTTTAATCATCTTAAGATTTAATTTTGCAATCACTAATAATGCCCCTGTGTTACCTGCAGATATAACTATATCGGTTTCCTTTTTTTTTACACTCTCTATAGCTAACCACATACTTGTGTCTTTACCTTTTTTTGCTGCTTCTAAAGGACTGTCAGTACTTAATACAAAATTTTCTGTATGAATTATCTCATAATATTGATTCTCAATTTTACCTTCAAGTAATGAAATAATTTTATTTTTATCACCAAAAATTTTGAAAAAGTTTACCTTACTCTTTTTGTGATTGTGAATTATACCATCGATAATTTTTTTTGGAGAATTATCTCCGCCCATTGCATCTATTGCAATTTTAATCAAATCAGCCATTGCTAAATATTAGATTATTTAATCTTTAGGGTCTATAACTTGACGGCCTTTATACATACCGGTTTTCAAATCTAAATGGTGAGATAATCTGTATTCACCTGACTTTTTATCCTCAACAACATTTTTAGCCGAAAATTTCATATTTTTGGCTCTTCTCATTCCTGTTCTTGAAGGAGTTTGTTTACGTTTTGGAACTGCCATAATTAAGAGTTAATTACACTTTTTAAATAAGAATTCAAAGTATTTTTTGATAAATTTAAATAGTAATTATTGAAATAATCAACTAATTCCTCAATATTATTAAAATTTTCCAAAAATTTAGAGATAATTTCTTTCTTTTTTTTATCCTCTAAATTTTCCCAAAAATGTATGTCAGAAACAATAGCATGAAAAACATTAATATAGTCTTTCATTTTTTTATTTATAGATTGATCACCATATCCAATTTCTCTTATGCTTAGTTCTAATTGTCTGAAATTAAAATCATAGATTTCTTGTAATTTTTTTTCATTTTCTTTAGATTTAAAAACTTTTAAAAAAAAAGCAAAATGAAATAATAAAAGAAGTAACCTATCATTAAAACTATCCTGTTTATTAAGACTTTTATACAGTGTTTTATTAGTAGTTAATTGTATCAATTTGTTATAAAAATATATGTAATCCATCTCATGAAAATTATTTTAATCATTTTAACAATTTTCTTAAGTAGTTGTAAATTGAATAAAATTGTTAATCATCATGGTATTCATAATTTAGAGGCTAAGAGCAAAGAAATATTTATAAATGAAACTAATATTAATCAAATAAGAAGTTTATTAGGTCCACCCTCTACAACTAGTTATTTTGATGATGATATACTAATCTATTTAGAAAGAAAGACGTCGAATTCAAAACTACTTAAGCTTGGGAAAAAAAAATTAATAACTAACAATGTTTTATTATTAGAAATTAATAATAAAGGAATACTGATAAATAAAGAATTTTTAAATAAAGATGATCTTAAACAATATGAATTTTCTAAAAAGGTTTCAGATGAGTCTTTAGGAAGACAATCATTTATATATAGAGCCTTATCTGGAATTAGGACAAAATTAAATGATCCTCTTGGTAAAAAAAGAGGATCATTAGGAAAATGATTGTTATCCGGCAATAACTGCTAATAATAATAAAGCAACTATATTCGTAATCTTAATCATTGGATTAACAGCTGGACCTGCTGTATCTTTATAAGGATCCCCTACTGTATCCCCAGTGACAGCTGCTTTATGTGCTTCTGATCCTTTGCCACCATGATTTCCATCTTCAATAAACTTTTTTGCATTATCCCAAGCTCCACCGCCAGCAGTCATTGATACCGCAACAAAAAGACCTGTAATAATTACTCCAAGTAACATAGCGCCAACTGAAGCTAGAGCAGCGACTTGTCCTCCAATAGAAAGAATTATAAAATACAAAACTACTGGTGAAAGAACTGGTAAGAGAGATGGTATAATCATTTCTTTAATTGCAGCGACTGTTAATAAATCTACTAATTTAGCGTAATCAGGTTTTTGTTTTCTTTTCATAATACCTGGATATTTTTTAAATTGCCTTCTCACTTCAACAACTACAGCACCACCTGCTCTACCTACAGCCTGCATTCCCATTGATCCAAATAAGTACGGTAACATTCCTCCAATTAACAACCCAACAACAACATAAGGATTTGATAAATCAAAAGTTACTACTATACCTTCTAATGCAGATCCTGCTTCTTTTGAAAAATGTTTGATGTCTTCTGTATAAGCAGCAAATAAAACTAATGCACCTAAACCTGCCGAACCAATTGCATAACCTTTGGTTACAGCTTTTGTAGTATTTCCAACAGCATCTAATGCATCGGTAGTTTTTCTTACTTTTTTATCAAGATTTGACATTTCAGCAATACCACCTGCATTATCTGTTACTGGTCCATATGCATCTAGTGCTACAACCATTCCAGCAAGAGCCAACATTGTTGTGACAGCAATTGCAATTCCAAAAAGTCCAGCAATCGAATTGGTAATTAAAATACCTGCAACGATAATTATGGCTGGAATTGCAGTCGCTTCCATAGATACGGCTAATCCTTGAATTACATTAGTTCCATGACCTGTTGTAGATGATAAAGCAACTGATTTAACCGGTCTATAACTAGTTCCAGTATAATATTCAGTTATCCATATTAATAAACCTGTAATTACAAGACCAATCACTCCACAATAATATAAATCTTTACCATTAAAGGTTTTGCCATTTACTGTGTATTCATTTGAAAAACCAATTACATGATCAGTAACAGGCCAAAGAATTAATAATGATGCTACTGCAGATACTATAAAGCCTTTATATAGTGCGTTCATCACATTATTATTTCTTCCAAGTTTAACAAAGAAAGTTCCAATAATTGATGTAATTAAACATGCGGCACCAATCGTTAAAGGATAAACCATCATATTTAAATCTCCAACAAAGAAAATTGAGGATAAAACCATTGTCGCGACGATTGTAACTGCATAAGTTTCAAATAAATCAGCAGCCATTCCTGCACAATCTCCAACATTATCTCCAACATTATCAGCAATTACTGCAGGATTTCTAGGATCATCTTCGGGTATACCTGCTTCTACTTTACCAACTAGATCGGCACCAACATCAGCACCTTTTGTAAAAATTCCACCACCTAATCTTGCAAAAATTGAAATTAAAGATGCACCAAAACCTAATGCAACAAGAGCATTGACTATTTCTCTTTCATCAACTTCAAAATTTAGCAATAAAAAATAATAAACTGCAATTGCTAATAGAGCTAGACCAGCAACTAACATACCTGTGACAGCACCAGATTTAAATGCAACAGACAGCCCTTCAGCTAAACCTTTTCTTGACGCTTCAGCAGTTCTAACATTGGCCTCTACTGAAACTAACATTCCTACATAACCAGCTATACCAGACAAAGCTGCACCAATTAAATAACCAAGACCAACAAGTGGACTAAAAGCAATACTAACAATTACTAAAACAACAACCCCAACAATAGCTATAGTTTTATATTGTCTTGCTAGGTATGCTTTTGCTCCAATTTGAATAGCTGAGGCAATATCTTGCATTTTTGAATTCCCTGCACTTGAATTAAGAATATTTTTTCCAGTTAAAAATCCGTAAACAATAGATAATAAACCTGCTAAAATTGTATATAATAAGATAGTTTCTGCTGTTGTACTCATATAAACCTTAAGTTGTTGATTGTTAAATTTTTAAGCCCGGACAATACAAAAAAAGATGAAAAAGACAATGATTAACTTTCAGAATTGGTGCGTATAACCTTTAATTTTAGCCTTAATTTGCTTATTTTTTAGATTGATAATCTTAGATCTATTTTTACCGGATATAATTTTACCAATTTTAGTAATTTTGATACCCGCAATATTTGATATTTTTTTAATGATTCTTGATTTTATAGGATTAGCTGTAAAAAGTATCTGGTAGTCATCACCTCTGGATGTAACATTAATTTTTTTAAATTTCTTAGTCTTAATCAATTGTTTAAGATTTTTTGAAACGGGTATTTTTTCTTCAAAAATTTGAAAAGAAAAATTTTGTCTATTGATCATCTTTTTTAAATCATCAATCAGTCCATCTGATATATCAATAGAAGTATTTGCTAATTTTAAAAGATTATTTACAAGTTTTATTTGGAGATCAGGTTCATAATATTTTTTAACAAAAAATTTAGACATCTTATTATTAACTTTGATTTTACCTTTAAGTATTTGAAGACCAATAAAACTATCACCCAAATTTCCGGTTACATAAATATCATCGTTTAATCTAGATTTGTTTCTATAAACTATATTATTTGAATAACCTAATGAAATGATTGTAAAACTTAACTTATTCGAAAAAGTTGTATCACCTCCACATAAACTTATATTGTATTTTTCTTGTTCTTTTTTTAGTGATTTTGAAATCTTTAATAAATTTTTTTTTGTAAAATTCTTCTTATTACCAGATCCTGAAATAAAATAGAATTTTGGTTTAACACCCTTACAAATTAAATCTGATATTGATGATCTCAAAATTTTTTTTATTACTAGATCAGGAGATTTAAAATCTAGGAAATGTGTATTTATGTTATAAGTATCAACAGAAATTACAGTTTTTTTCTTATTATCAAAAAAAACATCATCATTTAAACCAAGAGCAGAAACATTTTGTTTAGATAATTTATAAAAAAATTTATCTACTATTTCAAATTCATGCATTTTTAGATCTCAATTTTTTACCTAAATTATCTAGTAAAGCATTTAGATATTTTGTTTGAGAGTCTTCAAGAAAAAAATTAGAAGAATTCAGATATTCTTTGATAATAATGTTGATTGATAAGTTTGGTTTATACATAAACTCATAAGTTGCGGCTTTAAGTATAGTTTGGAAAATTTTATCTAGTTTCTTAAAAATAAACTGATCTCCAAGTTTGCTATTTAACTCCTCTAAAATAAGATCATTTCTCTCTATAGTACCCAAAACAATATCTTTAATAAATTTTTTAAACCTGTGTTTTGGAAAATCTAAGTCATTATCCTCATTATAAAACTTACCATAAAGTTTTTGAATAATGATTACTCTAGGATTATTTTTTGTTTTAAAATGTGTCTTCATTTCTGTGTTAATATTGCAAATACTGCATTTGCAGCTTCGGCACCTTTACTTTTTCTTGCTTTTGCTTGCTTCATATTTAAACAAGTAATAATACCATTACCAACAGGTTTTTTTTGACTTATAGATATATCCATTATGGCATTAGTTGTTGCTTGTGAAATAAAATCAAAATGAGGTGTTTGACCCTTGATAACACAACCTAAAGCCAAAAAAGCATCAAATTTATTTAAATTTTTTGATATTGTAACTGGTATCTCAAAAACACCGGGAACTCTAATAATCTTTACTTGGCATAATCTAGGTATATTTTTTAAAGCACTTTTTAATAATCCTTCACTAATATCTTTATAATAATTAGCTAAAACAATTAGAATTTTTTTTTTCATTATATCAATTCTTGTTTTTTAATTTTAATTCCATAACCATCAAGTCCAATAACTTTTTTTAAAGATCTTGTAATTAATATCATATTTTTAATTTTAAGATCTTTAATTATTTGAGCTCCAATTCCATAATTTTTGATTGATTTATCATTTCCTTTTTTGATAAATTCTTTATTCTTATATTTCTTTAAAGTCTGAGATACTGAACTTAAATTTAAGTCTTTAATAAACACTAAAACACAATTTTGGTATTTTTTAAAATAATTCAAAGTTTTATTAAATGAATTTGGCAACTTTTGATTTATTAAATAATTTTGAACGATATTGGATGAAATTACTCTAACTCTTGGTGTAATACCCCTTTTGATCTTACCTTTTATAAGAGCAAAATGTTCCGCTCCGTCTAATAAATTTTCATATATTCTAATTTTAAATTTTTGGTTTTTTACTTTTATTTGGCTTTGCTTTTTTAACTTAATAAGTTTTTCTTTTTTTAATCTATAAGCTATTAAATCTTCTATTTTACCAATTTTAAGCTTATGTTTTTCTGCAAAATTAAACAGGTCCTGGCCTTTTGCCATTGTACCATTTTCATTCATAATCTCACAAATGACTGCTGAATTATTTTTTTTTGCTAGTTTTGATATATCAACAGAAGCTTCCGTATGACCTGCTCTAACAAGAACTCCCCCATCTTTAGCAATAATTGGAAAAACATGCCCAGGTGATACTATTTCTTTTTTGTTAACTTTTTTTTTTGAAGCAATCTTAATTGTTTTGGCTCTATCTTTGGCAGATATACCCGTTGTAATCCCCTTTTTTGCTTCTATGGAAATTGTAAAAGCTGTTTTGTTTCTTGATTGATTTACAGGTGACATTAAGGATAAATTTAATCTTTTAGCTTGCAAACTATCCAGTGCCAAACAAATCAAACCACGACCATGCTTTGCCATGAAATTAATATTTTTTGCAGTTGAGTCTGATGATGATATTACCAAATCACCTTCGTTTTCTCTTTTTTCATCATCAACTAATATGAACATACCTCCCCTTTTAGCAACATTTATAATTGTTTCTATGGGTGCAAAATTATTTTTTTTCATAAAAATAATTTTTAACGTATTTAGACAAGATATCTATCTCAATATTTACTAAACTATATTTGTTGAGTTTAGATAAATTAGTTTCTTTATAAGTATGTGGGATTATCCAAATCTGAAAACCTTTTTTTGTAATTTTTGAAATTGTAAGTGAAATTCCATTTACACAAATAGAGGCTTTTTCAACGAGATGTTTTCTCTCTTTTTTGGGTATTTCGAAATCAAAAATAAAAGATTTATCAATTTTTTTTATACTTAAAACTTTCGCGACAGTATCAACATGACCTTGACAAATATGGCCTGATATTTTTGTTCCATATTTTAAAGGTAACTCTAAATTGATTACATCTTTACTCTTTAAATATCTAAATTTAGAGCGAATTATTGTCTCTTTTGAAAGATAAAATTCCATTAATTGTGATTTATAAGAAATTAAAGTTAAGCATACACCGTCACAGGCTACTGATAATCCAACATCTTTTTTAGATACTTTAAGATTACTTTTTACAAATATATTAATTCCTTTGGGTCTTTTGACAATTTTCTTAATTACACCTTGATTATATATTATTCCATTAAACATATTAATTTGTATACAATGTTATTTTATTTTTTCCTAAATTTAGATTTAAATTAACTCTTTTTTTATATTTCTGATTTAACAAATTTAAATTATTAAAATATAGATATTCAGTTTTTTTTGAGAGTTTTTTACTACTTTCATATAAATAAAATCTATTGAAAGTCTTATTTCTCAAAAGATAATTAGTTAATTTATCACCTCCCTCAACTAATAAATTTCTACAGTTCAACTTGTATAATTTCTTTAATAAAATTTTGAAATCAAATCTCCCTTTGTTATCAATTTTAGAATTGATCAAATTTATTCCCTTTTTTCTAAAACTCAAAATTTTTGAATTGCCAGCTTCATTATAAAAAATTATAGTATTAGATTTGTTAGCTGATTTTATTATAAAACTGTTAATATTAGAATTAAGTTTATTGTCTAAAATAATTCTTTTTGGTGAATACTTGTTTAATCCATTTAATCTGCAATTTAGTTTTGGATTATCATTATTCAAAGTTTTATATGAAATCATTAATGAATCATTTTTAAATCTTAATAAATGAGTAAATTTATCAGCGCGTGCATTGGTAATTTTTTTATCCAATTTACTATAAATCAGATTATTTTTCGAAACAGCAATTTTACCAGTAACATATGGTAATTTTTTCTTTCTATTAAAAAAATAAGTTGAGTAAAAATTTTTAACTTTTTTCTCTAAGAGTCCTTTTCTTACTTTAATTTTTTTAGATTTTAAAATTTTAAAGCTTTTATTCTTAACTCTGACGTCAACATCTGGAACTGAATAAATTACTTCTGAAATTTTAGATTTTACAATTAAATTTGTACATGGTGGTGTCACACCATAATGACAGCATGGTTCCAAAGTCACATACATTTTTGATCCATTTAAATTATCTATTGAATTTTTAATTGCGTTAAACTCTGCATGGGGTCTGCCATTTATTGATGTTTGACCAATAGAAATAATCTCATCGTTTTTAACAATCACACATCCAACAGAAGGATTTGATCCTGTATGACCATATCGAGATATAGCCAGTTTTAAGGCTATCTCCATATATAATTTATCTTTAGTTGAAAATTTATCTTTTTTTGTAGACATCTAGCTTGTCCACGAATTGTACAAAATCTTTTTCTTCTCGGAAATTTCTATAAACAGATGCAAAACGAACATATGCAACAGGATCTAATTCCTTTAAGCCTTCCATAACCATGGTGCCAATAGTATTTGTTGATATTTCACTTTGACCAAGCTCTTCGAGTGTTCTTGAAATTTTACTTATAAATTTTTCAGCAGTTTCTGTATCGATTGGACGTTTCTTTAAAGCTATATAAATTGATTTTGATAATTTATCTCTATCAAACGCAGATTTTCTACCATTTTTTTTAATCACCATAATTTCTCTAAATTGAACCCTCTCAAATGTAGTAAAACGTGCGCCACAAACACAAAGTCTTCTTCTTCTTATTGCTGTTCCATCTTCTGTAGGACGTGAGTCGACAACAGAGGTCTCCCCTTTTTTACATATTGAACAAATCATTAATTATAAGTTCTTATATATCGGAAATGATGAAGTTAAAGAAATAACTTCATTTTTTACTTCGTTTTCTACTTTGCTGTTATCATTTGGATTTTCAGATAAACCTTTTAAAGTTTTTGTAATTAATTCGCCAACAGTTTTAAATTCATTTAGACCAAAGCCGCGAGTAGTAGCAGCTTGGGTTCCTAATCTTATACCTGAGGTAATCATTGGCTTTTCAGTATCAAAAGGAATTCCATTTTTGTTACAAGTAATGTTTGCTCTTGAAAGACTTTCAGCAGCAAGATTACCTTTAACATTGTAAGGTCTTAAATCTACTAACATTAAATGTGTATCAGTTCCATTAGAGTAAATTTTAAAACCATTATTTTTTAAGGTTTCAGCTAACATTTTTGCATTCGCTAAAACTGACTTTATGTAATCTTTAAATTCAGGTTGCAAGGCTTCAAGAAAACCTGCAGCTTTAGCTGCAATGACATGCATTAATGGACCACCTTGATATCCTGGAAAAACCGCTGTGTTAAATTTCTTTGCAAGATCTTCATGGTTAGTTAAAATTATTCCGCCTCTTGCACTTCTAAAAACTTTATGTGTTGTTGATGTAACAACATGAGCATGATCACATGGGTTTGGATATCCTTTTCCAGCGACAAGGCCAGAAAAATGTGCCATATCAACCATTAGATAAGCACCAACTTTATCAGCAATCTCTCTAAATCTTTTAAAATCTATTACTCTTGAGTAAGCACTTCCGCCGGCAATTATTAATTTTGGTTTGTGTTCTAGTGCAAGTTTTTCAACATTATCGTAGTCTATTAGTTCAGATTTTTTATCAACATCATAACTAATTGCATTAAACCATTTACCTGACATAGAAATTTTTAGACCATGTGTTATATGACCACCAGAATTTAAGCTCATACCCATAAATGTATCACCTGGATTCAGTAGAGCCAAGAATACAGCGCCATTAGCTTGCGCTCCTGAGTGAGGTTGAGCATTTGCAAATTTACAACTAAATAATTTTTTTAATCTTTCATTTGCAAGATTTTCCGCGACATCAACATGTTCACATCCATTATAATATCTTTTTCCAGGATAGCCCTCAGCATATTTATTTGTTAATACAGAACCCTGGGCCTCTAAGACGGCTTGTGAAACTATATTTTCTGAGGCAATTAACTCAATATGTTGTTGCTGTCTAGTTAATTCATCTTTAATAGCTTTATATAGTTCTGGATCTTTTACAGATAAACTATCTTCAAAAAAACTTTTATAACTATCGTTTAAATAATTTTTTTCACTAGACATAACTAAATTTTTTTAATCCTTTTTAAGTGTCTACCGCCATCAAACTTAGTATTTAAAAAAATTTTAACAAATTTGAAAGCATTTTTTTTACTTATTAATCTTGATCCTAATGTAATGATGTTTGCATCATTATGCAATCTGGATAATTTGGTTGATTTTGCACTAAAACACTGTGCAGCACGTATATTTTTATGCTTATTTGCCGCAATATTCATTCCAGTGCCTGACCCACATACTAAGATTCCAACGTTATCTTTGCTAACCTTGACTTTTTTTGCCAATTTATGAGCATAATCAGGGTAATCCACACTATCATCATTTGTAGGTCCGAGATCTTTAAAATTTAATTTTTTGATTTGAAGATGTTTTTTTATGTCTTCTTTTAATCTAAATCCGGCGTGATCTGATGAAATAAATATATTTTTCAAATTAATTGAATTTGTAATCTAAAACACATGCAACAAGATGTATTCTGTTTTCTTCTCCACCATTAAAGGCATTGTGATATTTTGTATTGTTTGTAATCCAGACCGATCCATCTGCAGGCATGTGTTGAGCTACATTGTCTATAACCATAATACAGCCAGGGTTGGTAATAATGGGTATATGTAATCTAGGCTCTGGGTCTCTATGCCAACTTAAAGTTGATCGCGGTTCTTTAAGTAAAATTCTCATCCTACCTAATTTATACTTAGAGGACAAAACATCATATACATGTTTAAAGTAAGTATTATCGTAATCTTTAATAAATTCACTATACGCAGACTCATTTATCATTCCTTCTCTCATTACTTCTTTACCGGATCTATCAGGTTTAGTCCAATAGAGTCCTCTTGCTTTATTTCCTTTAATAGATTCTGGATCACCAGGAATTTGAGTTAATGATATAGCCCCAAAATGCCTTACTCCTGCGTCTTCAAACTTTTTAATCTGAACAATTTGATTATATGCCTCTTGAAGTTTTGAGATATCAAACTTCATTTCTTGTTTTTGAAAGTCGCTAAAATTTAAAACACGTTTATCTTTCTTAATATTCAAATTTATTACTTTGGTATTTTCAATTGTCATGATAATTGCTTTGTACCTTTTTTACTATATATGTGTATATTACATTTGTCGCATTTTTAAAATAAAATTAAATATGATTACAGGTAAATATCCTAGTTTAAGACTGAGAAGAAGCCGAAAAAGTAGCTGGTCAAGAAGACTTGTTTCAGAAAATAATTTGTCACCTAGTGACTTTATTCTACCTATTTTCTTAATAGAAGGAAAAAACAAGATTCAGCCAATCAAATCAATGCCAGGCGTAAATAGATATTCTATTAATAGATTGGGAACAATTTTAGATCGAGCTATTAAAAATCGGATACCTATGGTTGCTCTATTTCCTTATACATCACCTAAATTAAAAGATCATTTGGGTAGTGAAGCTCTCAATGAAGATAATTTAGTTTGTAGAGCTATAAGATACATTAAAAAAAAATATAAAAACCAAATAGGTATAATGTGTGATGTAGCCCTCGATCCATACACAATTCATGGCCATGATGGAATTCTCAAATCAAGCAATATAATTAATGACGAAACCGTAGAGACCTTAATTAAACAATCTTTATTACAAGCTCAAATGGGATGTGATGTTTTAGCACCATCAGATATGATGGATGGTAGAATTGGTAAAATTCGAAGAGCCTTGGACAAAGAAAATTTTGAAAATACTCAAATTTTATCTTATGCTGTTAAATACGCTTCTAGCTTTTATGGACCATTTAGAGATGCTGTCGGATCTAAAATTGCCTTAAAAGGAGACAAAAAAACTTATCAAATGGACTTCAGAAATTACGATGAAGCAATAAGAGAAGTAGCTTTAGATATAAAAGAAGGTGCAGATATGATTATGATTAAACCCGGTTTACCTTATCTAGATATAATTAGATCTATAAAAGATAAATTTAAGATACCAGTTTTTGCATACCAGGTTTCTGGTGAATATAGCATGTTATCTAATGCCGTGGAGAAAAAGATTATTAATAAAAACGCAATTTTTGAAAATTTAATGAGTTTTAAAAGAGCTGGTGCAAACGCAATAGTAAGTTATTACGCAGACAGATTAAATGAAATTTTACCTTAATTATTTTAACGAATTTATAAACTGAGTTCTGCTTATAGGGTAATTTAAATTATTAGGTTTTAATATAGTTTTTTCAAGAAAATCACTAACTAATTTCAATCCATTTAAAAGTGTATTCAGATCATCAACTGTAATTTTCTTATCAACTAAAAAATTTGGTATTATTTTTTTTTCAGTCTTAGATTTAACAACGTATACCATCTTATCATCTACTAACTCTTTAGTTGACAAATTATTTAATTCTAAATCAAAACCTATAGTTTTAAGTAATTCTAATTCCCAAAAAATATAATCTTTTAACCATTCATCATTAGAGAGTATCAAATAAAATTTTTCAATAAGATCAAATATTTTAACATTAGATTGTGACTCTGCTGTTAATAACCGAATTAGGCTCATTGCAGAATTAATACATGAAAGTTTTTGAGAATTTTCAAAATAGACAGGGGAGTAAACTTTTTGAATTTCTAATTTAAAATATCCTAATTTATTCTCAGATTTAGAATTATAATTTAGATACAGTTGATTTCCAATTTGAAGATAATTTTTGATTTTTTTTGAAGTGCCACCAAAAACAATACCTGATATCTTTCCATGATTTTTAGTATAAAATTCTGAAATAATAGAATTTTCGTTATATTTATTTTTTGAAAGTAAAAAACCTGTATCGTCCCAATTCATTAAATCAAATTATCATTTAAACAAAGTAAAGCTGCATTTTGCTCTGCCTCTTTTTTAGATTTTCCTTCACCATTATAAAATTGCGTATTTTGTAATTTTACAGCAACTCTGAATACTGGTTTGTGTCTAGGACCAGTATTAGAGATTATTTTATAAATAGGAAGTTTTTTGAATTTTTTTAAAGAAAACTCTTGAAGCTTTGTTTTTGCATCAATTTGTGTAATCACACTTTCTTTGATTTTTTCTTTCCATAAATCTAATATAATTTTTTCTGTTATATTAAATCCCCTATCAAGATAAATTGCTCCAATTAAAGCTTCACAACTATCTGATATCACCTTATCCTCAATCGTAACTGATCTATTTTTTGGATTAAAAATTAAAATATAATTTTGTAAATTAATACTCTTGGCAATTTCTAAACATGTCTTTTTGTTCACTAATGAAGCATATTTTTTATCTAAAATTCCTTCCTTTTCTTCTGGATAGATTTCTAAAAGTTTTTTTGCGATAATTAAACCTAAAACTCTATCTCCTAAAAATTCTATTTTTTCATTATTATTTGTTTTATTAAAGCTTTTATGAGTAAGACTCTGAACAAGTAAATTTTTATTTTTAAATCTATAATTTATTTTTTTTTCAAGTTTAGAATAATCAATCTTCATTAAATAATTTTCTTAAAAAATCTGTCAAATCTAATAGATTTATTCCATTTCCAAAAAGTAAAAATGCTACCAACCGATCTATCAGATGAAAAAAAAATAAATCTTGCTTTACCAACTAGATTATTTTCATGAACATAACCCACGCTAGTTAAATACCTGCTATCTTTGGAACAATCTCTATTATCACCTAAAAAGAAATAGTGATTATTAGGAACATTAAAAACATCTGAATTCTTAAAAGTAAAATTTTTAAGATAAACAGTTTTATATATTCTTCCATTCGGTAGTTTTTCCTCAAATGTAAAAACATTAATAGTTTTATCACCACAATAAATTGGATCTTCTTCTGAGATTTTTGATTTTAAAATTTCACTATTATTTAAATATAAATTTGTGTCTATAAACTGAATTCTATCACCTGGTAAGCCAATAAGTCTTTTAATATAATCTGTTCTATTATCTGCAGGGGTTTTAAAAACTATTACATCGCCTCTTTGCGGCTTACTAGAAAAAATTCTATTTTCAAAAATAGGTGGACTAAATGGAAACGAGTGCTTGCTGTACCCATATGAATATTTTGTTACAAAAAGTCTGTCTCCAACCAATAAACCTGGTTCCATGGATGAAGATGGAATATAGAATGGTTGAATAATTAAGGATCTGATAATTATAGCTATTATTAAAGCGTAAAAAAGTGTCTTAAAGTTTTCTATAAAAAATTTTTTATTAAACATTTTTGGCCTGAATTATAGTAAATGCAATTGAATATTCTTTTTCATCAGATATTGAAAGAAATATATCAAAATTTTTCACTTTTAATGTTTTCAATATAATTTTTTTTGATTTGTTATTTAGTCTAAAATATGGTTTACCTAAATTATCATTTAAAATTTCAATATCTTTAAAATTTAAACCTTTTCTGAAACCAGTGCCAAGCGCTTTTGAGAATGATTCTTTTGCAGCAAATCTTTTTGAAAAGTAACTAGATTTATTTTGTACCAACCTAGAGTTTTTAATTTCAAGCAAAGTGAATAATCTAGAGAGAAAACTTTTATTTTTGACAGATTTTTTTAGTCTTTTATTTTCAATAATATCAACACCGATACCTAAAATTTTCATTCTAATTTTTGATAATCTTTTTAAACTTTTTTATTACAAATGGTAAACCATAAAAAATAGACTCACCAATAATAAAATGTCCAATATTAAATTCTACTATTTCATTTATCTTAGTCAGTATCTTAGTTGATTTGAAATCAAGGCCATGACCAGCATGTACTTCTACGCCAATTTTTGATGCTAATATTGCACATTTTTTGATTTTTAAAAATTCCTTAATAAAAGATTTTTTCAATTTTACAAGATTTGAAAAATGTCCAGTGTGTATTTCAATACAGTCAGCACCTATCTCTTTAGACAAATAAATATCTTTTATATTTGGGTTTATAAATAAACTTGTTCTAATCTTTTTTTTTTTAAATTGTGATATTATCTTTTTAATTTTATTTTTATTCTTCTTTAAATCTAAACCACCCTCAGTTGTTATTTCATTTCTATTTTCAGGTACGATACAAATAAACTTTGGTTTTATTCTTAAAGCATTTTTTACAATATCGTTATTTGTTGAAATTTCTAAATTTACTAGTAATTTTTTTATTGAACAAATTCTTTTTGCATCTAAATCTCTTATATGTCTTCTGTCTTCTCGAAGGTGTATGGTGATTGAGTCGGCACCTTTTTCTTTAGCAAATAATGCAGCTTTATATGGGTCAGGATGTATTTCACCTCTAGCATTTCGAACTGTCGCAACATGATCAATATTTACACCTAATCGCTTCACTTAATAAATCTACTTCCTGGTGTTGAAATCGGAATTGAGTCTAATTCTTTTGGTAATTTGTTAGACTTATAAGTTGGTACATCAATTTTAAGATGTGAAATTATTTTTTTTTTAATTTTCAATGTTTTCTTTGATGATCTGTCTATGATTGTAGCAAAACCTACTAGTGTTGCTTTAGATTTTTTTATTAGTTTTACGCATTCCATACTAGATTTTCCAGTTGTAATTACATCTTCAATAATAATAACTTTAGAACCCTTTTTAATTTTAAAACCTCTTCTTAAGGTGAATTTACCTTTAACTCTTTCACAAAAAATTGTCTCTTTTTTTAAAATCCTACCAATTTCATAACCTATCACAATACCTCCAATGGCCGGTGCCAAAATTAGATCAAATTTTTTAAAATTTTTTTTAATTTTTAAAGCCAATGATTTACATATTTTTTCTGCTTTAGATGGATAGCTTAAAAGTTTAGCACACTGGATATATTTCGAAGAATGTAATCCAGAAGATAAAATGAAGTGTCCTTCTAATAAAGCATTAGTCTTTCTTAAAATATCTAAGGATTTTTTGTGTGAAAGCATTTCTTTTATCTTCGTGTCTAATTATCTTAAATTTTATACCTTTTTGCTTAAGCTCTGCAATAAAATTAGTAAAATTTTTCAAATCTCTTATTATCAGCTGAAATTTAAAATTAATATAGTCAGGTTTTTTCCCAGCCATCACTAAGTTAGAAATATTTAATTTGTGTTCACCGATTAATGAACTAACATTTCCTAATTGCCCAGGTTTATCAGGTAATGAAATCCATAAAGTAGTATTATATTTTTTAATTTTTTCTTGCTTTTGTTCACCTCTGTCATGCCAGTATCTTCTGATAGCTGCTCTGGCTTTTCCAGTTTTAGTTGTTGGAATCCAGTGTAAAGATGGTGACTGTTTTTTTGATGTAATTATTTTTATTCTATCACCATTTCTTAAAATTGACTGAAGTTCACTTTTATTTCCATTAATTTCACATCCGATGGCTGTATCACCTATTTTTGTATGTACGGCATAAGCAAAATCGATTGCAGTGGCATCTTTAGGTAATTTAATTACTGAACCTTTTGGAGTAAAACAAAAAACATTTTCTTGGAACATTTGAAGTTTTGTATATTCATAAGAATGCTCAGGATTCTCGTTTTTTTCTATAATTTCAACTAAATCTTTCAACCAATCATACTCTTTCCAAGTAAGTGAATTAAACTTTTCCGAGGACTTATATTGCCAATGAGATGCTATACCTCTCTCAGCAAAATCATGCATCTCTTTAGTTCTTATTTGAATTTCTATTGGCTTTCTATTTGATCCAATAACAGCAGTATGGATTGATTTATAACCATTTATTTTTGCAGAAGATATATAGTCTTTAAATTTTCCAGGTATACAGTTGTACTCTTTATGAATTATACCTAATGTTTTATAACAGTCATCAACGTTATCTAAAATAATTCTAAAACCAATAATATCTGTGATTTGCTCTAAAGAAACTCTTTTTTTTTGAACTTTTCTCCAAATTGAAAAAGGTGTCTTTTCTCTTCCATAAATTTTAGAAGAAATTTTATTTTGGTCTAATAATTTACTTATTTCAGAGGATAAAGACTCAAAAATATCTTTTTTATCTAATTTGATTTCATCAAGTCTTTTTTGAATTAATAATCTAGCATCATTATTTAAAATTTCGAAAGAGAGATCCTCTAGCTCATCCCTAATTCTGTGCATTCCCATTCTGTCTGCTAATGGTGCATAAATTTCCATAGTTTCTTGAGAAATTCTTTTTCTTTTTTCATCTTTTGAAATTGCTTTTATAGTTCTCATGTTATGTAATCGATCAGCAATTTTTACTAATAAAACTCTAATATCTTTTGAGGTTGCTAAAATTAATTTTCTAAAATTTTCTGCTTTGGAGTTAGATGATGCATTATTTTCAAGAGCAGATATTTTGGTAACGCCATCAACTAAATCTGCAACTTCATCTCCAAACTCACCTTTGATAGTTTCATAAGTTGCATATGTATCCTCTATTGTATCATGTAATAAGCCCGTGGTTATGGTTGCACTATCTAGCTTTAAATCAGTTAATATATTTGCTACTTCAATTGGATGAACTGAGTACGGATCACCTGAGGCTCTTTTTTGATTGCTATGCGCTTTTACCGCAAAGTCATAAGCTTTATTTAATCTATCTGGATTTAAAAACTTATTATACCCTTTTACTTTATTTATTAAATCATCTGAATTAAGCATATTCATTATTATATCATTAATTCAGATTTGTTTAATAGATCTTATGTCTCTATTTGGTAATGATATTATTAGCTTTTTAATATGATTTTTGGAAATTGGGTGTTTCCAATTTTTATTTAATTCAAATAATGGAAAAAGAACAAAATTTCTATTATGCATTCTTGGATGAGGTAAATTGATTTTTTGACTAATTTTTTTACTTTTATAGTCAATTATGTCTATATCACATTCTCGAGGAGCATTTTTATAACTTTTTTTGCGACCTAGATTAATTTCTATGTCCTTTGATATTCTAAGTAATTCTAAAGGTTTCAAATCAGAAACAACCTCCAAAATGATATTTAAGTATTTAGGTTTACTTTCATCTGGCCATGATAAACTCTCATAAAAACTTGATGATTTGACAAGCCTGATTTTTCTTAACGATAATTCATACTTAGCTTGTTCAATTTTATTTCTTCTATTTCCTAAATTTGAACCTATGCCTAAATATATACGATTAACTTGATTTTCTAAAATATCTTGATTTATCACGATTCCAATCCCTATCTTTTTTAGTTGCTCTTTTATCATGTAGTTTCTTTCCTTTAGCTACAGCAAGTTCAATTTTAGCTTTTCCTTTTTTGAAATACATTTTAGTAGGAACAATGGTAAGACCGTCTCTTTGCATTTTTCCTATTAATTTATTTATTTCACGTTTATTTAAAAGTAATTTTCTTTCATCAGTAGGATTATGGTTAGAATAACTGGCTTGTTTATAAGATGCTATATGAGAATTAATCAAAATCAACTCTCCATCTTTTTCAACAGCATATGAATCAGCAATATTAACTTTTCCTTCTCTAATTGATTTTATTTCAGAGCCTTTAAGAACAATTCCAGCCTCTAATAAATCTTCAAAAAAATAATTAAAACTTGCCTTTCTATTTAAACATATTATTTTTAAACCAGAATTGGTTTTTTTGTTCATTAAATTAATTTAGCTGTAAGAAGAGCTTTTTTAACAATCTCTTTTGTGGAGTCTGTTACTTTTACTAATGGTAATCTTACTTTGTCATCGCATAGATTTAATAATTTTGCAGCGTATTTAACTGGACTTGGATTACTTTCAACAAACATGGCATGATGGACGGGCTGTAATATTTCATTTAATCTTTCAGCCTCTTTAATTTCATTATCATTATTAGACTTTGAAAATCTTTGGAAATCAGAACAAAGTTTTGGAGCAATGTTAGCTGTTACACTTATAGCTCCTACTCCACCTTTTTTATTAAATTCTAATGCATTATCATCATTTCCTGTTAATTGGATAAAGTCTTTGCCTAATTTTTTTAATGTTTTATCTACTCTTGTCAAATCTCCAGTTGCATCTTTGACACCAATAATATTTTTTAATTCAAATAACCTTGCCATTGTTTCAACTGACATATCAATTACTGATCTTCCTGGTATATTATAAATAAGAATTGGAATTCCACATTTATCATTTATAGCTTTATAATGTTGATAAAGCCCTTCTTGAGTCGGCTTATTGTAATAGGGTGTTACTATTAAAGCTCCATCTGCCCCTATTTTTTCTGCATGCGTTGTTAATGAAATTGCTTCCTCAGTAGAGTTTGAGCCGGTACCAGCAAATACAGGTAATTTTCCATTGCTTTCCTTGACACATAAATCAATTACCCTCTCATGCTCATCATGGCTTAAAGTTGGGGACTCTCCAGTTGTTCCAGCAGGAACTAAACCATTTGTTCCATTTTCAATATGAAAATGGATTAACTTAATGTAAGTTTCATCATCAAGTTTATCATTTTTAAACGGAGTGACTAAAGCAACATTTGATCCTTTGAACATAAATACTTATAACATAGTTTGTGGATTCATATACTAAAAGATTATGCTAAAAAAATTAATATTTTTTATCAATTTATTTTTCCTCTCTAGTATAACTATTTTATCATCTGAAGAGATAATACCTAAAAAAAAACCAATCCAAACTAAAGTGGAAAAAGACCAGAAATTATTAATTGATATAATGAAGCCTCTACCTAAGCCAATTCCTAAAAAAATAGCAGAGGAAAATAAAAATGAGGGTAAAGAAGAAATAGACTTAAAAGCTGAAAAAAATTTAGGGATTATTCTACCTAAAAAGAAACCTTTAATTGCTGGAACTAAAAAAAGTGATACAGCAAAAAAATCAAAATATTTTAATAAGAAAGATTTCGAAATTGCAAAAAAAGCTATATCAGAAATGAAACAAGCAAAATGGCCTTCTGCATTGAAAACAGCAAAAAGAGCCAAAGATAAATCCATTTATAATTTCATACAATGGAGACACTTATTAACTAAAGGAAATAAAGCCTCATATTATGATTATAAAACTTTTATAGACACAAATGAAGATTATCCACGATTAGGAAGAATAAAATATTTAGCAGAACATAAACTTTCTACAGATACTGTTTCACCAAAAAAAATTATTGATTGGTTTGGTGATGATGAACCTTTAAGTGGCTATGGAAAAATGATACTTGGAGAGAGTATAATCCTGAATGGTAATACCCAAAAAGGTATTTCTTATATTAAAGAGGGATGGATTACAGCAGAACTTAGTAAATCTGAATTAAGATTTTATAGAAAAAAATTTAAGAAATATCTCAATGCTGATGATTACATAAAAAGAGCAGATTACTTAGCTTGGAATAATAAATACTGGGATTTAAAAAGATTATTGAGATATTTACCTAAAGATTATGAGTTACTTTATACAGCTAGACAATTGTTAATGAGTAAATCCTATGGTGTAGATAATGCTATTTCAAAAGTTCCAGCTAAATTTAAAAATGATGCGGGTTTAAATTATGATAGGTTGAAATGGAGAAGAAAAAGAGGAAGAGTTGATAGTTCTGTTGAAATCCTAGTAAAAATAAAAAATACTAAAGATTATTTAGTAAGACCAGATAAATGGTGGTTTGAAAGAGAAATTATTTCAAGATCATTAATTTATAAAAAAAAATATGAATTAGCCTATAAGATTGCAAGTAATCATGCTTTAACTGATGGGCCTGAATATGCTGCTGCAGAATGGATGAGTGGTTGGATAGCATTAAGTTTCTTAGATGATCCTTTATTAGCAAAAGATCATTTTGAAAATTTTTATAATAATGTTAGTTATCCGATAAGTACTTCTAGAGGAGCGTATTGGTTGGCTAAAACTTATCAGAAACTTGGTAAAAAAGAATTAGCTAATCAATGGTTTGGTAAAGCATCTAATTTTCTTACTACATATTACGGTCAATTAGCATTTATGGAGTTAAATCCCAATCAACCTTTTGAATTATCTAAAGATGCAGAAGTTTCAAAAGAATATAGAGATTACTTCTTCAAAAAAGAATTAGTCAAAACAATTTATCTTCTTGATGAGCTCAATGAAGATAAATACACAAAACATATTTTAAGGCATTTGGCTAATGATGATATAAATAATGGTAGTGAAGTACTAGCAGCAGAATTAGCAACAAATATTGATAGATTTGATTTTGCTATTCAAATAGCCAAAATTGCATCATATGAAAAAAGATTTCATAATAAATATAATTATCCAATTATAAGTACACCTAATTATATAAATGGAAGAAAAATTCCTGATACTGCATTTATACTATCTATAATAAGACAAGAAAGTGAGTTTGATTTAAGTGCTAATAGTCATGCAGGAGCAAAAGGTTTAATGCAGCTCATGCCTTACACGGCAAAATTAGTTGCTAAGCAAGCAAAACTTCCTTATTCAAAATCTAGATTAACGAAAGACGCGGAATACAATATCAATTTAGGTTCTCACTATATAGCTGGTTTAATTTTAGAATATGATGGGGCTTATCCGTTTGCGATTGCGGCTTATAATGCTGGACCTAAAAGAGTTAGATATTGGAAAAAAATAAATAAAAATCCGCAAAAGAACCAGATTGATTATGTAAATTGGATTGAATTAATTAAATTTAAAGAAACAAGAAATTACGTACAAAGAGTACTAGAGAATTACAATGTCTATCGTTATATTTTAGCTCAAAAGCCAGTTTCAATGATAAATTTCTTTAAGGATGATCCTTTGTACTAAAAATGGCGGAAGAGGAGGGATTCGAACCCTCGGTACAAGTTTCCTCGCACGGTCATTTAGCAAACGACTGGTTTCAGCCTCTCACCCACTCTTCCAATAATTTTGTACTTTTGATTGTATTGAATAATCAATATTTATAAAGTAATTATTCAATAATTATGAAAAATAAGTATTCAATATTTTCACTTATCAAAAACGCTTTTTCTTATCATGAAAATTGGGAGAAAGCCTGGAAAGATCCTGAGCCTAAAAAAGAATATGATGCTGTAATAGTTGGTGGCGGAGGACATGGTCTTGCAACTGCATATTATTTAGCAAAAAAACACAACATGAAGAATATTGCAGTTGTTGAAAAAGGTTGGATAGGAGGAGGAAATACTGGTCGAAATACTACAATAATAAGATCTAATTATTTATGGGATGCAAGTGCAGGTCTATATGACCATGCTCTTAAAATTTGGGAAGGATTATCTCAAGAATTAAATTATAATGTTATGTTTAGTCAAAGAGGAGTTATGAACCTTGCACATAATTTGCAAGATGTTAGAGATTTAAAAAGAAGAACTCATGCAAATAGACTAAATGGTATTGATGCAGTTTATTTAAATACTGATGAAGTTAAAAAATTTTGTCCAATCATAAATACATCGCAAGATATTCGTTATCCAGTTTTAGGTGGAACCCTTCAAAGAAGAGCTGGTACAGCTAGGCATGATGCTGTCGCTTGGGGATACGCAAGAGGAGCCGATGAAATGGGTGTGGATATAATTCAAAATTGTGAACTAAAAGGAATAAAAAGAAATGGTGATACAGTTGAAGGAATTGAAACAACTAAGGGATTTATCAAAACAAAAAATTGGTGTTGTAGCTGCTGGTCACTCTAGTGTTATAGCTAATATGGCTGGATTGAAATTACCTTTGGAAAGTAAACCGCTTCAAGCATTAGTATCAGAACCAGTAAAACCGATTATAGATACAGTTGTAATGTCTAACGCTGTTCATGCATATGTAAGTCAATCTGATAAAGGAGAATTAGTAATTGGAGCTGGAACTGATGATTACGTGTCTTACTCTCAAAAGGGAAGTCATGATATTGTGGAAGGAACTTTAAATGCAATTTTAGAGTTATATCCAATATTCAGTAGAATGAGAATGCTTCGACAATGGGGTGGAATAGTAGATATTTGTCCTGATGCGAGCCCGATTATTAGTAAAACATCAATTAAAGGTTTATACTTTAATTGTGGTTGGGGAACAGGAGGTTTCAAAGCTACACCTGGTTCTGGAGATTTATTCGCTCACACAATCGCAAATGATGAACCTCATAAATTAAACGCTGCCTTTAATATAAATAGATTTGTAAGTGGTGATCTAGTTGATGAACATGGTGCAGCTGCAGTTGCACACTAATGTTTTTAATTAATTGTCCTTTTTGTGGTGAGAGAGAACAAAGTGAATTTAAAGCAGGCGGCGAAGCTCACATAGTAAGACCCAAACAACCTACAGAACTTAGTGATGATGAATGGGCAGAATATTTATTCATGAGAAAAAATATAAAAGGAGTTCAGTTTGAAAGATGGAATCATGTTCATGGTTGTAGAAAATGGTTCAATATGGTCAGAGATACTTCAAACGACCAAATAAAAGCTGTATACAAAATGGGTGAAAAACCACCAATAAAATAAGATGTCTATTAATTTAAGATTTAAAACAAGTAAATTCATTGATGAAACTTATCGAGTTTCTTTTAAGTTTAATAATAAAACGTATTTTGGCTTTAAAGGTGACACTCTAGCATCAGCTTTGTTGGCTAATGGCATACATCTTGTAGGAAGAAGTTTCAAATATCATAGACCTCGAGGAATTATGACATCAGGTTCAGAAGAACCTAATGCAATAATTCAATTGCATGATAATTCTTCGAGAACTGAACCTAATGTAAGAGCTACAGAGGTAGAAATTTATGAGGGTTTAGTTGCATCTAGTCAAAATTGTTGGCCCAGCGTTAATTTTGATGTTGGTGGAATTAACAATCTATTATCCCCTATTTTACCTGCTGGTTTTTATTATAAAACTTTTATGTGGCCTGCAAGTTTCTGGGAGAAGTATGAATACTTTATTAGAAAATCTGCAGGATTAGGTAAATCACCTAAAGTTACTGATCCAGACTTATATGAACATAATTATATTCATTGTGATGTTTTAGTAATCGGAGCAGGTATATCAGGAATAATGGCAGCCAAAATAGCAGCAAAAAATGGTTTTAAAACTCTTCTGGTCGATGAAAAATCATATTTAGGTGGATCATCTATTTATGATAACTCAGAGTTTTCAAAGATTAACAATCAATTAACAAGTTCATGGTTAGAAAAAGAGATCAATGAAATATCTAAACTAGAAAATTTAGAAATAAAAGTAAGAACAAGTGTTGCAGCATTTCATGGATACAACTTTTTATTAGCTCGTGAAAATCTCACTGATCATTTACCAATTAATCAAAGAGAAAACAAAGTAAGACAAAGACTATTAAAAATTAGAGCTAAAAAAGTAATCACAGCTACTGGCTCAATAGAACGACCTTTAATATTCGATAATAATGATCGCCCAGGAATACTATTATCTTCAGCAATTAAAAAATATATTGATTTATATGGCGTAGCATGCGGTGAAAACAATGTTCTTTTTACTAATAACGATACTGCATACGAAACTGCCATGAGCTTAATTCAAAGAGGAATCAAGATAAATGCAATAATTGATAATAGAGAACAAGTTGACTCTAAAATTTCTTATGAAGTTGAGAAAAATAATATTAAAATTTATAAAGGTTACTCTGTTGTTGATACCTATGGATATAGAAGAATTAACAAAATATCCATTATGAAACTTTCAAAAGATGGCCAAACAGTAATTGGTGACAAAACTAAGTTAAATTGTGATTGTCTAGGTGTATCTGGTGGTTGGACCCCAGCAGTACATTTGTTTACACAATCTGGGGGCAAATTAAGATTTAGAGAGGAAGATCAAGTATTCATTCCTGATGTTTACCCTTCAGATCAAATAAGTATTGGATCTTGCAATGGAGACTTTAGTCTAGAGGAAATAGTAAAGAATACTTTATTTTCACTAAAAAAATTTTTTAATATAGATAATTCTGAATACAAAACTATTGAAATTATTTCAGGTTTAAATCAATCAAAGAGGAATATTTGGTTATTACCGTCCGACAAATCTATAGGAAAAACAAAATCTTTTGTTGATTATCAAAACGATGCAACTTCAAAAGATATTAAACTAGCTCTTAGAGAAGGATTTAGATCTATAGAACATGTAAAAAGATACACTACCACTGGTATGGGAACTGATCAGGGTAAACTTGGCAATATGCATGCTTTAGGAATTATTTCAGAAACAGCTGGGACTAAAATGGGCGAACATGGAACGACAACTTTTAGACCTCCTTATACTCCTCTTACTTTTGGGACTATTGTTGGAAGAAATGTAGGAGAATTTTTTGATATATTCAGACGTACTCCTATACATGATTGGCATGTTGCAAACAATGCTGAGTTTGAAAACGTTGGTCAATGGAAAAGAGCTTGGTACTATCCAAAAGATAATGAAAACATGCATCAAGCAGTTCAAAGAGAAAGTAAAGCTGCCAGAGACTCAGCAGGTATTCTAGATGCATCTACATTGGGAAAAATTGACATTCAGGGAACTGATGCCTCAGAATTTTTAAATCGTGTTTATACTAATGCTTGGTCAAAACTTGCAGTGGGTAAATGTCGTTATGGTTTAATGCTAAATGAAGATGGAATGGTTTATGATGATGGAGTAACTACTAGACTGGGTGAAAATCACTATATAATGACCACTACTACTGGTGGAGCGGCTAATGTATTAGGGAAACTTGAAGATTATCTTCAAACAGAATGGCCTGAGTTAGATGTCTATTTGTCTTCTGTAACTGATCATTATGCTACAATAAGTGTTTGCGGTCCTAATAGTAAAAAGATTGTCTCGAAAGTTATTCCTGATTTAGATTTTTCTGACGAAAATTTTCCACATATGTCATTTAAAAATGCAAAAATTGGAAATATTAAATGCAGAATAATGAGGATTAGTTTTACCGGAGAACAAAGTTATGAGATTAATATTCAAGCAAACTTTGGTAAATCTGTATGGGAAAAATGTATGGAAGCTGGTAAAGATTTTAATATTACACCTTACGGAACTGAAACAATGCACTTATTAAGAGCAGAAAAAGGTTTCATAATAGTTGGTCAAGATACTGATGCAACTCTAACACCAATTGATTTACAAATGGACTGGATAGTAAGTAAAAAGAAATACGATTTTATTGGAAAAAGATCATTATATAGATCTGATACAATTAGAGAAGATAGAAAACAATTGGTTGGTTTATTGACAGAAAATCCAGAGGAAGTTTTAGAGGAAGGCGCGCAGATAGTTTCTGATGTAAAAAAATCACCTATTGAAATGCTAGGACATGTAACTTCAAGTTATTACAGTCCAAATCTAAAAAAATCTATTGCATTGGGTGTTGTTAAAAGCGGAAAAAATATGTTGGGGCAAAAGTTGATTATACCAATGGAAAATAAGAATATTAATGTGACTGTGGCTGATCCTGTTTTTTTAGATAAAGAAGGTAAAAGATTAAATGCTAAATTATAACCATACAATAAAAGAGGAAAAATCATATCAAGGTCTGCAAATGATTGAAATGAAGCCTGTCATGAAATTAATAGTAAGAGGTAAAAAAAGAGAATTTTTGTCAGCAATCGGTAAATCTCTAAATATGGTTTTACCTACAAAAGCAAATACTTCTACTCAGAGTGAAAAATTGACTGCCTTATGGTTGAGTCCTGATGAATGGATGATTTTTTCAAACGGTGTTGTTAAAGAAAATACAAACTCATATGAAACCGAAACACTTTTAAACAAAAACATATCTAAGTTAGATTTAGGGGCTGTAGTGGATGTTACGGATCAATTTGTAAGGATTAATCTTAAAGGAGACAAAATATATAATCTATTTCAAACAGGTTCTCCTTTTAATTTTAATGATTTTAGAAACAAAACTGGCTCTGTAACCCAAACAATTCTAGCAAAAATAGATGTGATTATTCACAATCAAAATAGAAATGAGGTGAATTTATTTGTAAGACGCTCATTTTCTGAGCATTTGTTTGCTTGGATGAATGATAGTGCGTCAAGATTATAGTCACATTTTGATCTCAAATAAGTTAATAAAAATTATGAAAAAATTATTTTTAATAGCAATACTTGCACTTTTACCCTTTTCACTTAATGCGGAATCTAATCTAGATAAAATCTTATCTTCTGGAGTACTAAAAGTTGGTACCACTGGAGATTGGGATCCAATGTCAGTCAAAGACCCTGCAACTAATAAATATAAGGGCTTTGATATTGATGTTATGAATCAACTGGCTAAAGACATGGGTGTTAAAATTGAATTTGTACCTGCAGAATGGAAAACTATTGTGTCAGGAATAACATCTGAAAGATATGATATTTCTACTAGTGTTACAAAGACGCCAAAAAGAGCTGAAGTAGCTGGTTTCACTGATACCTATTACAAATATGCAACTGTGCCACTTGTTCTTAAAAAGAATCTAAAAAAGTTTTCAACTTGGGACTCACTTAATAATTCAAATGTAACAATTGCAACTACTCTTGGTACTTCTCAAGAGGAAAAAGCGAAAGAATTTTTTCCAAAATCAAAATTGAACTCAGTAGAAGCGCCAGCAAGAGACTTCCAAGAGGTTTTAGCAGGTAGAGCTGATGGAAATATTACAAGTTCAACAGAGGCAAATAAATTGGTTATTAAATATCCTCAGTTAGCAATTGTTCCAGATGGTGGAAAAAATCCAGCATTCTTAGCAATGATGGTGCCAAAAGGTGATACTAAATGGAATAATTATGTAAACAAATGGATTAAAGATAAAAAATCCTCAGGCTTCTTCACTAAGTTATTAGCTAAATATAATCTAAAAAGTTTATAAAAAATTAGTAATTAATTTTTTATTCTTTATAAGTTAAAGAGTGAAAAATTTATTTTTATTAATTCTTATTTTTCCTTTAACATCGTGTAGTAAAAATGAATTAAACTGGTTAATCTTATCACCAAATAACATTGAAGGATTGACCAATCTAAAGTTTTTATTAAGTGGTTTAACGACCACTATATATATTAGTGTAGTTTCGATTGTAATCTCAATTATCATTGGTCTATTAATTGCAATTCCATCTTTAGCTAAAAGTAAATTTTTAACCTATCTTAATATTGGTTATGTTGAAATTGTAAGAGCCATTCCTTTGTTAGTTTTAATTTTATGGATTTATTATGGACTACCAATAATGACTGGAATAAGTTTTAGTCCGTTTGTTTCAGGAATTATAGCTCTGTCAATTAGCGAAAGTGCTTTCCAGGCAGAAATATTTAGAGCTGGGATTAATTCAATAAAAAAATCTCAATGGGAAGCTGGAAGTTCTTTAGGATTAGGTTTTTTAAGAAAATTAAGATTAGTTATTCTTCCTCAGGCGATAAAAAATATCTTACCAGCTATTGGTAATCAATTTGTGTATGTGCTTAAGATGTCATCTCTTGTTTCCATAATTGGTATTGGAGATTTAACAAGAAAAGCTAATGAATTAGTTGTGACAACTTATAGACCTTTGGAAATATATACATTTTTAATTTTAGAATATCTAATATTGATTTTAATAGTTTCTTACATGGTTAGAAAATTGGAAAAAAAATTAAAGACAGATTAATTATTTTTTCTCCAATTCTCAGGTTCTTCAAACTCTCCAGCCCATATTCCTAGTTTATTATTTTGTGCCCATTCTTGATCTTCTAAATATTTTTTTGAGTATTTTTTATAGGCCAATGCATTACCTGATCTTACCATGTATTTATTTAATGAAAATTTGGCACAATCTGCGTCTCCAAGGACGCAACTAAATTTGCATAGCCCTAATATTCTTTTGTATCGATCCAAATTAGTATATTCACAAACTATTTTTTTTCCTGAAATATAATTTTGCAATTTTTGTTTTGATATTTCCCCACACATATAAGAAACATTGACAGCATCAATAGTATCTTTAAAACATAACTGTCTTAGCTCAGGAGCGTCTATACCAAGTAATCTTATTTTTTTATTATCAATTTTAATTGAGTCGCCATCTGTAACTAATGCGTTACCCTCTATAATTTTGATCTCTTGAGATTTTACGACATTACAAATTAAAAAGATTAATATTATAAAGATGCTATTTGCTGAAAAGACTTTTATTTTGTTTAAAAACATTATTTAGAAAATATCCAATAAATAATAAAACTGCAATTCCCATAAACCAATTTGTTACTAAAATTGTATAAAAAATATCCTCGTAGTCTCCTCCTTTAATATTGATCACATACCATAAACTTAAAAATGGAAGAGCTGTTAATCTAAGAATACTTAGATAAAGACTATACAGTGGTTTTTTTACCGCTTGGAATACTGCGGTGGTTATAAAAAAAACAGGATAAATTGGGCCAATTAATGCAGCAACCTTTAAGTATATTGCACCATGTTTAATTGCCTCTGAATTATCTGTGAATAATGAGACTAAAAACTCTGCACCCAAAAAAATTATTATACCTGCACAGATCATAAAAGATGATCCAAACAAAAGTGCTTTTCTATATAATTCTCTCAATCTATCATAATTTTTTGCACCAAAATTTTGTCCACCAATAGATAATACTGCTGTATTTAATCCGATTACAGGAAGTAAAAAAACTTGTTCAATTCTTAAAGCAGCGCCATACCCAGCAGTAGCTAAGTCTCCAAATTGACCAATAAAGTAAAGGATGTTGAATAAACCTACACCAATCAACAACATGCTAAACATTACAGGAATTGTCTGATACAAAAGTTCTCCTAGAAGATCAAATTTTGGAATAAAGCACTCAGGCTTAAGATATTGTTTTAATTCACAACAATAAACTTTATAAGCCAAATATAAAAGACCAATAAACTGTGCAACTACAGTAGCTATTGCAAGTCCAGCTATACCAAACGCTGGGATAAAACCATAACCAAAAATAAATAAGGGATTTAGAATAATATTTAAAAAGAAACTAAAAATTAAAACATTTCTGTAACTTTTTGTATCACCTTGTGCATTTAGTGTTCCATTTAATGAAATTTGTATCAGAACAATTATGGTTCCATAAAAAATAACATCTAGATATTTTCTAGTTAATATAATTGCTTCTTGGTCTGATCCCATAAGAGAAAGTAAAAAATCTGAAACATTCAATCCAAAAAAAGTAACTAGTATCGATAAAAAGATTGCAAAAATAATTGATTGAGCAACAAATAGCGATGCCTTACTCTTATTATTAGCACCTAAATTATTACCTATTAAAGTATTTGTTCCAGCTGTTAAACCAACACCTATGGCAATAATAGTAAAATAAATTGGAAAAGATTTTGCAATTGCTGCTATTGCTTCAGCAGATATTCTTCCAGCAAACCAAGTATCTACTAGATTATAAAAGGTTTGAAATAATGAGCCAACACTTGCTGGAATAGTAACTTTTCTCAATAAAAACCATATTGGATCTTTAGTTAATTTGAAAGATTGTGACAAATAAATCCTTAGTTAAATTCTTTTTGAAAATTATATTTTTTTCCTGATAGCTTTGCCTTGTATATCTGACTTTGTCTCATTCTAAAACGAGATTTTTGATTTTTTGAAAGTTTATCAAAAC
>CACNYD010000004.1 GCA_902624635.1 uncultured Pelagibacteraceae bacterium | reverse complement strand
AATCTAAGTAGTAAACTTTTCACACACAAAAATATAAATATTTTAATTTTGTTCAATATTTTTTTCTTGATGATTAGTATATTTAAATAATCTTTTAATTTCTTTTAAAAAAAATTTTTATCAAATAAAAAAGTATAAGAGATCCATCTCTCAAAGCATTTACCTTTTTTTTCCCTGCAATTCTTGCTCTTTCGAATGAGTTTATTGAGCCTATTTTCATACCTTTTCTAGATGCTTTGATTGGAAGTTCTACACACAAAGTAAAATCTTTTCTATTTAAATTCAAATTTTTAACAGATTCAGTCCTCCCTAAAACATATGTGTATAAAATATCTGATATATTTAAATTGAAGAAAACTTTTCCAAGTAAAGTAAAAAAATAATTGCCAACTAAAGTTACGAATGTATCATCATCACTTCCAGAATTTTTCTGATATCTAGATGCAAAAACAAAGTCTAACTTTTCAGACTCAATTTTTTTTATCATCATTTCAAGTTCATTAGGATTGAAAGATCCATCTGCATTAAAAATACAGAAATACTTACTTTCACAAGTATTCATACCGAGTATTAAGGCATCACCATAACCAAAATTTTCTTGAAAAACTAATTTTACATTATAATTTTCTATTGATTTAATTGTTTGATGGTCAGTTTTATGTAAGACAACAGAAATATTATAATTAAATTTCTGCAATTCATTTAAGACTTTTGGAAGAGACTCAGCCTCATTTTTTGCTGGTATTACTAAAGTTAAATCATTCATATTTATTTAAGATCACTTGCGATGTTTGAGGTCATAAGAGCATAATTCACCCAAAATACTGTAGCGCCAAAACTTGTAAAAAAGCTCCCGCTTGGCAGGATGGGTAATAAAACTGTTATAACATACAACATACCAGATAATACAAAATAGTCTTTTTTATTTCGATAAGAATTAATTGACTTTAAAACACTCACAAACATAAAAAAAATAAAATATAGATATCCTATAGAACCTAATTCAGCCAGCACCTCAAAATGTATTTGATGAGGATGGATTGATGATAGATCAGGATACTCTTCTTTCTGCACCTCTAATCTATAATTCTTTAAACCGACACCATATAATTTATGATTATTGAAAACTTGAATGGCTGTTTTATAATGAGATCCATAATATGATTTATCAACAAATTCTATTGGATTTGATATTAAAGGTTTTAAAAAAGCATCCCAATATCTCCAATGATAATTTTTTGAAGACATTAGAAATATTGTTGTGACTAAAATAGATGTTATTAAAAATTTTAATATGCTTATCCAGTTTTTTGAAATTATAAAAAAAAATAATACAGACATTATAACAACCCTAATAAGATTAGATCTCTCACCAATAAAAAAACTTATTAAAATGAAGAATAAAATAAAAAAAAATAGATAATTAAAACTATAATTTTTAAAAATCTCTTTACCAAATTTAGAGTTGGAAGATTTCAAATATAGTAAAAAGGATAAAATGATTAGATAAAACGAACTATAAAGATTTCCAATTTTTAATTCTTGATTAAAAAAACTGGATAATCTTCCAGGCATATATGATGAAAATCCAAGTGTATTAAATCCAAAAATCACTTCAAAAATTATATCAAATGATATTATTGATAGAAAAAAAAACCAAAACTTTAAGATAAAATCTTTATAATTATTTTTTTCGAATTGTAAAAAAAATTTGATTGCAAAAACTAAAAAAACAAATCTTATAAAACCTATACTCCTACCTAAGGAATTTTCAAAATTAATACTAAAAATTAGATTTCCTAACAAAATAAACCAAAAAATTATTAATAAGTAAAAAAGGGAATTGTTTAAAAAATTTAATTGTTTATTCTTAATAAGTATATACAAGAACAATGTATCAATAATAATAACAAGCGTATTACCAGCACCATTTCCGAAAAAAAAAATAATAGGAAGAAAAGATAATAATATACAACATAAATACTCAGTTTTATTATTATTTTCGTAAATTCTATTTGATAACATTTTTTTGATTTGTTAATTTTTTTATATCATATTAAGATTATCAATATTGAGGATATAACTTTAAAACATTTATCTGTAAATAACTAAATGACAAACCTGTTGATACTCATCACAACCTTTTTTTTTGTATCAATTTCTTTAATTGGTTATGGAACAATTTTTTTAAAAATTTTTAGTAAAGACTCACAAATTTCAAACTTTGGTTATCTTGGTATTTTTGGCTTAGTATTTAGTATTTTTATATCTTACTTTACCAATTTTTTTTTACCTCACGATTATATTTTTAATTCAATTTACTTAATCCTTGGACTATTTGGTTTCATAATGCTTATCAAACAACTCTCAAGAAATGTTCTTAAAAAAGAAATTATATCTTTTATTGTGATTTTTAGTATTTCATTAATATCTTTATTGATATTTAAAAATCACGACGATTTTCCCTATTATCATTTTGTTTATACTTACAACTTAACACAATTTGACTTAAATATTGGAATTGGACAATTTAACCATGGATTTAGAACCCCATCTTCTATTTTTTATATTAATTCTCTTTTTTTTCTTCCTTTAATTAAATATTTTTCTTTTAATTTTACCTCTGTAATTGTTCTTATATTTGCAAACATAATTTTATTAAAAAAAATTGGTATTAGCTTTTCGAGTAAAATTTTATCATTTAAAAAAGAGTTGAGCCAACCTTACGTAATAATTCTTTTTTCTTTGTTATCTTTGATGTTTATAAACATTTTCTTTTACAGAGTAAGTGAACATGGCACAGATAGGTCAGCACAAATATTAGTAATGTTATTAATAATAGAAATTATTGATGCTTTACAGAGGAAAAATTACAATAATATAATAAACCTTAAGATATTAACGTTAGTTATTTTTATAATTTCACTAAAGGCTTTTTACATTCTTTATTTGTTATTACTTTTACCTGTTTATTATAGTTATTATCAATTATTTAAATCCCATGGTTTAATAATTAAAAAACTTTTAAGTAGATATTTATTTTTTTATCTTTTAATTTTTTTACTGATATTGAGTTCTTATTTTTTCAGTACTGGTTGCCTACTTTACCCAGTTGAAATTACTTGCTTCGATAATTTAAGCTGGTCAATCCCAATCAAACAAGTTGAACAAATGAACCAGTGGTATCAACAATGGTCAAAAGCTGGAGCTGCTCCTGGATTTAGAGTAGATAATCCAGAAATTTATATTAAGCATTTTAATTGGGTGTCCAATTGGATTGATAAATATTTTTTCAATAAAGTCTCAGATTTTTTATTTGGTATAATTTTTTTATCACTTGTTATTCTTGTTAGTTTTCAAATGAATAGTGAAAATAAAGATAAATTAAAAATTAATAAAAAATACCTAATTCTTTACATTATAATTTTTGTATTATTTTTTGAATGGTTTTATAATCACCCTGCTTTAAGGTATGGTGGATATAATTTGATATCTATTATTTTTTTTCTACCAATATCAATTTATTTATCGGCTAAAAAAATTAATGTTAAGAATCTAAAATTATTAATAACAATATTTGTAATTTTAACTTTCACTATTTTTTTAGGAAGAAATATTAACAGAATTTATAATGAAAATGTCTTATACAAATATAACCCCTTAAAACAAGCTTATTATAAGGTCGATAATGAGTATTTTAATGAGTATAAAAATCTAAAAAAATTAATCTCAAACTATTATAAATGTATACAAACTCAAGATTGTTCAGAAAATAAGTTAAAAATGAAATATGGTTTTTTTATTTTTGAGAATTAAGTATGAAAAATATTATAATTTTAGTTTTAAGTTTTTTTGATTTTTTTCATAAATTAAGATTATTAGCATTTCTTAAAAAGATTATTTTTAATGATTTAAACTTAGTGCTAGATATTGGGGCACACAAAGGTGAGTCAATAAACTTTTTTTTGAATAATTTTAAAATAAATAAAATTATATCTTTTGAGGCAAGTCCAATTAATTTTAATAATTTAAAGAACAAGGAGGTAAGATTAAAAAAAAAATTTTCAAAATCCATTATCCAATTAGAAAATATGGCTCTAGGCTCTTCAATTGAAAGAAAAAAATTAAAACATTTTGATGAAAGTTCGTCATCTACTTTAAGTCAGATTAACGAAAACTCAAAATATTTTAAAAAGAAATTTGCATGGGTAAATTTTTTTAATAGGAAAAAAAAACCTTATACTGAGATACAAATTAATATTAATACTCTTGATAGATATATAGAGACAAACAAAATAGATTTAATTGATCTCATCAAGATAGATACCGAGGGTTTTGAATTTGAAATTTTAAAAGGAACAACTAGAAATTTAAAAAAAATTAAACTTATTTTATTCGAACATCATTATGATGATATGATTAAGAAAAATTATAATTTTTCCCATATTAATCAATTATTAAATGAAAATAATTTTTTAAGGATACATAAGGCAAAAATGCCATTTAGAAAAACCTTTGAATACGTATATATGAATAAATTTTTTAAAGATGATTTTAAATTTTGACTTATATCTTACTATATATTAGTCATCACAAATTATTAAATTATGATAAAAAAAAAAACAGCTTTAATTTTTGGAATTACAGGTCAGGATGGATCTTATTTAAGTGAATTATTACTAAAAAAAAAATATAATGTGCATGGGGTAATTAGAAGATCGTCATCGTTTAATACTTCAAGAATTGACCATTTATATCAAGACCCACATGTAAACAAAAGAAACTTTATTTTGCATTACGGAGATGTGACAGACTCTATTTCAGTTTCATCTTTGATTAAAAAAGTTTTACCTGATGAGATTTATAACCTAGCTGCACAATCACATGTGGCAGTCTCATTTGAAGTTCCTGAATATACAGCTAATTGTGACGCTTTAGGTTCATTAAGAATATTAGAGGCTATTAGATTCCACAAATTACATAAAAAAACAAAATTTTATCAAGCTGGAACTTCTGAAATGTATGGAAGAGTATTTGAGTCACCACAAAATGAAAAAACACCATTTTATCCAAGAAGTCCTTATGGTGTTGCAAAAGTTTATGCTCACTGGATCACTGTAAATTATAGAGAAGCATATAAGATATTTGCTTGTAATGGAATTTTATTTAATCATGAAAGCCCAAGAAGAGGAGGTACATTTGTCACAAAAAAAATTGTAAACGGTTTGTGTAGAATAAAAAAAGGATTACAAAAAACTTTATATTTGGGAAATTTAGAGGCAAAAAGAGATTGGGGTCACGCAAAAGATTACGCAATTGCAATGTGGAAAATCCTTCAAAAAAAAGAACCTGATGATTTTGTTATAGCAACAGGTGTTCAACTCACTGTAAAAGAATTTGTAAATTTAGTTTTAAGAGAATTAGAAATTGATTATTTATGGAAAGGCAAAGAACTTTCTTCTAGATGTTATATTAAAGGGACAAAAAACAAAATAATCAGTATAGACAAAAATTATTTTAGACCTTTAGAGGTTGATACATTGTTAGGTAACTCTAGAAAAGCTAGAAGAGAACTTAAGTGGAAACCAAAATATAATGTTAAATCCATGATTAAAGAAATGGTTTATGAGGAACTAAATTCATTGAAAAATGATAAAAAAAACTGATAAGATTTTTGTTGCAGGACATAAAGGTCTAGTAGGTAGTGCAATACTTAAAAAACTTAAACGCAAAGGATATAAAAATATAATTACTGTTGAAAAAAAAAAATTAGATTTAATTTCTCAAGAAAAAGTAACATCCTTTTTAAAAAAAAAAAAACCTAAATGCATTTTTTTAGCTGCTGCTAAAGTAGGTGGAATTTATTCAAATAAAAAATTTAAGGCAGATTATATTTATGAGAATTTAATGATACAAACAAATATTATTCATGGAGCTTATAAAGCAAATATAAAAAACCTTATTTTTTTGGGGTCTAGTTGTATTTATCCAAAGCTTTGTAAGCAACCAATTAAAGAAAATTATTTTTTATCAGGAAAACTGGAAGAAACTAATGATGCATATGCAATAGCAAAAATTGCAGGAATTAAAATGTGTCAAAGTTACAACTTACAATATAAAACAAACTATAAATGTTTAATGCCAACAAATACTTTTGGTCAAAACGATAATTATCATAGATTAAATAGTCATTTTATACCTGCATTGTTGAGAAAGATTTATCAAATTGAAAAAAGCAATAGTGATACCATCAAAATTTGGGGTGATGGGTCACCAAGAAGGGAAATAATTTATTCTGAAGATATCGCAGATGCTTGTATATTTTTTATGAATAAAAAAACTAAACATAGTCTAATAAATATTGGAACCGGTAAAGACTTTAGAATAAAAGAATATGTAAGCTTATTTTTAAGAATATTATTGCCCAAAAGAAAAATTAAGATTGTTTATGATAAATTAAAACCAAACGGTACACCTAGAAAAGTGTTAGATGTTAGTTTAGCAAAAAAATATGGCTGGACAGCCAAAACGTCAATAAAAGAAGCTATATTAAAAACATATCATGAGTATAAATATAGTCAAAAGCAATAGAATTAATCTTTATTTATTATTTACTTTTAATTAATATTTTGTATAAGGGATTGCCTGGTGATTATTGCGAAAGTGTCATACCCGATCCCATTCCGAACTCGGAAGTCAAGCCTTTCTGCGCCGATGGTACTTTGTCTTAAGACATGGAAGAGTAGGGTGTTGCCAGGCTAACAAATCCAAATGAAAAAAATAATTGTCGTAACTGGAGGTGCTGGGTTTGTTGGATCAAATCTCATTGAATTTTTCATAGATAAAACTAAATTTGAAATAATTAGCATAGATAATTATTCTAGTGGTAGTAAAAAAAACCACATAAAGAATAGAAGAGTTAGTTATATAGTTGGAGACACTAAAAATATAAATTTTATTTTAAAAAGATATAAAAAAAAAATTAATTCAATATTTCATTTTGGTGAGTTTGCGAGAATTTATCAAAGTTTTTTGAAATTTGATCAATGTTATAATTCAAATACCATAGGCACAAAAGAAGTATTTAAGTTTTGTCTAGATAATAAAATAAAGTTAATTTACTCAGCTACTTCTGCTACAATTGGAAATAAAGGTGCAGATAAAAATTTATCTCCATATGCTTTTACAAAATCAAAAAATTTAGAACTCTTAAATAATCTAAAAAAATGGTTTGGTTTTAAGTATGAAGTAATTTACTTTTATAATGTATATGGACCGAAGCAAATTTGCGAGGGTGATATGGCTACGGTAATTGGTATTTTTGAAAATCAATACATTAAAAAAAAACCATTAACGGTTGTTTTGCCAGGATCACAAACAAGGAGATTTACTCATATATATGATACTGTAGAAACATGTTTTTTTGCTTGGAAACAAAATAAATGTAGACATTACTCAATCTCAGACAAAAAAAGTTACTCAATTTTAGAAGTAGCCAAGATGTTCAGGACCAAAATATCATATTTACCCAAAAGAGATGGTGAAAGATACGCTTCAGCCTTGACTAATATCTCCTTTTCAAACAAGGTTTATAAGAGATTTGGAAAAATATATTTGAAAGATTACATAAATTCCTTTATTAAGTCTCAAATAAAATTATGAAAATAGCCAGCTCACTGAAATCATTAAAAAAAAGAGATTTAGATTCTAAATTAGTAAGGCGTAGAGGCAGAATTTACATAATAAATAAAAAAAATCCAAAATTTAAAGCAAGACAAAAATAGTTTTTATGGACAACGAAAACCATAAAAAAACATGGATTAATTTTACAAAGTTTGTTCTTTGGGGAACTACAATCGTAATCATTGTTTTGGCTTTAATGGCAATATTTCTTTTATAATATGATAATAGGTTCAATAACTGAAAATTTAAATCTAGAGCAAAGAGTTGCCATAACTCCAGATATAGTCAAAAAATATAAATCATTAGGTCTAGAAGTTCATTTAAGTAAAGATTACGCAATTCATTTAGGGATAAGTGATAAGAACTATGAAACAGAGGGAGCAAGCATCAAATCAATCAATGAAACTATCTCAAATGCTGATGCTATTTTACAAATGAATATTCCAAGTAATGAAAACTTAGATAAATTAAAAAAAGACCAAATTTTAGTTGGAGTTTTGGATCCTTACAATAATGAAAAAAAATTAGGTGAAATAACAAAAAAAAGTATCAAATGTTTTTCTCTTGAACTTTTACCAAGAATAACAAGGGCACAATCTATGGATATTTTATCTTCTCAAGCAAATCTAGCTGGATATAAGGCAGTAATCGACTCATTTGCTTATTTTCAGAAAGCGATACCAATGATGATGACCGCAGCTGGAACAATTTCAGCTGCTAAAGTTTTGATTGTTGGTGCAGGAGTTGCTGGTCTCCAAGCTATTGCTACAGCTAAAAGAATGGGTGCAATAGTTTATGCTACTGATGTTAGAATGGCCTCAAAGGAACAGGTTGAAAGTTTAGGAGGAAAATTTTTAACAGTTGAGGGCTCAGAAAATCTTGAAACTGAGGGAGGATATGCAAAAGAAACTTCAGACGAATTTAAACAAAAACAAGAGGATCTTTTAAGAGAAACTTTAAAAAAAATTGATATTGTCGTTTGTACTGCCTTAATACCTGGAAAAAAGGCTCCTATTATTATAAAAAAAGATATGATTGATGTAATGACAAGTGGTTCAGTCATTTATGATTTAGCAGCATCACAAGGTGGTAACTCAGAACTTACCAAGGCAAACAGTATAGTAGATTCTAATGGAGTGAAGATTATGGGTGAGGCGAATATTCTCAACAAGTTACCTATATCAGCTTCAAATCTTTATGCTAAAAATATGTTTAATTTTATAAATAATTTATATGATAAAGAAAATAATTCATTTAATATTAATTTAGAGGATGAAATAATTAACAAAACAAAAATAAAATAATGGAAATAGATCCTTTTATATTTAGGCTAAGTATATTTATCTTATCAATATTTGTTGGTTATTATGTTGTATGGAGTGTTACACCTTCATTACACACACCTTTAATGTCAGTAACAAACGCTATTTCATCTGTAATTATCGTTGGAGCAATTATAGCTGCATTAGCTGATTCTTCAGGAAGTGTTTTTGAAACATCAAATATTTTTGGTTTTCTTGCAATTATATTAGCAGCCGTAAATATTTTTGGTGGCTTTCTTGTAACTCAAAGAATGTTGCAAATGTATAAAAAGAAAAAGAAATAATTATGTCAGCCAATCTTTTAGCATTATTTTATCTAGTTTCAGGAATATTATTTATTTTAGCTTTAAGAGGCCTTTCCTCACCTGAAACCTCAAGACAAGGTAATTATTTTGGTATTACAGGAATGACCATTGCAATTCTGGTCACTTTTTTGTCAGTTGGAAATTTTGGCACAGGTTTTATATATGTATTAATTTTTTTATTAATCGGAGGTTCGGTAGGTGCATTCATAGCATTTAAAATACCTATGACAGCAATGCCAGAACTAGTAGCTGGATTTCATAGTCTTGTGGGTCTTGCAGCTGTATTTGTGGCAATATCTGCTTTCTTACAACCAGAAGTATTTAATCTTGGAAGTCCAGGAGATATTAAACTTGCTAGTTTAATTGAGATGTCTTTGGGGGCGGCGATTGGAGCAATTACTTTTTCAGGGTCGATAATAGCTTTTTTAAAGCTTAGAGGAATTATGTCTGGCGCACCAATAACATTTAAGGGCCAACATTTAGTCAATTTATTTTTAGGAATAATTATAATATTTTTAATTTATTATTTATGCAGATCACAATTATCTAATATATTTTGGTCAATAGTAATAATTTCTTTTTTAATAGGCGTGTTATTAATTATCCCAATTGGGGGCGCAGACATGCCGGTTGTAATTTCTATGCTAAATTCATACTCAGGTTGGGCAGCAGCTGGTATTGGTTTTACTTTAGAGAATAGTGCTTTGATTATAACAGGTGCTCTAGTGGGGTCCTCTGGTGCGATACTTTCATATATAATGTGCAAAGGAATGAATAGATCATTTTTTAATGTAATACTTGGTGGATGGGGGGCGACAGACCAAACCTCTAATTCCCAAACAAAAGAGCAGAAACCTGTAAAAAATGGTAATGCAGATGATGCTGCTTTTTTGATGAAAAATGCGTCATCAGTTATAATTGTTCCAGGTTATGGAATGGCTGTAGCACAAGCACAACATGCATTAAGAGAAATGGTTGATGCACTAAAAAAAAATGGGGTAAAAGTTTCTTACGCTATTCATCCTGTTGCAGGCAGAATGCCTGGACACATGAATGTTTTACTTGCAGAAGCAAACGTTCCTTATGACGAAGTATTTGAGTTAGAGGAAATTAACAATGACTTTGCGAATTGTGACGTTGCGTACGTAATTGGTGCAAATGATGTAACCAATCCTGTTGCTAAATCAGACCCTCAAAGTCCAATTTATGGAATGCCTATACTAGATGTTGAAAAAAGTAAGTCTGTTTTATTTGTAAAAAGAAGTTTATCCCCAGGTTATGCTGGAATAGATAATGATCTTTTTTATAGAGATAACACATTAATGTTATTTGCTGATGCAAAAAAAATGACTGAAGAAATTGTTAAAAGTTTGTAAATTGACTAAAATTTTTTGTGATATAGCTGATGTTAAATTGATAAGTAAGTTTAACAAAAAACATATAGTAAAAGGCTTCACTACTAACCCAAGTTTAATGCGAAAAGCAGGAGCGAAAGACTATTTTATTTATTCAAAAAAAATTCTTAAAATAACAAAAAAACCATTATCACTCGAGGTTTTTGCAGATAATGTTGAAGACATGATAGCTCAAGGAAAAATGATAAATAATTGGGGAAAAAATATTTATGTAAAAGTTCCTGTAAATAATTCTAGAGGAAAATTTATGGGAAAAGTGATCAAAGCTCTTAATAACGATGGAATAAAGCTAAATATTACTGCCGTTTACACAGCCCAACAAACTAAACGAATTTTAAAAAACATAGACAAAAAAACAAAAGTAATTATTTCTATTTTTGCTGGTAGGATGGGTGATACAGGCAAAGATCCTATCCCACAATTTGAAGAAAGTATTAAAATTTCTAAAAATTACAAAAATGTTGAAATACTTTGGGCAAGTACAAGAGAACCATACAATTACATACAAGCAAAGCAAGTTGGGTGTCAAATTATAACTGTGCCACCTGTCTTAATTGAAAAAATTGAGAAATTTGGAAGTTCTTTTAAAAAACTTACAATAGACACTGTGAAGGGTTTTTTGAAGGATGCAAAGAAATCGAATTTTAATTTATAAAATTGGTTGCGGGGGACGGATTTGAACCGCCGACCTTCAGGTTATGAGCCTGACGAGCTACCAGACTGCTCCACCCCGCGGTATTAAATTCTATTTTTAAGTTTATTAAGTTTTTTTACTCTTTTTATATTTTCTTGGAGAATTCTTTTTTTCTTTTCAGACGGTTTTTCATAAGTATTTTTAAGTTTGATAATCTTAAAAAAACCATCCCTTTGAAGTTTTCTTTTTAAAACTCTCAAAGCTTGCTCGACGTTGTTATCTTTAACTTCTATCTTAATAAATACCTCCAAAAAGAGATCTGAATAACATCTTTACTATTTTATGTCTATTTAATTTATACATTTAATCTAAATTGTTCTTTATTTTTTTCTCTTTTTCTCTTTTTTCTCGCTTAATTCTTCTTTCTGCTTTAGCTATTGCATCTATTAAATCTTTTTGAGTAAAAAGATTTAAAGCTACAGGATCTTTTGGATTTAAATTATTAAAATTCCAGTAACTTTTATTTCTAATAGATGTAACAGAGTTTTTAGTAATTCCCACCAGTTTTGCTATTTGAGAGTCTTTTAAAATATTATGTTGTTTAATCAACCATAAAGCAGAGTCAGGTTTGTCTTGTCTTTTTGATAATGGAATATATTTTTTTATTTTTTTTTCATCACTAGTGATTTCAATGTCAGAACTTGTAATTTGTAGAGGTCTATTTTTATCTTTAGAGGAAAGTTCAATTTCCTCACGTGAGAGCTGACCAGCGATTATTGGATTATACGCTTTTATACCTTTTGCAACTTCCCCATCTGCAATACCCTGAATTTCAACCTCATGCATATTACAGAAATTTGCAATTTGTTGGAATGTAAGGGTTGTATTTTCAACAAGCCATACTGCTGTTGCCATTGGCATTAGTGGGGTGTTATTCATTTATTTTTTTTCAGATTTAAAATTTTGAAATTTTTTGTTGAATTTGCTTATTCTACCTTTGTCCAATAATTTTTGTTTGCCACCGGTCCAAGCTGAATGAGACTTAGGATCTATTTCTAGCTTAAGTAAATCACCTTCTTTGCCCCATGTTGATTTAGTCTCAAACTGAGTGCCATCAGTCATTTCAACTCTAATTTTATGGTAATTTGGATGTGTATTTTTTTTCATTTCGAGACTTATAACAAAAGATTTTTTTAAAACAATTAAAAGTTAAGTATTTTATCATTAAATTTATTGCTAATATTTGAGTTTGAGGCAGTAACATTTATATTTTTTAGACTCTCTAAGCTAAAATTATTAATTATGCCTCCAGCTTCCTTAATTAAAATTATTCCTGCAGCAATATCCCACAAATTTAAATTTTTTTGAAAATAACCATCATATCTTCCAACAGATACATAGGCCAGATCTAGTGCTGCGCAACCAGATCTTCTATACGAAAAGTCTGGTTCTTTTTTTAGTTTTCCTCCGATCGCGAACAAGCATTCATCTATATTATTCTTGGTTGAAACCCTTACTCTGTGATTGTTAAAAAAGGCTCCATTGTTTTTCTCAGCAAAAAACATTTCATCTTTTATAGGATCATAAATTATACCAGAAATTATTTCTCTATTTGATCTTAAAGCTATTGATATAGCAAAATGAGGTATACCATGCAGAAAGTTGACTGTTCCATCTATTGGATCTATAATCCAAGTATTCTTATCATCTTTGTTTTTTTTTACTCCCCTTTCTTCACTTATAAATGAAAAATTTGGTCTTGCCTTCTCTAATTCTTCAATGATTATTTTTTCTGTTTTTAAATCTGCATTTGTAACAAAATCTCTTTGACTTTTTTTTGATACTTGTAATTTTTCAATTTCACCAAAATCTCTAATTAATATTTTTGATGCTTTTTCACATGCTTTAATCATAATATTTAAATTAGCAGAAATTGAGTTCATAATTAATTCTTCTTAATATATTCAAGATTTCTTGTGTCTATAATTACTTCGTCTCCAGCTTCAATAAAAGGAGGAACTTGAATATTTAAACCATTACTTAATGTTGCTGGCTTATATGATGAGGAAACAGTTTGCCCTTTTAAAGCGACATCGGTGATTTCTATTTTGCAAACAACTTGTTTTGGTAAATCTACTGAAATAGGTAATTCATTATAAAAGCTGACAGAAACTTTTAAATTTTCAGTTAACAATTTTCCCTTCTCACCAATTAAACTTTTTTTTATTTCAATTTGTTCAAAAGAATTTGGCTCTATAAAAAAATAGTTATTTTCATCCTCATAAAGATAATTATAATTCATTTCCTCCAATGATGCCTTTTCAACAGTTTCACTTGATCTAAATCGCTCATTCAATTTAGTATTCTTATTCAAACTTTTCATTTCAACTTGTGCAAATGCACCTCCTTTTCCTGGCTTCACATGTTGAGTTTTTAATACCTGCCACAAATCATCTTTATATTCTAGCAACATGCCTACTCTAATTTCTCCAGCATTTATTTTCATTTTAAAATCTTAATTGCCTCTTTTGGTTTCAATTCATTGTTATTCCAAATGTAGCCTGAAATAGCTAAAAAGTTCGCTTTATTCAATAAAAGATTTTTATAATTTTTAGAATTAATGCCACCAATAGCTACCACAGGAGTTTTAGTGATTTTTTTTACTTTTCTGAGTAAATTAATAGAGGCTTTGTATTTTATTTTTTTGGTTTTTGAATTATTAAAAGCCCCCAGAGCTATGTAGTCAGCTTTACTTTTTAAAGCAATTTTCGATAATTTTATAGAGTTATGACAGGTAACACCTATTATCTTATCGCCAACTAATTTTCTTGCTTTAATAATATTCATATCTCTTTGACCCAAATGACAACCATCAGCATTTAATTTCTTAGCAATAAAAACATCATCATTAATCAAAAATTTAACATTAAATCTTTTACAAATTTTTTTAATTTTTCTACCAATGCTTAATTTTTTTTTGAGAGTTTCTTTTTTAAGCCTCAACTGGAAAAAACTAACTTTTTTTTGTTTTAAAACTTCAATCAAATCTTGATAGAATGCATTAGTAATTTTATTTGGTGAAATGAGATAAATAAATTTTTTTTTATTAATCCTCAAGTTCTCTAGACCATTTACCTTGAGCAGCTAAAGTATTCATTTTAGCTCTTTGGTTAAAAATTTTTTGGGTTCCTTCGATATTTTGCGTATCTTGAGACCAAAATTTTAAAGCGCTTTGCTGGAGGGCTCTTCCATAAGAGTAACTCAGTATGAATTTGGTATCATTATATTTGTTTATCAAATTTAAATTTTCTGTTGCCTCTATCTCTGATTGACCACCAGATAAAAATGCTATTCCTGGCACTTCTGCTGGAACGGAGTCTTTCAAGCATTTTATAGTTAACTTTGCCACCTCTTCACTTGATATTTTATTCTCACATTCATTACCAGCCAAAATCATATTTGGCTTTAATATAATTCCTCTTAAGTCAACTTTATGTAAGATTAGCTCTTCAAAACATTTTTCTATTACTTCAGAAGTTTTATTAAAGCATTCTTTTGCCGAATGTTCTCCATCCATAAGAACTTCAGGTTCAACTATTGGTACCATATTACATTCTTGAACTAGCGCAGAATATCTCGCTAATGCATGCGCATTAGATTGTATTGAGAGTTTGCTTGGATATTCTTTCGAAATATTGTATACGCCTCTCCACTTTGTAAACTTGGCTCCTAACTTATAATATTCTTTTAACCTTTCTCTAAGACCATCTAAACCTTCGGTAATTTTCTCTTTTTTCGAACCAGCTAAAACTTTTGCTCCAGTGTCAACTTTTATACCTGGGGCACTACCCATTTTTGAAATTAATTCTGGGATCTTATTTTTTTTTGAAGTCATTTGTTTTATTGTTTCATCGTACAAAATTACTCCTCCAATATATTTTGTTACACCAGATGCACTAAATAATGTTTCTCTAAATAATAAACGGTTTTCAGGTGTTGATGGAATTTTTACAGACTCTAATCTTTTAGTCATAGTTGTAGTACTTTCATCAGCTGCAAGAATACCTTTTCCATTATTGAGTATTTTCAGTGCTATACTATTTAATTCAGACATATTAATTTAAAGCTTTTATACCAGGTAACTCTTTTCCTTCAAGGTATTCTAAAAATGCTCCACCGGCAGTTGAAACAAAATTAAAATTTTCTATTGCATTTATTTTATTTATAAGGGCTATTGTATCTCCACCTCCTACAACTGAGTAAATTGAGTTATTTTTATTTTTTTTAATGATAGCTTTTGCAATTTCGTAACTGCCATTAGCAAAATTTGGATTCTCAAAATAGCCTGCTGGTCCATTCCAAAGAACTGTTTCACTATTATCAATAATATGCTTTATTTTATTTAGTGTCTTAGGACCAATATCCAAAATAAAATCATCATTTTTAATATTATTTAGTTCTTTGATTTGGGGCTCATCATCTAAATTTTTTCCAATCAAAACATCCTCTGGGAAAGTAATTTTACAAGAATGATTTTTTAAAGTCTCAAAAATTTCTTTTATCATTAAATCACAATTTTCTTCTTTAATTGATTTACCTATTTCGTTTCCTTTGTATTTAATAATATTATTAGCCATTCCACCAACAACGATAATATTATCAAATTTAGATATTAAATTTTTAATTATTCCAATTTTTGTTGATATTTTTGATCCACCAATAATACAAGTGACTGGTTTTTTGACTTCTGATGTAATTTTTTTTAGAGCACTAATTTCTGTTTCCAACTGTAATCCAGCAAAAGAAGGAAGAAATTCAGTAATTTTACTTACAGAAGCGTGGGCTCTGTGAGAACAAGAAAAAGCATCGTTTACATATAAATCAGCAAGTTTAGCTAAATGTTGAGCGAAATTGGAATCATTTTTTTCTTCCTCCTCATAAAATCTAATATTCTCTAAAAAAACTACTTGATCGTTTGAACCTTTAAATAAATCCTCTCTCTTTAACTTAAAAATATCCTCTTTAACTAATCTAATTTTTTTATTTATTTTTCTTTCTACATTTTCACAAATTGGTTTAAGTGAGAGATCGTAATTCACTTTACCTTTTGGTCGTCCCACGTGTGAAATTATTATAATCTTTGATTGCTCTTTAATTAAAAAATTTATGATTGGAATGATTTTATTTATTCTTGTTTCATCACTAATCGATCCATTTTTTAATGGAACATTTAAATCCAATCTCAACAAAACTTTTTTTTCATTAAGATTTTCTTGGTCTTTTATATTATTCATTAAGAAATTTCATGAAGATATTCAGCAATATCACACATTCTATTTGAGAAGCCCCATTCATTATCATACCATGCTGAAATTTTCCCCATGTTTTTTCCAATTACATTGGTTAAACTTGCATCAATAATTGACGAAGCAGGATTATGATTAAAATCAATAGAAACTAGTTTTTCTTGTGTGATTTCAATAACTTTATTTTTTTTACCAAAATCTGCAAAGGCTGAATTTATTTTTTCAATACTTAAATCTTTTTTTGTACAAAAAACAAGTTCAACTAATGATACATTGGGTGTAGGTACTCTCATTGCCACACCTTCTAATTTGCCTTTAAGAGAAGGAATAATTTCACCTATAGCTTTTGATGCACCAGTAGAAGTTGGTACGATTGATTGACTTGCCGATCTAGCTCTTCTAGGATCTTTATGAGAATTATCTAAAATTCTTTGATCGCTGGTAAACGCATGTATAGTTGTCATAAAACCTTTTTCAATTTCAAAATTTTCATTTAAAACATAAGCGACAGGTGCTAGGCAATTCGTTGTGCAAGAAGCAGCAGAAATAATTTTATCTTCTTTTTTTAATTCAGATTCATTTACTCCAAAAACAATAGTTTTATTTGCATTTTTACATGGAGCTGAAACAATCACTTTTTTTGCCCCATTATTTAGATGTGGTTGCAATTTATCTTTAGAATTAAATTTTCCAGTACACTCAAACACGTAATCAACATTATATTTTTTCCAATTAATTTTATTCAAATCAGTTTCTTGACCATAAGAAATTTTGTTTTTATTTATAATAATATTTTTTTCATCAAAGTTTACATCAGCTTTAAATTTTCCGTGAATTGAATCGTTTTTTAAAAGGGTTGAGCAAACTTCAGAATTTGTTCTATTGTTAATATGCTTAATTTCTAGCTTTTTGTTTCCTTCGAAAATAGAACGAAGGATCATTCTTCCTATTCTCCCCATCCCATTTATACCAATTTTTATTTTCATAATTTTTCTTTTATTTTTTTTACTATGCTTTCAGAATTCAATTTAAAGTGGTCATAAATTTTTTTATATGGAGCGCTTTTCCCAAAATCATTAATTCCAAAATTTAAACCATTTGTACCAGTATATTTTTTCCAATAATTCGTTTCTGAAGCCTCTATAGATACGATTAAATCAGTCTCGCATAATATTTTGTCTTTATATTCTTTACTTTGATTATCAAATATTTTTTGACAAGGCATTGATATAATTTTGGAATAAATACCATCTATGGCTAATTTATGACCTACATCATTAGCTAAACTTGTTTCAGATCCAGTTGCTAAAATTGTTACACTTACATTACTTCCAGTTCTCAAAACTTCATAGGCACCAAAAGATGACTCATTTTTGAGGGAATTTTTAAGTCTAATAGGATTTACTTCTTGTCTGGTTAGTGAAATTACACTTGGAGTATTTTTGCTTTCAAGGGCTAATTGCCAACACTCAAAAGTTTCAATCGTATCAGAAGGTCTAAAAACATTTAGATTTGGAATAGATCTCAAACTTGTTAATTGTTCAATTGGCTGATGAGTTGGGCCATCCTCACCTAAGCCAATAGAGTCGTGTGTAAATACATATATAACTCTTTGTTTCATCATTGCGGCTAATCTAATAGATGGTTTGCAATAGTCACTAAATATTAAAAAAGTTCCACCATAGGGAATTAGGCCACTGTGCAAGGCTATTCCATTCATTATTCCACACATCGCGTGCTCTCTAACTCCATAATGAATATAATTTCCAGAAAAATTACCTGGCTTGATTATTATATGATCTTTTGTTTTAGTATTATTTGATCCAGCTAAATCAGCTGAGCCTCCGATTAAATTAGGAAATTTTGCTATATTGTTTAAAAATATTTCAGATGATTTTCTCGTAGCAATCGGTTTTGTATTTTTTATATATTCAACTTTTGCTTTTTTGATTATTTTTTTTAATGAATTAAAATTTTTAAAATTTAAAATGTTTACTTTATTTTTCCGAGCATTTTGTGAGGCCTTTTTCCCAATTTTTCTCCATTCACTTAATAATTCAAAAGGGATCTTGAAAGGCTCAGATTTCCATTTTAGTCTTTTTCTTACAAGTTTTATTTCCTCCTCACCTAATGGACTTCCATGCGATGATGCCTTACCCTCCTTGTTTGGAGATCCAAAACCGATTGTAGTTCTACATGAAATTGCAAAGGGTTTTCTTGATTTTTGTGCTTTCTTTAAAGCTTTGGATATTTCTTTGAAATCATGACCATTGATTTTTAGGTAGTCCCAACCATAGCTCTTAAACCTTTTCTCATGATCATCTGAAACCGCTAAGTTTGTGGGTCCATCGATTGAGATAGAATTGTTATCAAATAATAAAATAAGATTTTTTAATTTTAAATGTCCAGCTAAGCTCAATGCTTCGTGACTGATACCTTCCATTAAGCATCCATCGCCAGCAAGGACATAAGTTTTATGATTAATTTTTTTTTTCCCTAATTGTTTTTTTAATATTTCTTCTGATATTGCAAACCCAACTGCGTTTGAGATTCCTTGTCCCAGTGGACCTGTGGTGGTCTCAATACCAGTATTAGGATGGTATTCAGGATGACCAGCGCATATAGAATCTAATTGTCTAAAGTTTTTAATATCATTTAAAGAAACACTTTTGTAACCAGTTAAATATAGAAGAGAATAAAGTAACATAGAGCCATGGCCAGCAGAAAGAACAAATCTATCTCTATTAACCCAGCTAGGATTTTTTGGATTAAACTTTAAAAAATCTTTAAAAAGCACAGTAACAACATCAGCCATCCCCATAGGCATTCCAGGGTGTCCTGAGTTTGCTCTTTGAACAGCATCAATTGAGAGAAATCTTATACAATTAGCTAATTCTTTATATAGTTTGTTCAAAATTATCCTGTCTAGACTTAGAAGATTCTATTTAATAATATAAACATATATATATGAATTCTGTTCTTGAAAAAGAAAAAAAGCTAAATTTAGCTTTGACTAAACTGAAAAATTTAAACCTAGAAAATCCAGATATAAAAAAAAATATTGAAATGCTTGATGAACAAAAAAATCAATTAGAAATTGAAAAAACTGAAATAGAGAAAAAATATAAAACTTTAGTTGATGAACATGAAAATTTGACAAGAAAATTAGAGGATTTGCAAAATAAAGAAAAAATTGAGGAAAAAAAAAGAATAGAATTTTCTGAAAAAATAGATGAATTAAATCAAGAAACCAATACTTTAATGGATGAAATCGACGAATGGCAAATGTAACTATTAAATTTAATGGAAAAGAATTTTTGTTATCATGCGATGACGGACAAGAAGAACATCTTGAGGAATTATTAATTCAAATCAATAAAAAATTTAATGATTTAAAGAATGATTTAGGAAATATTGGTGAAAATAAACTTCTACTGATAACCGCAGTAAAAGTTATGGATGAGTACTATGAAACTAAAAAAAAAGTTGAACAGAAAAAAACTGAATTAAAAGAACTTTCAAATAAATTTAGAGAGTTAAAATCATTAGTCTACGAATACAAAGACAGAAAAGAGGAGGAAATAAAAAATTTGAATAAAAATCATGTAGAATTAAAAGATGAAATTGAGCTAAATCAAAAGCATTATGAAAAGTTGATTGATGCTGCTGCCGATGAGATCTCAAATTTTGTTGATAAAGCAAATATAGATAAAATATCTTAATATAATTTTGTGAATAAATCTCAAATAAGAAATAAAATCTTAAAGATAAGAAAACAAAAAAAAATTAAAAAGTTTATTTTTAATTTTGATTTAATTTTTAACATCTTAAAAAAAAAGAAAGTCTCTGGTAAAATAATTGGTGGTTATTATCCGTATAACTATGAAATAGATATTTTGCAAATTCTAGAGAAATTTGAACAAAAAAAATTCATTATAACATTACCAAAAATAAAGAAAAATTCACAAATGAATTTCTTTCAATGGTCTCCAAATGATCCTTTAGTTATAAACAAATTTGGAATACCAGAACCGATTTCTAAAGTAGCAAAATATCCAGATGTTTTGTTGGTACCTCTTGTGGCTTTTGATAAAAATTTTAATAGAATTGGTTATGGTGGAGGATTCTATGATAGGTATATTAAAAAAATTAGAAAACGAAAAAAGGTTCTAACAATTGGATTTGCTTATTCTTTTCAAAAAGTAAAAAAAATACCAACTAGTAATTATGATATTAAATTAGATTTTATTATAACAAACGAATAATTTTTTATGAAAATTTTATTTTTAGGCGATGTTGTTGGATTATCTGGATGTAGAAAGATAACTAATAATTTATCAGAACAGATTAAAAAAAATGATATCGATTTTGTGATTATAAATGCTGAGAATGCCGATGATACTGGTGTTGGTTTGACCAAAGAAATTTGTGAAGATTTTTTTGGAAATGGAGTTGATGTTATTACAACTGGAAATCATGTTTGGGATCAAAAAGACATTATGAATTTTATTGATAAGGAAAAAAGGTTATTAAGACCAAAAAATCTTTTTGAACCAGCTCCTGGTAGAGGATTTGAGATTTACAAAACAAAAAAAAACCACAGAGTAGGAGTTTTAAATTTAATGGGAAATGTTTTTATGAAGAAATGTGATGATGTCTTTAAGATATCAAAGAAATTTTTAGAGAAATATGATTTGAAAAAAGATTATGATTTTCTAATTATCGATTTTCACGGCGAAATAACAAGTGAAAAAAATGCTATTGGTCATTATTTTGATGGCAAAGCAACACTTGTTATTGGAACTCACACTCACATACCTACTAATGATGCAAGAGTTTTAAAAAATGGTACTGCTTACCAAACAGATGCGGGTATGTGTGGAGATTATGATTCAGTTATAGGAATGAATAAAGATAATTCTCTTAATAGATTTATGAAAAAAGATTCTAAAAAACATTTTCCAGCTATTGGTGAAGCTTCTTTGAGTGGAGTTATAGTAAATTGTAATTTAGAAACAGGCTTAGCAGATAGTATAGAAAGTTATATATTTGGAGGTGTTTTAAAAAATACTTAATTTTTATGGCAGGACATTCTCATTGGGCAGGTATAAAACATAAAAAAGGCAAAGCTGATAAAGAAAGATCAAAAATTTTTTCAAAGCTATCTAAAGAAATTACAGTTGCGGCTAAGCTAGGAGATAAAGATCCAGCTATGAACCCAAGATTACGTTCCGCAGTGCAAGCCGCAAGGTCAGCAAATATGCCTAAAGATAATATAGCTAGAGCTATCGATAAGTCTTCAATAAGCAATCAGTCAAATTTTGAAAATTTGAGATATGAAGGTTTTGGACCCGAAAAGGTTGCTGTTATAGTAGAGACTTTAACAGATAATAAAAATAGAACCGCTTCGAATATAAGAACAATTTTTCAAAAATCAGGGGGAAGCTTGGGAACTCAAGGCTCAGCATCACATAATTTTAATCAATTAGGTGTAATTAAAATCGATAAAAATGAAATTTCAGATGAGAATATCTTAGAACTTGCTATTGATGCTGGTGCAAATGAGTGTAAGTCGGATAAAGAATTTCATGAGATAGAATGTTCATTAAAAGATATTTATAATGTCAAAAAAAAGTTAGAGAAAAAAATAAGTAATTTTATTTCGACAGGAATAGAGTGGGTGCCTATTAATGCAGTTGAAATTTCAATTGAAAAAAAAGAGGAATTGATTAATTTTTTTGAGGCTTTAGAAGAAGATGATGATGTGCAAAATATTTATTCAAATGTTAAATTTTCCAACTAGATATAAAATATGCTTATAATTGGAATAGATCCAGGTATTTCAGGCTCGATTTGTTTTTTTGAAGATGGAAAAATTCTCGAAGTAATTGAAATGCCAGTCATGAACGAGGGAAAAAAAAATAAAAAACAAGTTAATGGTGCTCAAATTTATAACGAATTTTTAAAAAGAATTAATATAAAAGATGATGAAACTAGAGTTGTGATAGAACAAGTTTCCGCTATGCCGGGGCAAGGTGTAACAAGTATGTTTAATTTTGGTCAATCTTTTGGGATTTTAAAAGGAATATGTTCTGCAATGCGATTACCAATGTTTTTTGTTAGACCGGCTAAATGGAAGAAATATTTTAATTTAATTAATTCTCAAAAAGATGCTAGTAGAACAAGAGCAATCGAAATATTTCCTTATTTTTCAACACAACTTTCAAAAAAAAAAGATTCTAATAAAGCTGATGCTATTCTAATTGCAAGTTTTTACCATGAAACTTATCAAAAAGAGGATTAATCCTAGACTTTTAAAGTCAAATTCATGACACATTTAAGTGTGAGAAGATCTTATGGAAGCTGATATTTCATCACAAGCAGTAGGACTTGCATCAAGTGCTGACTTTTCACTTATGAATTTATTTATAAGAGCAGATATAATTGTTAAATCAGTTATTATTATTCTTATTGCATGTTCAGTATATTCTTGGGCAGTAATAATTGAAAAATTAAGATTATTTAAAAAAATAAATCAAAGTTCAGAGGAATTTGAAACTAAGTTTTGGAACTCTAAATCAGCAGAGTCTTTTTACAACAATCTTCCAGGAAATATAAATGACCCCATGGCCCTAATTTTTAAAGATGCTATGCAAAATCTTCTTAAGAGAAGATCTAAAACAGATTTGAATTCTAGAATGACTTCAATGTTAGAAACAGGGATAGAAAAACAAATGTCTAAAATTACAAAAGGATTTACTTTTCTAGCCACAGTTGGATCAACAGCACCTTTTATAGGATTATTCGGGACTGTTTGGGGCATAATGAATTCATTTCAATCTATTGCAATCTCAAGGAATACTAGTTTAGCAATCGTAGCGCCTGGAATTGCAGAAGCTCTTTTTGCTACAGCATTAGGTTTATTAGCAGCTATTCCTGCAGTAATCGCATACAATAAATTTAATAATGACTCTTTAAAATATTCACAAAAATTAGAAAATTTTTCTAAAAGATTTTTAACAATTATCTAGAATGGCATTCAAGTTCAATCGTTCATCAAAAGAACCAATGAGTGAAATAAATGTAACGCCATTCGTAGATGTGATGTTAGTTTTATTAATTATTTTTATGGTTACAGCACCTTTATTGACTGTAGGAGTTCAAGTTGATTTACCAGAAAGTTCAGCTGATTCATTACCAGAGGAACAAGAACCTCTAACATTAACTATAAATTCAAAAGGTGAAATTTTTATACAAGAATCAAAAGTTGAATATGAAAAAATTATTGCAAAAGTGTTAGCAGTCTCAAAAAATCGAACTGATACAAGAATTTATGTGAGAGGGGATAAAACTATTAATTATGGTAGAGTTCTTGAAATTATGGGTTTACTATCAGGTTCAGGATTTACAAAAGTAGCTTTAATTTCAGAACCATACAAAGAAAGGTAATTTTTTGTGAATAGGAGTATTGTAATTTCCTCTGTTTTACACCTATTTGTTATTTTTTTAACAGCGATTAGCCTTCCTTTTTTGGCAAAAAAACCAATTGACCTTCCTCCGATTGTTTCAGTAGAACTAATTCAAATAACAGAAAAAACAAATATTCCATTTGCGCCTAAGGCAAAAAAAATAATTGAAAAAGTCAAAGAAAAAGAAAAAAAATTAGTGTCAGAACAAGCTCCCCCAAAAAAAGTTAAAAAAATCAAACCCGATGCTGTTCCAATGCCAGAGGATAAAGTAAAAAAAGTTGATAAAATAAAAGAAGATAAACAAAACCCTGAGAAAATTGACAATGAGGTAAAGCAAGTTTCAGAATTTGAAAAAGAGGAATTATTTGATCCAAATAATATTGCAGCTTTGATTGATAAATCTAAGGAGAGTAAAGCGGAAACATTAAAGAAAAATCCTGATTTAAGTCAAGACCAAAATAAAAATTTTGAAAATACAGGTTTATCTTTAAGTGAGGAAGATGCATTAAAAGCACAAATTTTTGGTTGTTGGAGTATCCCACTTGGATTACCATACAATGAAAATTTACTTGTAAGAATAAAACTTGAATTAAAACCTGATGGATCAGTAAGTAAGTCAGAAATTTTAGATCATGCAAGAATGAATAAACCAGGACAGGGCTTTTATAAAGTGTTAGCGGAAAGTGCTTTAAGAGCTATTAAATTATGTCAGCCTTTAAGAGTTCCTACCACTGGTTATGAAAGATGGAAGGAATTACAGTTAAATTTTGATGCAAGAGAAATGCTAGAGGGTTAATATAATTTATAAAAAAATGAAAAATTTTTTAGTAACTTTAATTATAATCTTAATACCAGTAAAATCGTTTGGTTTAATTGAGGTTGATATAACTAGAGGTAATCTAGACCCTTTACCTATTGCAGTTTCTCCACTATCTATTGATGATGAATCAAGAAAAAAATTTAAAGATATTCTAAAAAAGAATAATATTGGTTCTGAAATATCTTCAATTGTTGAAAATAATTTAAAGGTTTCAGGTTTATTTAATCCATTAAATAAAGATGCGTTTTTACAAGAACCAGACATTGCAAATTTAAAGCCTAGATTTGAGGATTGGAACTTAATTAAAGCTCAGGCTTTAATCACAGGAAAAGTCAGTTATGTCGAAGAAAAACTTAGAGTAGAATTTAGATTATGGGATGTACTTGCGGGCAAAGAAATGATGGCACTAGCTTTTACAACTGTTCCAAACAATTGGAGACGTGTTGGTCACATCATCACAGATAAAGTCTATGAGAGATTAACTGGTGAAAAAGGTTATTTTGACACTAGAATAATTTATGTTGCAGAAGAGGGACCTAAAACTCAAAGAGTAAAAAAATTAGCTATTATGGATCAAGATGGTGCCAACAATAAATTTTTAACATTAGGAAACGAACTTGTTTTAACTCCAAGATTTAATCCAACAAGTCAATTGGTAACTTACCTCTCTTATTTTAGAAATTTACCTAGAGTTTATTTGTTAGATATTGAAACAGGAACTCAAGAAGTTGTAGGAGATTTTCCTGGTATGACTTTTGCACCGAGATTTTCTCCAGATGGAAAAAAGATAATTATGAGTTTTGCTAAGGATGGTAATTCTGAAATTTACACAATGGATTTAGAAAATAGAATAGTGGAAAAAATTACAAATCATCCGTCTATAGACACTTCACCCTCTTACTCTCCGGATGGGAAATTTATTTCTTTTAATTCTGATAGAAGTGGTTATCAACAAATTTACGTAATGAAGAGTGATGGAAGTAATGTCAAAAGAATATCCTTTGGTAAAGGGATTTATGGCACTCCTGTTTGGTCCCCAAGAGGAGATTTAATTGCATTTACAAAATTACATAAAGGAAAATTTTATATTGGCGTAATGAGAATTGATGGAAGTGGAGAAAGATTATTAACTGAAAATTTTTATCAAGAAGCCCCGTCCTGGTCTCCTAATGGAAGAGTATTGATTTTTTATAGGGAGACGAAAACAGATTCTAAAGGAAAGGGTTTTTCTGCAAAATTATGGTCTATAGATTTAACAGGCTATAATGAGAGACAGGTTCCTACCCCAACTGATGGATCAGACCCATCATGGTCATCTTTATTAAGTAATTGATAATTAATTCGCTTGATTTTTAGCCTTGAAAGATCTAATTAGTTGTGAAAAACTAAGTCTAAAGAAATATTGATCAAGGAGTAATAATGAAATTAAGCAAAATTCTAAAAAATGGATTTTTAATAGTGGTTGCATGTTTAGCACTTTCTGCATGTGCTACATCAAAAAAATCTACAGGGCAAATGCAAGGTGATGTTTATACTGGAACAGATACAGTAGAATACTTAGCTTCTGGCGTTCCTGATAGGGTATTTTTTGCAACTAATGAGTCAGTTTTAACTACAGCTTCTAGAGAAACTCTTAGAAAGCAAGCAGCATGGTTAAGAAAAAATTCTAAAATTACAGTTGTTTTAGAAGGACATGCCGACGAAAGAGGAACAAGAGAATATAACTTAGCATTAGGCGAAAGAAGGGCTAATGCAGCTAAAGATTATTTAATGACTTACGGAATATCTTCTGACAGAATTTCAGTTTTAAGTTATGGTAAAGAGAGACCAGTAGACTCTGGGTCTAACCCATTAGCTTGGTCAAAAAATAGAAGATCTGTAACAGTTAAAGCAAATTAAATACTTAATTATTATTTGAGACCTCTTAAATTATAATGATTTAAGAGGTCTTTTTTTTGCCATTATTTTAGAGATAACCTAAATAAATGAAATATCTTAAAGTATTTTTAAAATATAAAATTATTTTGTTGTTTAATTTTATAATTTTTAATCCTTTGTTCGCTGACAATCATAATATTTACGATACTCTCGAGCTAATAAAAAAAGATTTAAAAACTCTTGAAAAAGCTGTTTACTCAAATTCAAGTGAATTCAATAATACGAATTCAGTTTCTTCAGGTTTTGATAGCAACTCAGAGGATGTACTTACAAGACATTTATTAAAATTATCTGAAATTGAAAATCAATTTCAGGAACTCACAAATAAATTTGAAGAAATAAATTTTAAACTAGACAAGTTATCAAATAGACTATCAAAAGTTCAATCAGACAATCAACTAAGATTTCAAGATTTAGAAACTGCTCTTTCAAATGGTGAAACTATAAATTTGACCTCAAAAAAAAATTCTGAATCAGATACAGAAATTTTACCAGGCTCATCTCAACCCCAAGACTTAGGGTCGATATCTTATAAAGATAATTCTACAAGCGATACGACTCAAAAAATACAATCAGTTGAAACCACTGCCACAATTGTTACTGAGACATTTCAGGCTGAGGAAAAAATTTTACCAGATGTTTCAGCGCCTGAACAGTATGAGTTTGCGACAAGTTTTTTAAAAGTTGGAGATTATCCTACTGCTGAAAGAGCATTTAGAGAATTTGTAATTTTAAATCCTGATCATAATCTAGCTGGGAATGCTCAGTACTGGTATGCTGAAACATTTAGAATAAGACAATTATATACTGACGCTGCTTCGGCTTATTTAGAAGGTTATCAAAAATACCCTAAAGGAGAAAAGGCACCAATAAATCTTTTAAAACTCGGTGTATCAATGATACAGATTGGAGAAAAAGATCAGGGATGCAAAATGATTAGTGGAGTAGAAAAACAATACCCAGATGCGAATCAATCTGTTATCCAAAAAGCAAAATATGAGTCTCAAAAATTTGAGTGTAAGAAGCAAAATTCCTAAGCAATACAAAAAAATACTTTTAAACAAAAGAGTAATCAATATTTACAAAAAATTCGAGACCTCATTCAGCCCCGATCAAAATTTTATAGTAGCAGTATCAGGTGGTGCTGACAGCTTAGCCCTAACGTTTTTAACAAAAATATATGCTTTAAAGAATGACATGAGTCCTAAATATTTTATAGTCGATCACAATTTAAGAGAAGAATCAAAAAAAGAGGCCTTAAAAGTAAAAAAAATTCTAAAATTACATAAAATTAATTCAAATATTTTAAGTTGGAATGGTAAAAAACCATCGGGTAATTTACAAGCACTTGCTAGAAAAAAAAGATATGACCTCTTATTTTCAATGTGTAAAAAATTAAAAATTAACAATTTAGTTCTAGGCCACCATATTGATGATTTATTTGAAAATTTTTTTTTGAGATTGATAAGAGGAAGCGGACTAAAAGGACTGGTTTCGCTAGGGCAAAAAACTCAAATTAAAAAGATTAATTTATTAAGACCATTAATTGATTTTAAAAAAAAAGATTTGATATTTATTTCTAATTTTGTTTTTGGATTCTATGTTAAAGATCCCTCAAATTTAAATACTAAATTTAATAGAATTAAGATTAGAAATTTAATGTCTCAATTTGAAAAAATAGGTCTAGATAAGAAAAAATTTCAATTAACGATAGAAAATTTAAAAAGTTCTGATTGCTCAATTAAGTTTTATGTTGAAAAAAATAAAAATGAAAATTCTTATATGAATCATAAAAAAAAGGAGTTAATTTTAAAAGAAAATTTTTTTGACAATTCTGATGAAATTATCCACAGATCATTATCAGATTTAATACAAATAGTTGGTAAAAAAGAGAGTCCAGTTAGAGGTAAAAAAATTGGTAATATTGTGCATAAAATTAAAAATAAGAGACTTATTAAAGAAACATTAGGTGGATGCGTCATTAAGATGGTAAATCAGACTGTCATTTTAACAAAAGAATACTAAAAATGGACTTGTTTAATTTATAATTATTCTTATTTTAAGCTTATGAATATTAAAAATCTAGCAATGTGGGCAATAATCGTATTTTTGACGATTGGGCTGTATAACATGTTCAAAAATCCTCAGTCAAATATGAGGACCTCTAATGAAATAATTTTTTCAGAATTTTTAGAGTCTGTCGAAAACGGTGAGGTTGTGAAAGTTCAAATACAAGGTAATAATATAAATGGTGTATATGCGAATGGAAATAATTTTAAAACTTATTCTCCAAATGATCCAAACCTAATTGAAAAACTTTCAGACAGAGGTGTAAGTATTTCTGCCGCTCCTATTGAAGAAAAAATGCCATCTTTGTTTGGTGTTCTATTATCGTGGTTCCCGATGTTGTTATTGATAGCAGTTTGGATTTTTTTCATGAGACAAATGCAAGGTGGAAAAGGTGGAGCGATGGGTTTCGGAAGATCTAAAGCAAAAATGATGAATGAAATGAAAGGTAAGGTAACATTTAATGATGTTGCAGGTGTAGAGGAGGCCAAAGAGGAAGTCGAGGAGATTGTTGAATTTTTAAAAGATCCAAAAAAATTTAGTAGGTTAGGTGGAAAAATTCCCAGAGGTGCACTTCTTGTAGGTCCTCCAGGAACAGGAAAAACTTTATTAGCCAGAGCAATTGCTGGTGAGGCAGGTGTCCCTTTCTTTACTATTTCTGGATCAGATTTTGTAGAAATGTTTGTTGGTGTGGGAGCATCAAGAGTGAGAGATATGTTTGAGCAAGGAAAAAAAAATTCACCTTGCATAATATTTATTGATGAAATTGATGCTGTTGGAAGAAGTCGGGGCGCAGGTTTAGGCGGTGGTAACGATGAGAGAGAACAAACTCTTAACCAGCTTCTTGTTGAGATGGATGGTTTTGATACAAACGAAGGAGTGATTATAATCGCAGCAACAAATAGACCTGATGTTCTTGACCCTGCATTATTAAGACCAGGTAGATTTGATAGACAAGTCGTAGTTTCTAATCCAGATATAATCGGAAGAGAAAAAATCTTAAAAGTTCATGTTAAAAAGATCAAGATGGCCCCAGATGTAAATTTGAGAACTATAGCTAGAGGAACTCCTGGATTTTCAGGCGCTGATCTTGCTAATTTAGTAAATGAATCCGCATTATTAGCGGCTAGAAAAAATAAAAGAATAGTTACTTTAAATGAATTTGAAGAAGCTAAAGATAAAGTAATGATGGGAGCTGAAAGACGTTCAATGGTTATGACCGAAGATGAAAAAAAATTGACGGCATACCATGAAGGTGGACATGCTTTAGTCTCTTTTAATATGCCTAGTTACGATCCAATTCACAAAGCAACAATTATACCAAGAGGTCGAGCTTTAGGCATGGTTATGAATTTACCTGAAAGAGACAAACATGGTCATTCAATTAAATATTTAAAAGCAAGATTAGCAGTGTGTTTTGGTGGCAGAGTAGCAGAGGAAGTGATTTTTGGAAAAGATAACATTTCAACAGGAGCAGGTGGGGGAAGTGGCTCAGATATAAATCAAGCAACTCAACTTGCAAGAGCCATGGTAACAAAATATGGAATGAGTGAAGAAATGGGACCAGTTGAGTACGGTGAAAACCAGGAAGAAGTTTTTCTAGGAAGATCTGTAACTCAAACACAATCAGTTTCTGAGGAAGTGGCTCAAAAAATAGACAAAGAAATCAGAAAATTAGTTGATGAAGGTTACAACAAAGCCAAAGAAATCTTAACTGAGAAAATTGATGATTTACATAAGATTGCAAAAGCTCTTATAACATATGAAACATTAACAGGTGAAGAGATAGAGAATATAATCACCAAAAATGTATATCCTGCTGATAAACAAGATTTAAAAGTTGATGATGACAAGAATTCTGCTCTAGGTGCTATGGGACTCAAACCTAAGATTGTTCATTAATTTTAATGCTTAGATATTACACAAGAGTGTGTAATTTCTATTATGGAAATCATTCAAAAAGATTAATTAACAAAAATAAATCAATACCACTTAATGGAAATAAGGAAATATCATTCGATCAAATAGAGATAATAACAAGAAATTCAAAAAGAAAAATTTTTATTAATCAAATAAAATACTTACCTAAACTGATTAGAAAAAAAATTAATTTTGATTTAAAAAAAATTAAATCAAAAAAAAAAAATTTCTCTAATTTAGACTTCAAAAAAATACCGAATATTTTGGGAGTTTTAAATTTAACACCTGATAGCTTTTCAGACGGTGGAAAATTTAATTCAAAAAAAAAAGGAATTAATCATGCAATTAGTCTACTAAAGAGTGGTGCAAATTTGATTGATGTTGGTGGTGAGTCAACACGTCCAGGATCAAAAGTAATTAAAGAAAATTTAGAATGGCAAAGAATTAATATAATTTTAAAATCATTACTTAAGAAAAAAATACCAATATCTTTAGATACCAGAAAGTCCAAAATTATGTACAAAGGTATAAATTTAGGGGTAAAATTAATTAATGATGTTTCAGGATTAGATTTTGATTTTGAAACTTTAAATGTATTAAAAAAATACAAAGTTCCATTCGTAATCCAGCATTCTCAAGGAACACCAGAAAATATGCAAAAAAATCCTAAGTATAAAAACGAGTTACTGGACATATATGATTTTTTTGAAAAAAAAATAAAACTATTAAGATCTAAAGGCATTAAACATGATAAAATTATTCTAGATCCCGGTATAGGTTTTGGAAAAAATTTGAAACATAATATGAGTTTGATACAAAATATTTCTATTTTTCATTCTCTTGGTTTTCCTATACTTGTAGGGAACTCTAGAAAAAGATTTATTAAGGAGTTATCTGGAAAAAATGATAGTAAATTAAGAAATGGAGGAACAATAGCATCATCAATATATCTTATGATGCAAGGTGTTCAGATTTTAAGAATTCATGATGTTAATGAAACAATACAAGGCTTAAAGATCTTTAAAAATATAATAAATAATTAATGACAAAAAAATATTTTGGTACTGATGGTATTAGGGGAGCAATAAATAGTGAAAATATTAATGGAGATATGTTTTTTAAATTTGGCTTAGCAACTGGAACATATTTTAAATCCCAAAAAAAAAAGAAACAAACTGCAATAATAGCAAAAGATACTAGATTATCTGGATACACTTTAGAACCAGCACTTGTATCAGGATTGGCATCAGCAGGTATGCATGTGTATACTTTAGGGCCCTTACCTACAAATGGTTTGGCGATGCTCACAAAAGCTATGAGAGCAAATATGGGAATTATGATTACAGCTTCTCACAATCCTCATAATGATAATGGACTTAAATTATTTGGACCTGATGGTATGAAATTGTCAGATAAAATAGAAAAAAAAATCGAAAGTTTAATAGATAAAAAGATTATTAAAAATCTTTCGAGGCCTGAAAAATTAGGTAGAGTAAAGAGATTAGAGACAGGAACAAATGATTACATAAAGATATTAAAAAAAAATTTTACCAAAGAATTCAATCTAAGAGGACTTAGAATTGTAATTGATTGTGCAAATGGGGCAGGGTACAAAGCTGGACCAGAATTATTAAAATCTTTAGGAGCCAAGGTAATTGCAATAGGGGTCAATCCAAATGGATTAAATATTAACAAAAATTGTGGTTCTACATTTCCTGAAAAAATAAAATCTGCGGTTAAAAAGTATAATGCTCATATAGGTATTTCATTAGACGGTGATGCAGATAGGATAATTATGTGTGACGAAAAAAGTAATATCATAGATGGAGACCAAATTATTGCTGCACTAGCAACAAGATGGCAAAATAAAAAAATGTTAAAAGGTGGGGTTGTTGGTACATTAATGTCGAATTATGGACTTGAAAAGTATTTCAAAAAAAAAGGTATAAAATTTATACGTGCTAATGTTGGTGATAGATATGTAAAAGAGGTAATGCAAAAAAATAAGTTTAATTTAGGTGGAGAGCAATCAGGACATATCATTCTTGGTAAATTTGCAACTACAGGCGATGGCTTATTAGTAGCCTTAGAATCTTTATTTGCTCTTAGAAAGGGAAAAAGAGCAAGTGAATTTTTTGAAAAATTTAAAAAAACTCCACAATTACTTAAAAATATTGAGGTAAAAGATAAAAGTATTATTAATAAATCTGAAATTAAGAAATCTATCAAGTTAGCTTCAGAATTAATGAAGGGTAGTGGCAGAATTATTGTAAGAAAATCGGGAACAGAATCAAAAATAAGAATTATGGGAGAAAGTGAAAATAAAAGACTTCTAGTTAAATGTGTTAATATTATTTTGAAAAAAATTAGATAATTTGAAAATAAAATCAAAAATTTTAATCATAGCAGGATCTGACTCTTCAGGGGGTGCAGGTATTCAGGCAGACATTAAAACTGCTTCCAGTCTAGGTATATATTCTATGACGGCACTAACTGCAGTTACTGTTCAAAATACAAAAGGTGTGAAATCAGTAATACCTGTTCCACCAAATGAAATTTATAATCAAATAATTCATACAATTAAAGATATAAGGCCTAATGCAATAAAAATTGGAATGCTTCATTCTAAAAGAGTAATAGAAAAGGTATTAAAATCATTAGATGAAATAAAAGTTAAAAAGATTATTTTAGACCCAGTGATGATAGCTAAAGGTGGTTCCAAACTTATTACTGAGTCAGCTGTACAATTGATGAAAAAAAAATTAATTAATAAAGTATCTTTGATTACACCTAATATTCCTGAAGCTGAAATATTAACTAGTACCAAAATAGAAAATCAAAATGATATGATTCTTGCTGCAAGTCAACTCATAAAATTGGGTGTACCAAATGTATTATTAAAAGGAGGTCATTTAAAATCAAAAAAAGTACATGATATATTTGTCAATAAAAAAGAGATTAAAGTATTTTCTAATAGAAGATTTAATACTAAAAATACTCATGGAACTGGCTGTACATTATCAACTGCAATTACCTCTTTTTTTTCATGTGGAAAAACTCTAAAGAGATCTTGTGAGTTAGGAATTAAATATGTAAATTCTGCCATATTAACAAACCCTAAAATTGGCAAAGGACATGGTCCGATAAATCATTTAAATTCTATTGAGTTAAAAAAAATATATAAATAATGAAAAATGTTGCAGTAGTTGGTTCGCAGTGGGGAGATGAGGGAAAAGGTAAAATTGTAGATTGGCTATCGGAGCAAGCTGATGTTGTAATTAGATTTCAAGGAGGTCATAATGCTGGACATACCCTAGTTATAGATGGAGTAACTTACAAACTTAGATTGCTTCCTTCAGGAATAGTTAGAAAAAATAAAGTCTCAATTATCGGAAATGGCGTTGTCGTTGACCCTTGGGCATTATTAGATGAAATTAAAGAAATTGGAGAAAAAGGTGTGAATGTAAATTCAGAAAATTTCATGATTTCTGAGTCAGCGAACCTAATTTTACCATTTCATCGAGAAATGGATGAAATAAGAGAAGATGCAGCAGGTAAAAGTAAAATTGGAACGACAAGGAGAGGTATTGGACCTGCTTATGAGGATAAAGTTGGAAGACGTTCAATTCGAGTAATGGATCTTAGATCAGAAAAAAATTTGAACCAACGATTAGAAACAGTTTTATTACATCATAACGCTATTAGAAAAGGTTTGGGTAAAAAGATATTTGAGAAAAATCATCTTAAAGATGATCTTTTAAAAATTGCTCCCGAAATTCTAAAATTTTCAGCACCAGTATGGCTCAAGATTGATCAATTTAAGAAACAAAAAAAAAAAATATTATTTGAAGGTGCACAAGGAATTTTATTAGACGTTGACCATGGAACATATCCCTTTGTAACTTCTTCCAATACTGTGGCCTCAAGTGCTGCAACAGGAACCGGATGTGGGCCTAATTCAATTAATTATGTATTAGGAATAACCAAAGCTTATACGACAAGAGTAGGTGAGGGACCTTTTCCAACAGAGTTGGTAGATAAAATAGGTGAGTTATTAGGTTCAAGAGGCAAAGAATTTGGAACTGTTACAAGTCGAAAAAGAAGATGTGGATGGTTTGACGGTGTTTTGGTGAGACAGACAATAAAAATTTCTGGAATCGATGGCATTGCCCTTACAAAACTCGATGTTTTAGATGAACTAGATGAAATTAAGATGTGTGTAGAATATGATCTTAATGGAAAAAAAATAGATTATCTTCCAGCAGCAGTTGAAGATCAACTTAAAATCAAACCTATATATAAGACATTTGATGGATGGAAAACTTCAACCAATGGGGTCAAAAATATTAACGACCTACCAGAGAATGCAAAAAAATATCTATTTGCAATTGAAGACTTTATTGGAGCAAAAATATCAAGTATATCAACTAGTCCTGAGCGGGATGACACAATCTTAGTTGAAAATCCTTTCGAGATTTAATTTACAGGTAAAAGATTTTTTGATTTAGCGAGTAAAAGCATGTGCTTTTGTAGTTTCTCAAATGCTTTATTTTCAATCTGCCTTACTCTTTCACGACTAATCTTATATTTTTTACTCAAATCTTCTAAAGTAGTCGGATCATCATTCAATCTTCTTGAATATAAAATTTCCCTTTCTCGATCATTCAAAACTTTAATTGAGTCTTTTAATAAATCTTTTCTTTGTTTCATTTCCTCTTGATGAGCAAACTTAAGATCGTGATCTAATTCTTTATCTACTAACCAATCTTGCCATTCATCACCATCCTCACCAACTTGAGCATTAAGAGAAAATTCCTTTCCAGATAGTCTACGATTCATAGAGACAACTTCTTCTTTACTCACATCTAATTTTTCAGCGATTTCATTTACATGCTCATTTCTTAAATCACCCTCAGCCTGCGGTGCAATTTGGTTTTTTAATTTTTTAAGATTAAAAAATAATTTTTTTTGTGCAGTAGTTGTACCAATTTTTACTAGGCTCCAAGATTTTAAGATATATTCTTGAATAGAAGCTTTTATCCACCACATCGCATAAGTTGCTAATCTAAAACCTTTTTCTGGCTCAAATTTTTTGACAGCTTGCATAAGTCCAATATTACCCTCAGAAATCATCTCGTTAATTGGTAGTCCATAACCTTTATAACCCATTGCAATTTTTGCAACCAATCTCAAATGACTTGTTACAAGTTTTTCTGCTGACTTAATATTTCCTGTCGTTTTCCAATTTTTAGCGAGCATGTATTCCTCTTCTGCATCAAGCATTGGAAATTTTTTTATCTGCTCGAGATATGCAGACAGGCCACCTTCATTACTTAAAATGGGTAAATTGTTATTTATAGTTGCGCTCATAGACAGTTTATCTAATTAATATTAAAAATTTTTCAATGTTTTATTTACCTATATTTCTGAGTATTTTTAGTATTTTTTCAAGTTCATTTGGTAAAATTGAATTAAAAATCATCTGCTTATTTTTTTTTGGATGTATAAATCCCAATGTTTTAGCGTGCAGAAATTGTCTGTTTAATTTTGTTAAAATTTTTTCTAATGATGGTTCAATATTTTTAAGTTTTTTAAAATTTTTTTTATATTTATCATCACCAACTATACTGTTACCTAAATAATTCATGTGAACTCTTATTTGATGAGTTCGGCCTGTTTCTAATTTACACTCTAATAAACTAAAAGTTGGAATATTTTTATTTTCAAAAATTTCTAAAGTTTTGTAATTTGTAACTGCTTTTTTTCCTTTACTGTTACTAACCTCCATCATTTGTCTATTTTTTGAGCTTCTTGTAATAAAGGTTTCTATTTTACCTATAGATGGTCTAATTTTACCCCAGATTAATAATTGGTAAACTCTTTGGATTGTATGTTGATTAAACTGATTAGAGAGGTGTTCGTGAGTTTGATTATTTTTTGCAACAACAATTAATCCAGATGTATTTTTATCAATTCTATGTACTATTCCAGGTCTTAGTTCACCTCCAATATTAGAAAAAGAATTTTTACTATAATTCATAAGCGCATTTACGATTGTGTTATCAAAATTACCTGCACCAGGATGTATTACTATTCCAGACGGTTTGTTTAAAACAATTAAATCTTTATCCTCAAATATTATATCTAAATTAAACTTATAAGGTTTTAAAGAAGCTTTTTTTGGTTCAGGTATGACTAATTTTATTTCATCATTAAAAAAAATTTTTTTTGATGGATCAGTTATTACCTTGTTATTTATTCTTAACTTATTATCCAGAATAAGATTTTTTATTCTTGTTCGACTGATAATATCCTCTCTCTTTTTAATGAAAATATCAACACGAAGTTCATTTTCGGCCTTATCAACTGTCAAATTTATTTTTTTTTCCATAAAATGATATATTAATATGATATGCGCTTGTAGCTCAACTGGATAGAGCGCCTGACTTCGGATCAGGAGGTTCTGGGTTCGACTCCTAGCAGGCGCACCAGTTATTCACCCATATTTATTAACGTCCCTTTTATTCTCGCTTTTAAAAAAGATAGATAAAACAGCCCTATTCCAAAAATTAAATAAACTAAATTTAATAAATAAGCTTGTTTTATATTTTCGTAATCTACAAGACCATTTATTAAAATATTTCTGGTTTCATCAAAAATGTAAACTAATGGTAAGCCTTTTGCAATTACTTGAAAAAATTCAGGAAGGATTTCTATTGGATAGTAGATACACCCTAGTGGAGCAAGTAAAAACAATGATGACCAAGCAATATTTTCAAAGGATGGTCCGTATCTCATTAAACCTGAGCTCACAAATAAACCTAGTGTAATCCCAAATATATATAAACTTAAAAATAATATAAAGAGTGGAAAACCTAATTTTAAAATTGAAACTCCAAACAATGGAGAAGTTAAAATAATTGCGGGCACTAGACCGATTAATGTCCTTATCAAAGCAGTAAAAATTAAAGATATGATTATTTCTTTAAGTTTTAATGGAGCAATAAATAAATTCGTAAAATTTCTACTCCAGATTTCCTCTAAAAAAAGCATATTAAAACTTATGCTAGATCTAAAAAGAATGTCGTAAAGAATTGCGCATGTAAGAATTATTCCAAGTGTATTATTGTAATAATCACTATAAATTGAAAAAAATTTAGAAATAAATCCCCAAAGAATAATTTGAATTGTTGGCCAATAAATTAAATCTAAAACTCTTGGTAAAGAACTTTTGATGAGATAAAAATGTCTCAAAAAAAGTCCATACATTTTATTTAGATTCATATTAAATCTCTTGTAAGTTTTAAAAAAACTTCCTCCATGTTTCTTCTTCCATGTTTTTTAATTAACTCGCCAGGAGCACCTTGATCAATAATAGATCCTTTATTCATCATTAGAACTGAAGAACATAATCTCTCAACTTCTGCCATGTTATGTGAAGCAAGCAGAATAGAAGTTTTTTTTTCTTTTTGGTATTCTTCTAAAAAACTTCTAACAAAATCACCTGTTTCAGGATCTAGAGATGCAGTCGGTTCATCAAGAAGAAGAACTGATGGATCATTAATTATAGATTTAGCTAGACTGACCCTATTTTTTTGACCAGAGGAAAGTTCTCCTGTAATTTTATTGATAAATTCATTTAGCCTTAATTTTTCACAAAGATAATCAATTTTTATTCCAAGTTCTTTTACATCATAAAGTCTTCCATAAACTTCAAGATTTTGCTTTACAGTTAGTTTTTTTGGTAATTCAATATATGGTGAAATAAAATTTAATTCGTTTAATAATTCAACTCTTTGTTTTTCAATTTCAATACCATTTATAAGAACCTTCCCTTTAGTAGGCTTTAGTAAACCAAGAATCATACCTATTGTTGTAGTTTTACCACATCCGTTAGGTCCAAGAATTCCAATGATTTCATTTTCATTTACTTTAAAAGAAATATTTCGAACAGCTTCTTTTGTGTCATAAGTTTTTGATAAATCAATTATTTCAAGAGGAATAGTCATTAAAATTTTGAAGCCCTTAATAATCTATCGTTAATAGTTTTGCCGATTCCTATATTTGGTATTTTGTCTACAGCTATAGATTTGTAATTATCTTTTTTAATCTTTCTTAAAATAGTGTAAAGATTTTTTGCAGCTTCTTTTAAATCGCCCTTTTTTGATAAAAAATAATAGTTCCTTTTGTTAATCTTATTTTTCTTAATTAATAAAAAAGCCTCATCTTCTTTTATTTTTTTAACATTAAGTCTGATCGGGATTCCAGGTGAATAATGAATTCTTAATTGTCCAGGAGCTGAAATCTTGGAAGGATTTGTATTTATTGAAATTTTTTTCTTTAATATCTTTTGAATAGTTTTAACTTCTAAACCACCTAATCTTAAAATTTTTGGTTTTTTTCTAAGATCAATAATTGTAGACTCAACCCCAACCGAGGATCTTCCACCTTCAAGTATATACTTAATTTTTTTTCCAAAATCGTCTTTTACATCTGTAGAAGTTACTGCACTAACTCTTGAAGATATATTTGCACTAGGTGCTGCGATAGGAAATTTTAAATATTTCAATAGAATTCTTGCTACTGGATGTTTTGGAAATCTCACAGCAAGAGTATTTTTTTTATTAGTTGCTACTTTCGAAATTTTTGATTTTTTTTTTTGATTTAAGATAAATGTTATTGGCCCAGGACAAAATCTTTTATATAATTTTAAAAAATCACCATTCAGATCACAATCATCTTTTAATTTTTTTAAATCATAATAATGAATAATCAGAGGGTTATTCATTGGTCTTTTTTTTAATCTAAATATTTTTTTACACGCTGTATCAGAATATGCATTCCCAGCTATTCCATAAACAGTTTCGGTTGGTATAGCAACACACTCTCTTTTATTTAAGAGTTTTATTGCTTTTTTAATATTTGCAAGATTAATTTTCATGTATTATTTGAGAGTATTATATGAAAGATAAAAATTTACCAAATGATTATAATTCATTATCTCTTGAAGAATTAACCACTGAGGCAAATAAGATGATTGAGGAATTAGAAAATCAAAAGGATTTAGGAAACTCTTTAGACAAGTATCAAAATTTAATTAAACTAAACAATATAATTGAGAAAAAATTTCAAATGAACATTAAAGAAATAAATGAGAAAACAAAAGAAAAGATATCCAAAATTAATCAAAAATATGATGCAAAGAAAATTAGATAAAATTGCCAAAGATACAAATTTATTTTTAAAAAGATTTATTGCCAAACAAAAAAAATCAAATTTGATGGTTGCAATGAAATACGGCCTATTTCCTGGTGGAAAAAAGATAAGATCAAAAATTTTGATTGATGTTGGATCTCTATTTAATTTGGATTATAAAACACTTATCATTATTGGTGCTTCAGTTGAATGTATTCATGCGTATTCATTAATACATGACGATTTACCTTGTATGGATGACGACTCTATAAGGAGAGGCAAACCATCAGCGCATATTAAATTTGGAGAGGCTACTGCAGTTTTAGCAGGTAATTCACTTTTAACAATGGCTTTTGAAATTTTAAGCCATAAAGACTTAAGAATGAGTGAAAAAATTAAAATTGATTTAATAAATAAAATTTCTGAAAGCTCAGGTCATCTTGGAATAGCAGGGGGACAATATTTAGATTTAAATTATGAACGTAAGAAAATTTCTAAAAAAAAGATTGAAAAGATGGAAATTAAAAAGACTGGAAAACTTTTTAGTTTTTGTTGTGCAGCACCATTAATAATTAAGAAAAAAAACAAGAAAGATATTAAAAAATTTGAAAATATTGGTGCTGACATAGGTTTGTTATTTCAGGTCGCAGATGATTTGATTGATTATAAAGGAAGTTTAATTGTTGCAGGAAAAAAAACTGGTAAAGATAAAAAAAAAGGAAAAGCAACTCTAATTAGTTTAATAGGATACAAAAATACTATTAAATATGCTAATAATTTACTTTTAAAAATAAATAGTAAATTAAAAAAATATGGATCTAAATCAAAAAATTTGTCTGAAACATTAAACTATATTTTGAATAGAAATAAATGAAAAAAAAATATGAATTGTTAGATGAGATTAATTTTCCATCAGATTTAAAAAAAATATCTGAGTCAAAATTACAAAAAGTTGCTGATGAATTAAGAGAGGAAGTGATTGATGCCGTTTCAGTGACAGGCGGTCATCTTGGTGCAAGTCTTGGTGTTGTAGAATTAACCGTTGCTTTACATTATATTTTTAACACACCAAATGATAAACTAATCTGGGATGTTGGTCACCAGTGTTATCCACATAAAATTTTAACTGGTAGAAAAGAAAGAATAAGAACTTTAAGACAAGGAAATGGTCTCTCTGGTTTTACTAAAAGATCAGAAAGTGAATATGATCCTTTTGGTGCTGCGCATAGCTCAACATCAATTTCATCAGCACTAGGTATAGCAGAAGCAAATAAATTGTCTAATAAATCAGATAATGTAATTGCAGTAATTGGTGATGGCGCAATCAGTGCAGGAATGGCTTATGAAGCAATGAACAATGCTGGTGCTTCAAAAACTAAGATGATCGTAATTTTAAATGATAATGATATGTCAATTGCTCGACCAGTAGGAGCAATGAGTACTTATTTAGCAAAAATTTTTTCAGGAAAGATTTATTTTAGTTTAAGAGAGACTATTAAATTAATCGTGTCAGCCTTTTCAAAAAGATTTAGTGCAAAGGCTGGTAAAGCAGAAGATTTACTTAGATCAGCTGTGACAGGTGGAACTTTATTCAGTTCACTAGGATTTTATTATATTGGTCCAATAGACGGTCATGATTTAAATTCATTAATTCCAATTTTAAAAAATGCTAGAGATTCTAAGCATGAAGGACCAATTTTAATTCACATTAAATCGAAAAAAGGAAAAGGTTATACTTTCGCTGAGGAGGCAAAGGATAATTATCATGGAGTATCAAAATTTAATGTTGAAACTGGCAAACAACTTAAGAGCACAAGCAAAATACCATCATACACGAAGGTTTTCGCAAACACCTTAATTCAACACGCTAAAAAAGATAGTAAAATTGTAGCTATTACAGCTGCAATGCCTGATGGTACTGGTCTCGATATCTTCCGCAAAGAATTTCCAGATAGGACTTTTGATGTTGGGATTGCTGAACAACATGCTGTTACATTTGCTGCAGGTTTAGCTACCGAAAGCTTTAAACCCTACGCAGCTATTTATTCCACTTTTCTTCAAAGAGCTTATGATCAAGTAGTTCATGACGTAGCAATTCAAAGTTTACCAGTTAGATTCGCAATAGATAGAGCGGGACTCGTTGGAGCTGATGGACCAACACATGCTGGTAGTTTTGATACAACTTATTTAAGTACTTTACCAAATTTTGTTGTCATGGCAGCTAGTGATGAAGCTGAGCTTGTAAGAATGATTAATACCTCAACCGAGATTAACGATAGACCTTGTGCATTTAGGTATCCAAGAGGAACAGGATTAGGCTCAACCTTACCCTCAATAAACGAAAAAATTGAAATAGGGAAATCAAAAATTATTAAAGAGGGAAAAAAATTAGCAATCCTAAATTTTGGAGCAAGATTGAACGAGACTTTGAAGGCTGCAGAAAATTTATCAAAAAAAGGTGTATCAATAACAGTTGTTGATGCCAGATTCGCGAAACCTTTAGATGAAAATCTCATTTGGCAATTAGCTACAACTCATGAAGCAATCATGACAATTGAAGAGGGTTCAATTGGTGGTTTTGGATCTCATGTGGTGAATTTTTTGACAAAAAAAGGTTTAATGGACTCTAATTTAAAATTTAGATCGTTAACATTACCAGATATTTTTATTGATCAAGATACTCCAGATAGAATGTATAAAGTTGCAAATCTTGACTCAGTTTCAATCGAAGAAAAAGTTTTAGATTTACTAAATTCTAATATAGTTTTAAAAAAACAAAATTAACTACACTGAGCTTTATGTAGAAGATAATGATCTAATAAAACACAAGATAACATTGCTTCACCTACAGGTACAGCTCTAATACCCACACATGGATCATGTCTACCTTTTACTGATATACTTGTATTTTTTCCAAATTTATTGATTGTTTTTCTACTTTTTAAAATTGAAGAAGTTGGCTTAACAGCAAAAGAAACAATTATCTCTTGACCTGAAGAAATGCCTCCTAGAATCCCTCCAGCGTTATTAGATTTAAATTTTGTTTTTTTTCTATTTTGAGAAATTTCATCTGAATTTTCCTCACCTGACAATTGTGCTGAGTTCATACCTGAGCCAATATTAACTCCTTTTACAGCATTTATACTCATCATAGCTGACGCTATATCAGAATCTAATTTTGAGTATATAGGTGCACCTAATCCAGCAGGAATACCAGTTGCTCTTACTTCGATGATCGCCCCGCATGACGATCCAGCTTTTCTAATACTTAATAAGTATTTTTCCCAAATTTTTAACATTGATTTATCTGGGCAAAAAAATGGATTTTTAGAAATTACTTTATCATCCCATTTATTAGTATCACATCCTAGTATTCCAAGCTGGGTTACAGCCCCAGTGATTTTAAATTTTTTTCCTAACTTATTTTCTAAAACTTTTTTTGCCACAGCGCCTGCTGCAACTCTGGCAGCTGTTTCTCTTGCAGATGATCTACCACCACCTCTGTAGTCTCTTATTCCATATTTCTTAAAATATGTATAATCTGCATGTCCTGGTCTAAATTTATCTTTAATATCATTATAATCCTTTGAACGCATATCCTCATTGTAAATTATTAATGATATTGGTGTCCCTGTTGTTTTTCCCTCGAAAACTCCTGAAAGAATTTGAACTTTGTCACTCTCCTTCCTTTGAGTAGTAAATTTAGATTGCCCGGGTTTTCGTTTGTTCAATTCTTTTTGAATATCCTCTTCTTTTAATGGTATTAATGGAGGACATCCATCGATAATACACCCGATAGCTGGACCATGGGACTCTCCCCAAGTTGTAAAACGAAAAGACTTTCCAAAAGTATTAAATGACATTATTTATATTGTATAGATTATTTTGTTAAAATTATGAATCAAAAAAACTCACTTGGGCTTAATAAATGCTTCTTAGATCTAGATAATCCATTTGAACTATTTCAAAGATGGTTTGAGGAGGCTAAAAAAAAAGAAATTAATGATCCAAATGCTTTAGCGCTTGGTACCGCAAACAAATCAGGTATTCCCTCAGTAAGAATGGTTTTACTCAAAGGGCACAGTGAAAAGGGATTTGTTTTTTATACAAATTTAAATAGTCAGAAGGGAAACGAAATTAAAGAAAACCCAAATGCCACAATGTGCTTTCATTGGAAAAGTCTATTAAGACAAATAAGAATAGTTGGAACATTGAAACAAGTAGATGATCAAACCGCTGACGAGTACTATAGCTCTAGAGCATATGATAGCAGAATAGGTGCTTGGGCCTCAAAACAAAGCAGTATCCTCCAAACTAGAGATGAACTTATAGATGCTTTAGAAAATTATAAAAAAAAATATAATGACAAAGATAATGTACCAAGACCAAGCCATTGGTCTGGTTGGAATTTAACACCTTCCACAATCGAATTTTGGTTAGATGGAGATAATAGAATCCATGAAAGACTAAAGTACTCTTTAGATAAAAATGGTAGTTGGATAAAAAGTCTTTTAAGTCCCTAAAAATCTCTGGACAAACTAAATGATGTTAAATTTTCAAGAATATTTCTTTCATTACAATCTTTAAATATTGATAACGAGTTTGATGCTAAATTTATGTAATGATTTGCTTTTTGATAACAATCTTTGATAATTTCATATTGTTTAATTAAAGATAATGTATAATTAAAATCATTTTCATCTCTACTATCTTTTAAAAAAATATTCTTAAGACTCTCTTTTTCTTTTAGGTTTGCTTTTTGAAACAATAAGATTATTGGCAGAGTAATTTTCCCTTCATAAAAATCTTTACCAATTTTTTTTCCAAATAATTTCGATTCAGAATTGTAATCTAAGGTATCATCAGCTATTTGAAACGTTAATCCTAAATTCCTTCCATAAAATTCTAAAGCTTCTTTTTCCTTTGTTGTCATATCTGACAAAATTGCACCAACTTTAGTAGCTGCTGCAAATAATTCAGCAGTTTTTGCAGAGATTATTCTTAAATAAGTTTCTTCCAACATATCTACCTCACCTCTATGCTGTAATTGAAGAACTTCTCCTTGAGCAATCTTAGAGGAAGTTGAGGATAATAATTTTAAGACTTCAATATTTCCATCATCTACCATCATTTCAAAACATCTACTAAGTAAATAATCTCCAACCAAAACAGAAGAATGGTTATCCCAAACTTTGTTTAAAGTTTTTCTCCCTCTTCTGATAGATCCATTATCTATTACGTCATCGTGCATTAAAGTTGCTGAGTGAATAAGTTCTACACAAGCAGCTAAATTTATATCTCTAGTTCCTTTTGCGTATCCACATAATTTTGCAGAACCTAGAGTTAGTAAAGCCCTTAACCTTTTTCCACCCGTTTCAAGATGATAGTTTGTCATTTTCTGAACTAAGTCGACATTACTCTCTAGTTTAGACTTTATTTTTTCCTCAACTAACATCAATTTATCTTCAACGGAATTTTTAAGTTGAAAATATGAATTATTAATTTTGTTTTTTAGTTGTATGACACTTCCCATTTATCGAGCAAATTAGTGTAATAGTTTGCTTTTGATACTTATCAATTGACGCACCTGAATCTTCAATTATAAGGTGTCTTTATATTCACAAAAAAATTCTATAAATATTAAAAATGCTCTCTTTTTTTAAAAAAAAAATAATTATTCCACATATAAAACTAAGTGGTGTAATTGGAAATGTTGGTAAATTTAAACAAGGTATAGATTTTTCTGGTCAAGAAGAGATTATTTCAAAAGCTTTTTCGGTTAAAAAAGCACCATGTGTCGCTATTACAATAAATTCTCCTGGAGGTTCTCCTGTCCAATCACATTTAATTTATAGCCTAATTAGACAACAGGCAAAAAAAAATAAAAAAAAAGTAATAGTTTTTGCTGAAGATGTAGCAGCCTCAGGTGGATATCTAATAGCATGTGCTGGAGATGAAATTTATGCAAACTCAAGTTCAATAATAGGCTCGATAGGAGTTATATACTCTTCTTTTGGTTTTACTGAGTTGATTAAAAAGATAGGTGTTGAGAGAAGAATACATACTGCTGGAAAAAATAAAAGTACATTAGATCCATTTCTAGATGAAAAAAAGGAAGACATCGAAAGATTAAAAAATATTCAATTAGATTTACATAAAGATTTTATACAAGTGGTTGAAAAAAGTAGGTCATCAAAACTTAAAAAATCTGAGGTAGAACTATTTTCAGGTGAATTTTGGTCAGGTAGAAAAGCCAAAGATCTTGGTTTGATAGATGAAATAGGAAATGCAAATCAGATATTAAGAGAAAAATTTGGAGAAGATATTGTCATTAAAAAATTTGAAAAATCAAAAAGTTGGCTTAGTAAAAAATTATCATCTTCAAATGACCATGTCGATCAATTAACAAATATATTAGAGGAAAAATCAGTTTGGCAAAAATATGGCCTCTAAAAAAAATAAAAAAAAACCAAAATTTCAAACTTTCCAAGATACAATTATTAATCTCCAAAAGTTTTGGAGTAAGAATGGGTGTGTAATTTTACAACCTTATGATATGGAAGTTGGAGCTGGAACATTTCACCCAGCCACTACTCTAAGATCACTCGGACCTACGCCATGGAAAGCAGCTTATGTTCAACCTTCACGAAGACCTACAGATGGTAGGTATGGAGATAATCCAAATAGACTTCAGCATTATTATCAATTTCAAGTTATAATAAAACCCTCTCCACTAAATATTAAAAAACTTTACTTAAATAGTTTATCGGTAATAGGAATTAATCATAAAGACCATGATATTAGATTTGTTGAGGATGACTGGGAAAGCCCAACTCTAGGAGCTGCAGGTCTTGGATGGGAAGTATGGTGTGATGGAATGGAAATATCTCAATTTACATATTTTCAACAAATGGCAGGTTTCGAATGTAAACCAGTATCAGTGGAAATAACCTACGGCCTTGAAAGAATTTGCATGTTTACTCAACAGAAAAAAAACGTTTACGATTTAGTTTGGAATGATGAAGGTATTGATTACAGAGAAGTTTTTCATCAATCAGAAAAAGAATTTTCAGCTTATAACTTTGAGCATGCTAATACAGAAAATTTATTTAAAATATTTGATATGCACGAAAGTGAGGCAAAATCATTAGTTGAAAAGAATATATCTTTACCTGCATACGATCAATGTTTGAAAGCAAGCCACGTATTTAATGTTTTAGATGCTCGTGGAGCTATTAGTGTTGCTCAAAGAGCAGAATATATTGCTCGAATAAGAGAAATCACAAAACAAGCTGCAGAAATTTGGGTAGAGTCGCAAACTTAAAATGTCGGAATTTTTTTTAGAGCTATTTAGTGAGGAAATTCCTGCGGGGCTTCAGAAAAATTTAAGAGAAAAAATTTTTGAAGACTTTAAAAAATTATTTGAGGAAAAATCAATAAAAACAAAAAAAAATTTTTCTTTTTCAACACCAAATAGATTAGTTTTAGTTTTCGAAGGCCTAGATAAACAAATTAAAATAAAATCTAAAGAGATTAGAGGCCCCAAAACTAGTGCTCCTGAACAAGCGTTAGAGGGATTTTTAAAATCAAACAAAATTGACAAAAAGAATCTTTTTAAAAAAAAAACTGATAAGGATGAATTTTATTTTTACAAAACTGTATCAACCACATTAAAAACACATGATTTACTTAGTGAATCCATTCCAAAAATTTTGAGTAACTATCAATGGAAAAAATCAATGAAATGGGGCGAATTTGATTTGAATTGGGGAAGACCATTAAAATCAATTTTATCAATATTTGATAAAAAAATTGTAAGTTTTAAATTTCATCATTTAGTTTCCTCTAATTTGACCTTTTTAGATAAAGATTTTGAAGATAAAAAAAGGTCGTTTGAAAATTTTAAGAAATATGAAAAATTTTTTGAGAATAATGGAGTTATTATTAATCAAAATAAAAGATTAAAAATAATTAACAAATCTTTTTTAAAAATACTAGTAAAAAAAGGATTAAAAATAAATGAAAATACTAAATTAATGGATGAGGTGGTAAATTTAGTAGATAGCCCAAATGTTTTATTGTGCAAATTTGATAAAAAATTTTTATCAGTTCCTAGAGAGATTTTGACATTAACAATGGAGTCTCATCAGAAATATTTTCCAACATTTAATGATAAAAATGAAATTACGAATGAATTTTTAATTGTGACGAATAAAAAAGACCAAAAAGGACTCATTAAAATTGGCAATGAAAGAGTGGTTGACGCAAGATTAAGTGATGCAGAATTTTTTTGGAATAAAGATAAAACCCAAAATTTAGTTAAAAAGGTATCAGAATTAAAATCAATGAATTTTTATAAAGGTCTTGGGTCTTATTTTGACAAAGTTCAGCGAATGAGAAAAATTGGTGGAATGATTTCAGATGAACTCTTAATTAGTAAAGAAAAAGTGGAATTATCAGCATCAATTTGTAAGACTGATCTTACTTCTGATCTTGTTAATGAATTTCCTGAACTTCAAGGACTTATGGGAGGTTATTTTTCTGCACATCAAGGATTTGACAAGGATATTTCTTTGGCAATCACTGAGCAATATTTACCGATCGGTCTCAATTCAATGGTTCCTAAAAAACCATTTAGTGTTGCTCTATCAATCACAGATAAGGTTGATACCTTGGTTGGTTTTTTTGGTATAAACGAGAAACCAACAAGTTCAAAAGATCCATTAGCATTGAGGAGAATTGCTCTAGGAATAATAAGAACTACTATAGAAAATAAAAAAAATTTGAAAATAAATGACCTTTTGAATTATTCTTCACGCTTATTTGAAGACCAAGGATATAATCTTAATAATAAAAATCTACAAAAAGAATTACATGATTTTTTAAAAGATAGATTTAGATATTATCTCAAGGAAAAAGAAATACGTTACGATATAATCGAGGCTACCTTATCATCATTTTCACTAAATAAATTATTTTCATCTTTTGAAAAAGCAAAATGTCTTAATAAATTAATTAATAGTAAAATTGGTATAGACATTAATTCCAGTTTTAAAAGAGCTTCTAACATCTTAGATCATGAGATGAAAAATAATAAAATTGAAATAAATGACACAACTGATCCTGGTATTTTTAAAAGTGAATATGAAAAGAATCTATATACAAAAATAAATGATATCAAAAAATATTATTCCACTATTAATAGCGATGAAAACTGTGAGAAATCATTATCAATTTTAGCTGAAAGTAAAAAAGAAATTTTTGAATTTTTTGATAACGTAAAAGTTAATGAGGATAACGAAACATTAAGAAAAAACCGTTTGGAACTTATTAATATGTTATGTAAAACATTTCAAAATTATATAAATTTTCAATTTTTAAAAGCTAATAATGAATAAATTGATTTTAAATTTTAAGTCTAAAGATTCAAAAAAAATAAAAAATCCGAAAAATTTTTTAGGTGGCAAAGGAGCAAATTTGTCTGAAATGGGAAGAATGGGCTTACCCGTACCTCCTGGTTTTACTATCTCAACAAAAGTTTGTGAAATTTTCTATAAGGATAAAAAAAAATTAAATTCAAAATTGATAAGCCAAATTAAGAAAGAAATTAAAGTAATAGAAAAAGACGTATCAAAAAAATTTGGAGATTTAAAAAATCCTCTCCTTCTATCAGTTCGATCTGGTGCAAGAGTTTCAATGCCAGGCATGATGGATACAATTCTTAACCTTGGGTTAAACGATAAAACAGTAGTTGCTTTAGCTAAAAAAACATTCAATGCAAGATTTGCAAAGGACAGCTATAGAAGATTTATACAGATGTATGCCAACGTAGTTATGGGTGTTGAAAGTTATAATTTTGAGGAGTTAATAGAAAATTATAAGTTAACCAAGGGTGTGTTGCTAGATACAGATCTTGATGAGAAAGACTGGGATGGTTTAATAAAAGATTTTAAAAATGTAGTTAAAGAAAAAACAAATAAAGAGTTTCCACAAGATGTTTATCACCAATTATTTGGAGCAATAAGTGCAGTATTTTTATCTTGGGAAAGCAAAAGGGCAAAAGTTTATAGAAAATTAAATCAAATTCCCTCTGAGTGGGGAACGGCTGTTAATGTTCAATCCATGGTTTTTGGAAATATGGGTAATGATTGTGCAACAGGAGTTGTTTTCACAAGAAATCCATCAGATGGAACTAATGATATTTATGGAGAATATTTAATTAATGCCCAGGGAGAAGATGTTGTAGCTGGAACTAGAACTCCACAATATATTACTAAGAAGGCAAGGAAAGAGGCAAAAGTTAATGATGCATCAATGGAAGAGTCAATGCCAAGAGTATATTACGAATTATATAAAATTTTAAAAAAGCTTGAAAAACATTATAAGGATATGCAAGACGTAGAATTCACTGTTGAAAATAGTAAACTTTGGATATTGCAAACTCGATCCGGCAAAAGAACATCAAAATCAGCAGTAAAGATTGCTGTTGATATGGTCAAAGAAAAGTTAATTAATAAAAATGATGCTGTTTTAAGGGTTGATCCTAACTCTTTAGATACTCTTTTGCATCCTACTTTAGATGAGAAAAGTTTAATTAAGGTTATAGCAAATGGTCTTCCAGCATCTCCAGGTGCAGTAAGCGGAAAAGTAGTTTTCACCTCAGAAGAGGCTGAAAGGTTAAATAATATGATGCAAGATACAATTTTAGTTAGAATTGAAACTTCTCCAGAAGATATTCAAGGAATGCATGCCGCTAAGGGAATTTTAACCTCAAGGGGAGGAATGACTAGTCATGCTGCAGTTGTAGCCAGAGGAATGGGAAGACCTTGTGTTTCTGGTTCAAGTGAAATTGAAATTAATTATAATAAAAAAGTTTTTAAAACATCTTCAGCTGAAGTCAAAGAGGGTGAAACTATTACTATTGATGGTTCTACAGGAAGAATAATTCTAGGTACAGTCCCAACTATCAAACCTGAAATATCAGGGGACTTTTCAAAATTAATGAGCTGGGCTGATAAAATCAGAAAACTTAAAGTACGAACTAACTCTGAGACTCCATTAGACACCAAAACAGCCAGAGATTTTGGCGCAGAAGGGATTGGACTTTGTAGGACTGAACATATGTTTTTTGATGAGGAAAGAATTTTATCTGTGAGAGAGATGATTTTATCAAAAACATTAGACGACAGAACTAATGCTTTAAAAAAAATTTTACCTCACCAAAAAAAAGATTTTATGGAAATATTCAAAATTATGAACGGGCTTCCAGTTACTGTAAGATTATTAGATCCACCTTTACATGAATTTTTACCTAAATCTGATAAAGAAATTTCTGAAGTAGCTAATGTCCTTGGATCAGATAAAAAAGATATTGAGAGCAGGATAGAAGAACTTCATGAACAGAATCCAATGTTAGGACACAGAGGCTGTAGACTTGGTATCTCATTTCCTGAAATTTATGAAATGCAATGTAGAGCAATATTCGAGGCTCTTGCAGACCTAAAAAAAAATAAACAAAAATTTGCTTTTCCTGAAATAATGATTCCTCTAGTCTCAACTGAAGCTGAGATTAAAATAATGAAAGATTTAGTAATTAATACTGCAAAAAAAGTTCAAACAGAAAATAAAGCAAAAATTGAATTTCTTGTAGGCACAATGATTGAGTTGCCAAGAGCAGCAATTAAGGCTGGTGATATTGCAAAACATGCTGAATTTTTTAGTTTTGGTACCAATGATTTAACGCAAACGACTTTTGGAATTAGTAGAGACGATAGTGGTAAATTTTTAAATGATTATATAGAAAACAAGATTTTTTTAATTGATCCATTTGTATCTATTGATGATGGAGTAAAAGATTTGGTTGAAATTGCAGTTTCAAAGGGAAAAAAACAAAATAAAAAAATAAAACTTGGTATATGTGGTGAGCATGGAGGAGATCCTAAAAGTATTTACTTTTGTTCAAAAGCTGGTCTTAATTATGTTTCCTGTTCACCTTACAGAGTTCCTATAGCTAGATTGGCTGCGGCCCAGGCTGAGCTGTTAAGAAGTAAAAAATCAATATAATCTTACAATCTAAATTTCTAATTTAAAGTCTATAGCTGGAGCACTATGAGTAATGCTTCCGACTGAAATTCTATTTACCCCAGTTGCAGCAACAGACTTTACAGTCTTAAGATTAATATTTCCTGAAGCTTCTGTCTCATAATATTCCTTAACAAGCTTTACACCTGCTCTTAGATTTTTAATACTCATATTATCAAACAAAATAGTATTAAATTTAAGTCCAACAACTTTTTTCAGTTGTTTTAAATTATCAATTTCAACTGTAATTTTTTTTCCTCTTTTATTTTTAATTGCTAATGAAACTAATTCCCTTAAACCAGAACTAGCAATATGATTATCTTTTATCAAAAATTCGTCACTTAAATTAAACCTATGATTTGTACCACCTCCTAATTTAACTGCATATTTTTGAATAACTCTGTAATTCGGTAAAGTCTTTCTGGTGCAGCAAATTTTACATTTTTTTCCAGCTAATTTTACAAATTGATTTGTTTTTGTAGCTATTCCGGAAATATGGGATAAAAAATTTAATGCAACCCTTTCTGCAATCATTATAGAGTAAGCTTTACCTTTTATTATAGCAATTACAGAATTTTTTTTGACTGTAGCCCCATCTTTTTTTTTCAATATAAACTTAATTTTTTTATCAACTTGCCTAAAAGACTGTTTTACAAATAGTAAACCTGCAACAACTGCTTTTTGATTAGAAATTATTTTTGCTTCAACAATTTTGTTATTATTTAGGAGGTTAGATGTTATGTCTCCATAAGGATACAAATCTTCAGTTAGAGCAAGCTTTACTCTGTCTTTGATAAAAGTTTCACTTAATTTAATTTTTGACACGAAGTGTTATCTACCGATAGCAACCATTTTTTCTACTGACAATCTAGCTTTATCAATTGTTTCTTGGTCCATGATAATTTCACCAGTTTCATTTTCTAAACAGTCTAAAATTTTTGGCAAAGTGATTTTTTTCATATGTGGACACATATTACATGGTCTTATAAATTCTACGTTTGGATTTTCAACTTGAATGTTATCACTCATTGAACATTCAGTTACCATCATTACTTTTTTAGGTTGCTTTTCTCTAACGTAATTAATCATCCCTGATGTTGATCCCGCAAAATCACTTGCTTTGATTACCTCTGGTGGACATTCAGGGTGTGCGATTATTTTAATTCCAGGATTGTTTTTCCTTATATTCTTAATTTCCTTTTCATTGAATTGATCATGAACGATGCAAATCCCTTTCCATGAGATAATTTCAATATCAGTTTGTGATGCAACATATTTAGCTAAATAGTCATCAGGTAGAAAAATAACTTTTTTAACACCCAAAGATTTTACAATTTTAACTGCATTAGCAGAAGTACAACATACATCTGTTTCTGCTTTAACATCAGCAGATGTATTGACATACGAGACAACAGGGACTCCCGGATATTTTTCTTTTAACAACCTGACATCTTTACCTGTGACTGAAGAAGATAATGAACAACCTGCTTTCATATCTGGTAACAAAACTTTTTTATTTGGGCTCATTAACTTTGCAGTTTCTGCCATAAAGTGGACTCCAGCCATAACAATTATTTCAGCCGAGGTTTTTGATGCTTCTACAGCGAGAGCTAAAGAGTCCGCAGAAAAATCTGCAATGCCATGATAAATTTCTGGAGTTTGGTAGTTATGCGCGAGTATTACAGCATTCTTTTCTTTTTTTAATTTGTTAATCTTATGAATATAAGGAGCGTGAACCGCCCACTCGATTTCAGGCATTACTTTAGAAATCTTTTGATAAATTTGATCAGTTGCTAATTTAACTTCTCTATTAAATTCCATACTTAAAATTTATCAATTTGAAACCCACTTGTCATTGATTTAATATGGGTCATAATTGCGGTCATGCTGAAATTGGTAGACAGGCACGGTTGAGGGCCGTGTGGACCTAGTCCTTGAGAGTTCGAGTCTCTCTGGCCGCACCAAAACTCAAATATTTAACCATTCAGGTATAAATATTTTGAATAATCCATTTTTACTTTTTAATGTGAGATCTTTATTGAAATTTTCATTTAAAAATTTAATTAATGCAAATGGATATTCCTCATTAATTAATATTTTTCCAATTTCAACATCGTTACAATATACTGTTTCGTCTTCATCAAGTTTTCCTTCAATTATTTCAACTGGCAATAATCTTTTAGAAAGTTTATTTTTAAGTTTTATTCTAGCAGTGTTTTCCTGCCCTACATAACATCCTTTTTTAAAATCAATACCATTGAGCTCTTCAAAATTACACTCAATACCGAATAATTTATTTTTTAACTTATTTAAATTCTTTGGAACAATTCCAAGTTTATAGCTCTGATAATAATAGTCCTCAATTTTATCATCTTTTAATTCAAGCTTTTTAAGAGATAGATAAAGTTTTTCTAAATTAATTATTAATCTAGCACCTAAATGTTTATTTCTTGGATCTAGAACTATCGGATCTTCTCTATATCTTATTGTAAAACCAAGAATATCTTTTGAGTTATCTATTGATAAATATTTTTCATAGCTGAAACTTGCAACAACAAATTCATTGCTAAGATTAAGAATTTCTACCTTTGATCTTATTTTATATAGATTTAGTTGTTTAAGTATTTCCTCAGATTGAGACTTTTCACAATCAATAAAAAAACCTGATTTATGCTTAATAATTATGAACTCATAAAGAAATTTACCTTGAGGGGTTAACAATGAAGCAAAACAACTTGAATTATCTGTGACTTTATTAATGTCATTGCTAATTAAATTTTGCAAAAAATCTTTGGCATCTTGGCCATTTACGTAAAGTATAGCTCTATCTTTTAATATATAAACACTATTATTCATATTTGATTGATCGTTAAATTTAATATAATAACTTTTTTCACAAATGTTAGATCTAATAATCAAAAATGGACAGTGTTATATCAATGGGAAACTAGAGGATAAGGATATTGCTGTTAAAGATGGCAAAATATTAAAGATTGGTGAAATATTAGAGGAAGCAAAAGAAGTTTATGATGCAAAAAATCAAATAACCTTACCTGGCTGTATAGATACCCAGACTCATTTTAGAGAGCCAGGTTCTACAGATACAGAAGATCTTAACTCTGGAAGTAGAGCAGCAGTAGCTGGGGGAATTACTGCAGTATTTGAAATGCCAAACACTAATCCTCCAACCTCAAATTTAAAAGAATTTCAAAGAAAATTAGATCTCGCAAAAAATAGAATGTATTGCAATTATGCTTTCTATTTTGGTGCAACTGCAGGTAATGTAACTCAACTTGCAGAATTAAAAAATTTAGAGGGATGCTGTGGGATTAAATTGTTTGTAGGCTCCTCAACAGGCAATCTCTTAGTAGCATTTGAGGATGATATTGATAAAGTTTTCCAAAATAGTTCAAAGGTAGTAGCTGTCCACTCAGAGGATGAAGAAATCTTAAATAAAAATAAAAAATTAATTAAAAAAGGTGATGTTCATTCACATCCTGTTTGGAGAAGTGAAGAGTGTGCAATTTCTTCTACTAGAAGAATAGTAAGACTTGCTAAAAAATATAATAAGAAAGCACATGTTTTACATATTACTACTAAACAAGAAGTAGATTTCTTATCCCAACACAAAGGAAATATTACATTTGAAATTACACCGCAACATTTAACAATCTATGCACCTAATTGTTATGATAAACTTGGAACTTATGCTCAGATGAATCCACCAATAAGAGATAAATCTCATTATGATCGATTATGGTATGCGGTAAGAAATAATTTAAATGACACGATTGGGTCAGATCACGCACCACATTTAAAAGTTAATAAAGATAAAGAGTACCCAAATTCTCCGTCAGGTATGCCAGGTGTCCAAACACTTATGCCGGTAATGTTAGATCATGTTAATCATGGAAAATTGTCACTCACACAATTAATAAATCTAGTATGTGAAAACCCAATAAAGATATTTGGTATTCAAAACAAGGGATTTATTAAAGAGGGATATGATGCTGATTTTACAATTGTTGATATGGAAAAGAAAATAACAATTAAAAATGAGAATATAGAAAGCAAGTGTGGTTGGTCACCTTTTAATGGTGTTGAATTTAAAGGAACACCAGTGGCAACAATAATTTCTGGTAAAATAAAAATGAAGGATGGAGAGGTTTTGGGTGAGCCGGAAGGTACACCTCTAAAATTCAGTTAATTTTAACTGTAAAACTATTAACCAGTATAACACCAATAACAATGAGGAATAATCCAGCAATAGCTTGCCAAGCTAAAGTTTGTTTAAAAAAGAAATATCCAAGCAATGCAATCGTAAACACTCCTAGACCGCTCCAAGTAGCGTAAACTATTGCAATTGGTAGTTTATCCATAACAAATGTCATTAAGTAGAAAGACACTAGATAAAATATTGTTAGACAAACAGTTGGAATAATCTTGGTGAAATTTTGTGAGACTGGTAATAGCATTGTTCCAGCGACTTCACAAAAAATAGCAATAAGTAAAAAAGAGTATGTTTTAACCATTGTTAAGTATTTTATTCTCAATTAAGTCTTGTTTGATCTCATCAAGAATTGCAGGATCATCAATTGTTGGAGGCATTTTATACTCAACATTATCAGCAATTTTTCTAATTGTTCCTCTCAAGATTTTTCCAGATCTTGTTTTTGGAAGTCTTTTAATAACTATTGCAACTTTAAATGCAGCCACAGGACCAATTTTATCTCTAACCATTTGAATACATTCTTTGGAAATTGTTTCATTATCTTTATCAACACCAGCTTTTAAAACAATTAATCCTATTGGTAATTGCCCTTTTAATTTATCGGTAATTCCGAGAACTGCACACTCAGCAACTGATTGATGCTCAGATAAAACTTCTTCAATTGCACCAGTTGATAATCTATGGCCAGCAACATTTATGATATCGTCCGTCCTAGACATAATCCAGATATAACCATCTTCATCAATGTGACCTGCATCATAAGTTTGATAGTAACCTTCATAGTTTGACATATAATTTTCTTTATATCTTTGATCTGCATTCCAAAGAGTAGGAAATGTACCAGGAGGCAAAGGTAATTTTACAACGATGTCTCCCATTTCATTTGGTTTAGCTAAAGTTTGATCTGATTTAATAATTTTTACATCATAACCTGGTACTGCTTTACATGCTGAACCGTATTTGGTTTTCATCATTTCAATTCCTGTGCAATTAGAGCTTATTGCCCAACTTGTTTCAGTTTGCCACCAGTGATCTATCACTGGAACATTTAACAAATTCTCTGCCCATTTAATGGTATCTGGATCTGCTCTTTCACCAGCAAGAAATAAACTTTCAAAATTACTAAGATCATATTTAGAAAAAAATTTTCCCTCAGGATCTTCTTTTTTAATAGCTCTAAATGCAGTTGGAGCTGTAAATAAAGATTTTACTTTGTAATCAGAAATGATTTTCCAGAAAGCCCCTGCATCAGGTGTACCCACTGGTTTACCTTCAAACAAAACAGTTGTGCATCCTTTAAACAATGGAGCATAAACTATGTATGAATGACCAACAATCCAACCAATATCACTTGCTGACCACCAAATATCTCCCTTGTCAATGTTATAGATATTCTTCATAGTCCATTTCAAAGCTACTATGTGACCTCCAATGTCCCTTACAATTCCCTTAGGCGTTCCTGTGGTGCCCGAAGTATAAAGTATGTAGGCAAACTCATTTGAATTCATTTCAACACAATCAGTATCTTTTGCGTTATTTAGTGCTTCATTCCAACTAATTTCATAAGGTGCATTTAATTTAACTTCATGACCTTTTCTTTGAAATAAAATCATCTTACCTATCTTATGATTTGCTAGTTTGACAGCTTCATCAACCAATGGCTTGTACTCAACTGTTCTTCCTGGTTCAAAACCACATGATGCTGTTACAAGAATTTTAGCTTTACTATCATCTATTCTGCTTGCAAGTTCATTTGATGCAAATCCACCAAAAACAACGGAGTGAATTGCTCCAATTCTTCCACAAGCAAGCATTGCAATGACTGCTTCAGGTATCATTGGCATATAAATTATTACCCTATCACCTTTACTTACACCTTGATCCTTCAAAGCCCCGGCAAATTTAGAAACTTTCGATCTTAGCTCTTCATATGTAAATTTATTTTTATTCCCTGTGATAGGACTATCGTAAATTAGCGCAGTTTTTTTACCTCGACCCTTATCAATATGAATATCTAATGCATTATAGCAAGTGTTTGTAACTCCGTCTTCAAACCATTTGTAAAAAGGAGGTTTAGACTTGTTCAAAATTTTTGATGGTTTTTTAAACCAAAAAATATCGTCAGATGCATGTTTCCAGAAATTCTCTGGATCTTCGATTGATTTCTGATAAATGTCCCGGAATTTATCTGACATAATAATGTTGATTCGTTAGTTAATTTATTGTGGTTTTTAAATCACAAATTGTATTTAATTTTAAAAAACGAGTAAAATCAATGTAAATTAATGACAATTATGTCTTCTAATATGTGTTTTAATTTGGTATCTAACCACAACTTTTGCTTAGGGAAGCCTAAGCTTAGTTTATATAAACTAAATAAAAACTAACTAAAGAGGGAGTTTTTTATGAAAAAACTTAAACTGTTTGCTCTAGCAGCTTTAGCCCTAGTGGGTTATGCAGGTGTTGCTAATGCAGCAGACGCAACGATGTTGATGCAAGACGACTTTGTTGGAATATCTTTTTGGATAATTTCAATGGGTATGTTAGCAGCTACTGCTTTCTTCTTCATGGAGAGAGGTACTGTTAATCCTGCATGGAAAACATCAGTAACTGTTGCAGGTCTTGTAACTGGTATTGCTTTCATTCACTATATGTACATGAGAGAAGTATGGGTTGCTACAAATGACTCACCAACAGTATACAGATATATTGACTGGTTAATTACTGTGCCATTACAGATGGTAGAATTCTACTTAATTCTAGTAGCAGTAAGAAAAGCAAACTCTGGTATGTTCTGGAGATTGTTAATCGGTTCATTAGTAATGTTAATCGGAGGATACTTAGGAGAAGCTGGATATATCAATGAAACGCTTGGTTTTGTAATTGGTATGGCTGGATGGATTTACATTCTATATGAAATATTCTCTGGTGAAGCTGGAAGAGCTGCTGCTAAAAGCGGTAACAAAGCTCTTGTAACTGCGTTCGGTGCAATGAGAATGATTGTAACTGTAGGTTGGGCTATTTATCCATTAGGTTATGTATTTGGTTACCTAACAAGTGGTGTAGATGCTAACACACTAAACGTTGTCTACAACTTAGCTGACTTCATTAACAAAATTGCATTTGGTCTTGTAATTTGGGCTGCTGCAATGAGTTCTGGAGCTGGTGCAAGAAGCAGATAATTACTAAGTAATTAAAATAATTTTAGGGCGAGTATGTTTTCACATACTTGCCCTATTTTTTTGCATAACTATATATAGATCATGGCAAAAATTACTTTCATTACACATAACGATGAAAAACATACTGTTGAGGTTCAAAATGGTCTAACTGTTATGGAAGGCGCTGTTCAAAATGATATACCGGGTATAGATGCTGATTGTGGTGGAGGAATGGCTTGTGCGACATGTCACGTGTATGTAAAAGAAGGATGGTTTGATAAGATCCCTCCTAAAGAAGACGGGGAAGAAGATATGCTTGATATGGCTTTTGAACCAAAAAAAAATAGTAGACTAAGTTGTCAAATAATAATCTCGGATGAATTAGATGGATTAATAGTCAGTATTCCATCAAAACAAAGTTAAATGAATAAAACAGATGCATTAATTATTGGAGCTGGACCAACTGGTCTTTTTACAGCCCATCAATTAAAATTGATAGGTTTGGATTGTGAGATCGTTGATAACTTAGATAAAATTGGAGGTCAATGTATAGAGCTATATCCAGATAAACCGATTTATGATATTCCAGCAGTACCAGAGTGCACAGGTGAACAATTAACAAATAATTTAATAAATCAACTAAAACCTTTTGATATAAAATTTCATCTAAATGAAAGAGTAGATGAAGTAAAAAAAGATAAGGATAGCTGGGTTGTTAAAACAAACAGCGGAAAAACATTTTCAACTCCTAATGTAATTATAGCAGGGGGAGTAGGTTCTTTTGAACCAAGAAAATTCCCTGTAAAAGAATGTGAAAAATTTGAAAATAAATCTGTATTTTATTCAGTAAAAGACAAAAAAATTTTTGAAGGAAAAACAGTTGTAATCTTTGGTGGTGGAGACAGTGCATTAGATTGGGCAGTTGAATTATCAAAAAATTCCAAGGTAAGTTTAATCCATAGAAGGGATGAATTTAGAGGTGCACAAGCTACTGTTAATAAAATGCAGACGTTAGTAAAAGAGGGTAAAATAAATCTTTTTACAAAATATCAAATGACATCAGTCAAAGGAAACGGTCAATTAGAAAGCATAGATATAAAAAATGATGAAGATGAGAAAAAGAATATAAAAGCTGACTATGCTTTAGGTTTTTTTGGTTTAATAATGCAATTAGGACCAATAGCTAATTGGGGACTTAATATAGATAAAAAAACTATTGAAGTTGATACAGAAAAATTTGAGACTAATCAAAAAGGCATTTATGCTGTAGGTGATATTTGTAATTATCCTGGTAAATTGAAACTAATTTTGTCTGGATTCCATGAGGGAGCTTTAGCAGCGAGAGCATGTTTTAAATTAGCAAGACCTGATGAAAAATATAGATTTGAATTTACAACAACCTCC
>CACNYD010000003.1 GCA_902624635.1 uncultured Pelagibacteraceae bacterium | reverse complement strand
AATGAATAGTTTGCTTAATCATGATTAAATCAAATTTTTTTTTATTTGAAGAAAAAAAAGATAGTGCATCTTTTTTTTTAAAATTTATTCTTTTATCTTTATCTTTGTGATTTATTAAATCTATACCAATAGGTTTATTTTTAAGCTTTAATTTATCTTTTAAAGTTCCTATAATCTTGCCTCTACCACACCCAACATCTAAAATTATAGAACTAGAATTTAATTTATTTATTTTGGTTAAAAAATTATTAAATCTAAGAATATAGTTTTTAGATGAAAGCCAATTTTTTTTATCCCAATTTTTAATGACAGCTGATACCAAATTTTTTTAATCTCCAATAATTATAGGGCCATGGCGTTACAAAACCTACTATTAGCATTAATGGGACTATCCACCAATTTAAAATTGCTCCACCTGTAAAAATATAATCTGTTAAATTCATTGCAATTTCCATGCTCAGCATTGAAATAAAACTCATTCCCATGGCTGTTTTTAATGAGTCTTTAAAATTTATTTTTTGTTTCATTAAAATAATTGTTTCAAGAATAATACTTGTTATTAATCCATTAATAATTGCTAAAATCATTATTGCCAAAATTGGAAATGGTATTTTGGTCAATTGAAAAAATAAAATTGTCCCAAAATCTCCAATTGAACATCCAAGCAAACACCATGCCGTATTTTTAGCGCTTTGTTTCCAAGTATATTTACAAGACCAGTCAAATGTGGTGGTTTCCATACTTGTATGATAATATTTAGTTATGATTTTTAAACAACTTTTTGATCTAAAATCCTCAACATACACCTACTTAATTGCCTCATCTAAGGGAAGAGAAGCTCTGATCATTGATCCGGTTTTAGAGAATGTGAGCGAGTATATCGTTTTATTGAAAGAATTAGATTTAAGACTGGTAAAAGTTATAGATACACATATTCATGCTGATCATGTGACAGCAGCAGCAAAATTAAAAGATATAACTCAGTGTTCAACAATTATGGGGGTACATACCCCAGCTGAGACTGTCGAAATCAAAGTAAAAGATGATGAATATATAAACTTAGAAAATATAAAAATAAGAGCTATGTACACTCCCGGTCACACATCTGATAGCTATAGTTTTCTAATGGACAATTATCTTTTTTCTGGAGACACTTTGTTAATTAACGGAACTGGAAGAACAGATTTTCAAAATGGTAATGCAAAGGATGCATATAATTCAATATTTAATAAGCTGTTAAAGTTACCAGAGGATACTCTTTTATATCCTGCTCATGATTATAAAGGTGAAAAAGTCAGCACAATTGGAAAAGAGAAAAAGTTTAATCCAAGGCTACAAGTCAGTAGTGTTGATGAATATATCGATATTATGAACAATTTAAATCTGAAAAAACCTGTTGAGATAGATACAAACGTTTCTAGAAATATAAAATTGGGCGCTTAAGTTAAATTGAGGATTTAATTACTTCGTAAATTTTGTCTTTATTAGTTACTCCAATACTTCTATGAACTTCTTTATTATCTTTAAATATTAGTAAAGTAGTTTGGTACTGAACTTTAAGAAAGTCGGCAATATCTCGATTTGTTACTTCAAATGAGAAGTATTCAACATTTTTAAATTCATTTTTTAATTTGTTTAAGGCTTTCATCTGGCTAGCACAAGAAGTGCAATATTTAATCCAAGAATTTATCACAACTACTTTACCGTCTGATTGAGCTTTAATGAATAGATCTTTATCAAAAGTTGTTTTTTTCTCCAAAGCATTTGCACTAAATGCAAAAACACAAAATATAGTTATTAAAAACTTTTTCATAAAAACTTATACTACAAAAATTAAAAACCAATAAGAAGTTAATCCTGAAAATATTGTCGCAATTATACTTCTAGAAATAATACCAATAATCATTGCAATTATTGCCGCTAATATCTTGGGGTTATCATCTATTTCAAATAAGCCTTTATCATTAATGAAAATTGCAGGAAAAATTATTGCTGGAAATATTGCTGAAGGTACAAAAGATAGTACCTCTCTGATTCTATCATTAAACATTTCTTTTTTAATTAAAGCGATCATGGAAAATCTTGTTAAATAAGTTATTAACCCACAATATAAAATTAATGCCCAGTTACTCATTTTTTTTCATTTTTGTAGTTAGTATCATTGCTGTGATTAATCCTGCCAAAGCTGCCACTATTACATATGCTTTGAAAGGAATATAATTATAACCTAGTGTAGCCACCAAACCTGAAATTATTATTACAATTACATTTATAAATTTTCTAAAGTCATTGACTAATAAAGCCAGAAAAGTAAGAGGAACAGCAAAACTTAATCCTAATTTTTCTGGAATTGCCGCTCCTAATATAATTCCTAATAAGGTAGTTGACTGCCAAATTACCCAACAGGTAGCACCACCACCAACTAAATGGAAATATCTATTACTATCTTTATTTTTTTTTAAGTAATCATTCGATATTGCAAAAGCCTGGTCAATTAAAAAATAGGAAATAATGATTTTCCAGACTAGTTTAAGATCCGATAAATGTTCTGAAACTACAGCACCATAAAGTAAATGTCGAGAATTGACCGCTCCTACAGAACTTATAATTACCAGTGATGAAGCCCCACCAGAAAATAATTGTAAAAGAACTATTTGCGATGCACCGCCAAAAATTATTAAAGACATTGCCATAGTTTCAATTGGAGTAAATCCAATATCAATAGCCAATACGCCAAATATCAAACCAAACGGTACAACTGGTATCATTAATGGACTGACATCAATAATGCCTTTTAAAAAAACTTTAAAATTACTCATTTGAATTGATGATTTGTTTTTATTAAAAGCAAACTATATGTTCAAGCTCAATTGGTCTTCTTATGCCAAATTTTTCATTAACTTCGTGTTGCTCCCAATGATGACTGTGAACCGCAACTGGTATCAACCTATTACTTGGTGTTTTTAATGTATAAATGAAGTTTGTTCCTCTAAATTTTCTGTCCACCACCTCTAACTTTAAATTACTATCATCATCATGTTCTAGATCTTCCGGCTGAAGTAGTAATTGTACATTAGAACCTGTTGGGTAATGCTTAACAAATTTACCCTTAATAATACCTAGATCGTCATTTTCTAGAGAATTTCCACCTGTAACTTTCGCAGGTAATAATATCCCCCTATTGAGAAAATTGACAACCTCAACTGAATTTGGAAAATGGTAAACATTATATGGATCATCAAATTGCTTTACTTCATTATCTAAAATAAGTGCACATTTGTTACCAAGATAAAAAGCCTCATATGAGTCATGGGTAACTACAATTGTTGTAATTTTATTTTTATTTAATAATTGTTTTAAAGCTACCTGAATATCTTCCTTAAAACTTTGATCTACATTAGATAGAGGCTCATCAAGTAATAAAAGATCTGGTTGTGAAATAAGAGATCTAGCTAGAGATGCTCTTTGTGCCTCACCGGCACTGATTTGGTGCGGATATTTACTTAAAATATCCTCAATATTTAAGATCTTTATTATCTCATTAGAGTCTATATTTTTATCTGTAGGAGAATTTTTTTTAATCCCTAGGTGAATATTCTTATCTACTGAATAATGAGGAAATAAAGAATTTTCTTGAAAAGATAAAGCTATATTTCTTTTTTCTGGTTCAATATGAATTTTATCAGATGAAATAACTTTATCTTTTAAAATAATTTCACCTTTATTTATTTTTTCAAGACCTGCTATTGTTCTTAACATCGTCGTTTTTCCAATGCCAGAAGGTCCAAGGATACATATGGTGTCTCCTTCGTTTTTAATAGAAATATTTACGTCATTTACTTTATTCTTTCCACCTATAGCAAAAGTAACATCTTTAATTTCAAAAAAATTTTTACTCATTATTATCTCTTAAAATATATTTTGATGTTATCATAATAAAAAATGCAGCAATTAAAATCAAAAACAATGATGGAACAGCAGCTGCTTCCAATAAATCCTCAGAAGCAGAGATATAAGCAGTTGTTGCAAATGTCTCAAAATTAAAGGGTCTTAAAATAAGAGTGATAGGTAATTCCCTAATAATTTCTAAAGAAATTAAAATACCTACGAACAAAAGTGAGTTTCGCAAAAAAGGTATGTGAATATTTATAAAGGTTTTTCTTTTTGAATATCCAAGTAAATATGCACTTTCATCAACATTGATATTTATTTTTTCATATCCTGACTTAATTCCGTTAAAGGCTAAAGAATAAAATCTTATGAAATAAACTAACACTAGACCCAGTATAGACCCAAAAAATATCTTTTTAATTGAAAGAAAGCCAAGGGTTTTTATTATAGTTTCATCAAACCATGCAATAAAAGTAATAAAGGCTACAGCCAATATAACACCAGGAATAGCGTATCCTGAAATAGATAGAGTTGATAATAAATTTAAAATTTTATTATTTGAAACTCTATTTCCATAATTTGAAATTAAGGAAAAAAGTATTAAAATTATGCTCGATAAAAAAACTAGATAAATCGTATTTAATAAAAGATTAATTATATCTAAATCAAATAAGTTTTCAGGAAATTTTATAGTCCAGTATAACATTTGACTTAGAGGAAATAAAAAACTCAAAAAGAAGACCAAAAAACAAAAAATAAAAGCTGATAAAGCCTTGGATTTACTTAATCTAAATTTTTCTTTTCTTTTGAATCCACCTCTAGAATTAAAATGGTATTTAGCTTTTCTTCTCGATAAATTTTCTATTATAAATAGTGCAAATATAAATAATAATAAAAAAAATGATAATTGATTTGCGAAAGCTAAATCATCAAATGCTATCCAGGAATTATAAATTCCAGTTGTTAAAGTATTGATTGAAAAGAAATCAACTGCTCCAAACTCAGCTAAAGTCTCCATGGCAACTAAAGATAATCCAGCTACAATCGCAGGTCTAGCTGATGGCAGAATTATTGAATAAAATGATTTATAACTATTAAATCCTAGATTTTTTCCAAGATCTATTAATTGTTGGGACTGGTATAAAAAAGATGCTCTAGTAAGAATGTAAACATATCCAAATAACGAGAACGAAATCGATAATATACTCCCTAACATACCGTCAAACTTTGGAATATGTGAATTATAATTAGCTTCTCCAAATAAATTCTTTAAAATTGTATAAGCGGTGCCATAATTCTCAAAAAAAGCTGTTAAGGAATAAGCATAAATATATGGTGGAACAGCAAATGATAAAATTAAAGCCCATTTAAAAAAATTACTTAAAGGAAATTCATAAAAAGATACCAAATAGGCTGAGCCCGTTCCAATAATGAATGTTAAAAATAATACACTTACTAATAAACATATGGAATTTAAAGTGTACTCGAAAAGGAATGTGTTTTTTAGGATTTCAAAATAGTTAGTCGTATTTTCAAAAAAACTTGAAAAAACTGTAAGTATAGGAACAATTATAATTAGAGATACAAATAGTGAGGAAAAAAACCAAATATTTAAATATCTAAACATTATTGATTTTTATATCTTAAAATGTTTTTTTGAAAAGGAGTTTACTTGGTAAAAAAAGCTAATAAAATTTAGTGTCCACCATAAATCCCCATCTATGATGGACACCGGAAAGAAAAATTAGAAATTAAAAACTTTAAGGAGATGCGGAACTTCCTTAGGTTCAATTTCTTCTAGTTTTCTTTTATTTATTCTTTGGTCGATTTTTTTACACTCCATAATACATGGGGAACATGCTTTGGAAGATTTATTTAAATCAACTTCTGAAATAAATTTTTTTTCTTGTTTCACGTTTACTTCCAACCAGCGGCTGTCATCACTTCTACTGCTGCAGCTTGATTTTTTCCATAAGAAGCTAACTTAGTTTTCATATCTTGTTTGAAATCTAAGCCTAAGTTATTTACTACTAGTGGACTTGGTGAAACACCATCAATCATTGGGAACTCAAAAGTATTATTTGTAAAATGCTCTTGAGATTCTGGAGTTAATAAAAACTCTACAAGTTTGACGGCATTAGCTTTGTTAGGCGCACCTTTTACTAAAGCAGCACAACTTACATTCATGTGCGTTCCTCTATCATTTTGATTCGGGAAGAAAGCTTTAACTTTCTTTGCAGCTGCTTGTTGTTCTGCACCTTTTTTACCTGATAACATAAGTGCTAGATAGTAAGTGTTAGCTACTGCAATATCAGCTTCTCCTGCTGCTACTGCCATGATTTGAGCTCTATCATTACCTGTAGGTGTTCTTGCCATGTTTGCAACAACTCCTTTAGCCCACTCTGCTGTAGCTTTTTTTCCATTGTTTTTAATCAATGATGCTACTAAAGATTTATTATAAATGTTGCTAGATTTTCTTATTACTAATCTACCCTTCCATTTAGGATCAGCTAAACCTTCATAAGTCATTCCAGATAATTCGGCACCAGAAACTCTTTCCGGTGAATAATAAATTATTCTAGCTCTTTTTGCTATTCCAACCCATTTACTTGTTCTAAAGCTTTTTGGAACAGCATCTTTGATTGCTGCAGAAGTTAAACCACCTTGAAGAGCTCCTTTTGCATCCATTGCCCCACATCTTCCAGCATCTGCTGTTATATATAAGTCAGCGGAAGAGTCAGCACCTTCGCTCAAGATTCTTTTCTCTAAAGCACCTGATTTTCCATTTATCAAATTGACCTTGATACCAGTCATATTTGTAAACTTGGAATAAAGCTCACTATCTGCTTTGTAATGTCTTGCATTAAAAATATTAACCTCATTTGCAACAGCAATAGCTGATACAAATAAAGATGTAATTAATGCTAATATTGATATTTTTTTCATTAATTTCCTCGTTATTAGTTTTATTTGAGAATGATAATTATTCTCACTGATAATGATTATCAATCGCAACTATGTCGCACCTAAACTTTTAGTTGAATCTAAAAAATGCTGATTTTTAAGCTTTCCAGTCACCTATTTTGCTGAATAAAAAATTTCTAAATGCCTGAACTCTAGCTGTATTTTTAAGAGATTGGGGATAAACGAAATGAGCCTCTGTAATTGGGCCTTCAGATTTAGGTAAAACTTTAATTATATTAGATGAATTACTTACTAAATATTCTGGAAGCGCAGCTAAACCTACCCCAGACTCCACTGCTAATAGAAGCCCCATAACACTGTTTACTTTCATGATTGGCCTTCTTTTTTTTCCATCATGCATTCCTAATTTTAGTACCCAATCTGGATTATAAACTGGTGAGGGTGCTCCTTTGCCGAATGAAATAAGTTTGTGCTTATTTAAATCGCCTACAGTCTTTGGCATACCATATTTTTCCAAATATTTATTTGATCCATATATATAATATTTCAAATCTATGAGTTTTTTCTGAATATAGTTCAATTGTTTTGGTCTTCTCATAAAAATTCCAATATCTGCTTGCCTAGTGCTAAGATCTAACTCCTTATCTTCAAAAATTAATTCTATTTCAATTTCTGGATTTAATCTCATAAATTCCTCAATTCTTGGTGTTAACCAGTGTGTGCCAAAACTTCTTACCGTCGTGATTGTCAATTTTCCCGTTGGTTTATTTTTTTGGTCTCCTAAAGAAGTTTCTACTTCTTTAAGTTTACTTATAACTTCATGTGCAGTTTTAAACACATATTCACCATTTTCTGTGAGTGTCAAGCCTCTAGCATGCCTCTCAAACAATTGAACTTTTAAGTCTTGTTCTAAAGACTGAATCTGTCTACTTATTGCTGATTGGCTTAGATTTAAATTGATAGTGGCATTTGTAAAACTTCCTGCCTCCGCAACAGCATGAAATATTTTTAATTTATCCCAATCCATTATTTATCCAAATTAATAATATACCTTCCTGATGTTTCTCCTTTTAGCATTTTAGGATAAATATCAATGATCTCCTCTAAATTAATTTCTTTAACTGACTGACCAAGAGTTTCAAAATCTAAAAGTTTTCCAGCCTCATTCCATAAGAATTGTCTTCTTTTAATTGATGCATTGACAGAATTTATACCCCAAAGTTTAACACCTCTTATAATAAACGGCATGACAGTAGTATTTAATTTAATATCTGCAGCATTACCGCACGCCGCTACTATTCCTGCATCTCTCGTTTGAGATAAAATATTCTCAAGCACTTTACCACCAACTGTATCGACTGCACCGTCCCATAATCCTTTATCCAAAGGTCTTGATTCTCTCATCAATTCGCTAGTATTTACAACATTTTTTGCACCTATTGATATTAGATAGTCTTTATTACTATCTTTTCCAGTAACAGCTGTAACTTCACATCCTAATTTATTAAGTATCATTACCGCCATGCTACCGACACCACCTGACGCACCACTTACTATAACATTTTGAACTTTTTCACCCAATAACAATTCTTCTCTTGTTGTTTTGGTAGTAAATGAACATTGTAATGCTGTAAATCCTGCGGTACCCATTATCATAGATTCTTTTAAAGAAAGAGTTTTTGGTTTTTTTACCAAAAAATCTCCATTAACTTTTGCATACTGAGAATATCCACCAAAATAAATTTCACCCACTCTCCATCCAGTAAGTATTACCTCGTCACCTGATTTAAAATTTTTGTTACTACTTTCCTCTACTACGCCTGAAAAATCAATTCCTGGAATGTGGGGGAATTCTTTTACTAATCTTGCACCATTTTTTAAGATAAGAGCATCTTTATAATTTAAACCTGAATAATGAACTTTGACTGTTACATCTGCCTCTTTTAGAAATGTTTTGTCCACCAATTCAACCCCTCTAGAAAAATTCTCACCGTCTTGGTTGAGTATAAGAGCTTTAAATTGGCTAGACACTTTATTCTTTTACTATACTTATAAATCTTAAATATCTGTTTTGATAACTTAAATCTTCTTTGAATTGACCTAAATAATAATTAGTAACTGTAGATGCTTGTTCTTTTTTTATGCCCCTCATAGTCATACATTGATGTGTTGAATCTATAGTAACAGCTACCCCTTTTGCGTCCAAAGATTCCATTAGGGTATTCGCTATTTGCATAGTTAATCTTTCTTGTGTCTGTAATCTTTTTGAAAAAACTTCAACAACTCTTGCTAATTTACTCAGACCAACAACTCTATCTTTAGGGATATAGGCTACATGAGCCTTACCGATTATTGGAGCCATATGATGTTCGCAATGACTTTGTACTGAGATATTCTTTTGCACGACCATATCATCGTAACCTTCAACATCTCCAAATGTCTTATCCAAAATTTGCGTTGGATCCTCTTTATACCCTTTAAAATATTCCTTAAATGCTTTTACAACTCTTTTGGGAGTCTCTAAAAGGCCTTCTCTATTTGGGTCCTCGCCCATCCAAGCTAAAATTGTTTTAAATGCATCTTCAGCTTCTTTGTCAGAAATATTTTTTTGATCTTTCTCAATATTTGTATCTTTAACAAGTTTCATCGGAAAGCTTTATACCTATAATTTAACTATTTTAAAATATTTAAAATATACCTATATGTGCTACATAATTACTTATTATGTTCAAAAAAAGAGAGAATGTCGTAGAAATAGAAGAAGGAAGTCTTCTTTCACCTAAATTTGATAATGATGGGCTGATTCCAGTTATAACTATGTGTGCTAAAACTAAAGAAATTTTGATGCACGGTTATATGAATGTTGAGGCACTAAAAAAAACTATTGAGACTAAAGAAGCTCATTATTTTAGTAGATCAAGGAAATCTATATGGCACAAAGGTAAAACGAGTGGGTTTATTCAAAAGGTAATAGAAATTAAAATTGATGATGACCAGGACTCAATTTGGTTAACAGTTGATATTGGTGAAGGAGCTAGTTGTCATGTTGGTTATCGATCTTGTTTTTATAGATCCATTCCACTGGGGCCAATTGAAAATGGTCGAGAAGTTGAGATGAAATTCACCGAAAAAGAAAAAAAATTTGACCCGGAAAAAGTTTATAAAGATCAACCAAACCCTACAAAGATTTAGATAAATGAAATTGTTAAGTCCTTTTGGCCCTAAAATAGCTATAATTAAAATTCCAAAAAAAATAGTTAATAAAATTAATGATGAAGTTGACGATGTGTTAAATGATAAAAGAAAATTAAAAAAAAGCGATTACTCTAATAAACTTGTTGGACAAGTCAAACAGGAGATCAGGTTAAGCTCAAATTTTATAAAAAAAAATCTTTTAAAGTTTATTTCTTATAATATAAAAAAATATATCAAAATGAGTATCAAAAAAGATGTGAAGAAGATCAATCTAAAAAATCTTTGGGTAGTGAGACAATTTAAAAACGAATATAATCCAATTCATTTTCACAGTGGTAATATTTCTGGTGTAGGATATTTAAAAATACCAAAAAATATTACGAAAAGTCGCAAAAGATTAAAAACAAATGGAACTATAGATTTTATTCACGGATCAAAATCCTTTTTAAATAATAGTCTTTTTAATCATAATCCCAAAGTTGGAGATTTAATACTATTTCCTAATTACTTAATGCACACAGCTTATCCTTTTAAAAGAGATGGAGAAAGAAGATCTTTTTCATTTAACATTGATATAGACAAAAAAACTTTTGATGTTTTCCATGGATAAAATTCAAAAAAATGTTCTTGGTGAAAATTTAGAAGTGTGTTCAAAAAATCCATTAACTGGTTGGTACAGAGACGGTTGTTGCAATACAGATGAAAATGATCATGGATTGCACACAGTTTGCGCAAAAGTTACAACAGAATTTCTCGAATGGTGTAAGGAAGCAGGAAATGATTTAATTACACCTCACCCAGAATTTGGTTTTCCAGGCTTAAAAGATGGAGATGGCTGGTGTGTATGTGCAACTTGGTATGCAAGAGCTGTGGATGCTGGAAAAGGTTGTCCAATTTATTTAAAACGAACTCATGAAAATACATTGAAAATTTTACCGATTGAAATACTTAAAAAATTTGCGATAGATCTTTCATAAAATAAATTCGATTATGGGTGAAGAAATATTATCAATAGTTTACCTTTTGCTAGTCATTGCCTTAGTGTTCCCCGGTTTTTATTATGCAAATAAGAATAAAAAAGTTTTTTTTAAAAATCTTATTATTTGGTTAGGTATTGTTGCTGTAATAATAATTTTCTCAAATTTTTTATATAATTAATTACATATTACCATATTTGGGCCCACCACCTCCCTCAGGACTAACCCATATTATATTTTGTGATGGTTCTTTAATATCGCAAGTTTTACAATGGATACAATTCTGAGCGTTAATAACAAATCTGTTTATATCATTCTCTTTTTGAACCTCATAAACTCCAGCAGGACAGTACCTTTGTGAAGGCTCATCATACATTTCGAGCGTGTAATTTATTGGTAAATCCTTGTCTTTTAGCTTTAAATGGACCGGCTGATTATCCTCGTGGTTTGTTCCAGTTAAATAGACAGAGCTTGTTTTATCAAAAGTAATAACATTGTCAGGTTTTGGATACTCAATTTTAGGCATTTCATTTGCAGGTCTTAAGGTTTCATGATCTGCATGCTTATGTTTCAGTGTGAAAGGAAGTTTTCCTCTAAATAAAATCTGATCTATACCGGTGAAAATTATACCTAAAATCAATCCCCAACTGAAACTTGGTTTTACGTTTCTTGCTCTATGTAATTCATCAAACAACCAACTTTTTTTAAATTTTTCCTCAAATATTGATAAGTCTTTATTTTCTTTTAAGTGTTCATTTATTGTTTCAGCTGCTAAAATTCCACTTTTCATTGCTGTATGAGATCCTTTAATTTTCGGCATATTCAAAGTTCCAGCATCACATCCAACAAGTAGTGCACCTGGCATAAACATTTTAGGTAAACTCTGTATCCCACCCTCTATCAACGCCCGAGCACCATATGAAATTCTTTTTCCACCTTCTATAATTTTTTTAATTGATGGGTGAGTTTTAAATCTTTGAAATTCATCGAAAGGAGATAAATGAGGATTTTGATAATCTAAGCCAATAACGTAACCTAAAAATATCTGTTTATTCTCTGCATGATACATAAAACTTCCACCATATGTGCTGTTATCTAATGGCCAGCCAGCTGTATGCATTACTAATCCTTCATGATGATTTTTTTCTTCGATTTCCCAAATCTCTTTAAAACCAATACCATATTGTTGAGGATCTTTATCTTTATTAAGATCAAATTTTTTAATTAGTTGCTTTCCTAAATGACCTCGACAACCCTCTGCAAAAACTGTGACTTTTCCTAAAAGTTCAATACCAGGTTCGTAACTATCTTTTTTATTTCCTTCCTTATCAATCCCCATGTCTTGAGTGGCAACGCCTTTTACTGATCCATCGTCATTATATAAAATTTCACAGGCAGGAAACCCTGGAAAAATTTCTACTCCTAGTGTTTCAGCTTGCTCAGCAAGCCATCTGCATAAGTTTGCGAGACTAATAATATAGTTATTGTGGTTTTTCTGAACTGAAGGTAACAACCAAGTTGGCCAGCTTATAGACTTTGATTTACCTAAAAATAAAAATTTTTCTTTTGTTACTTTTGTTTTAATTGGAGAATCTAAGTCTTTCCAATTTGGAATTAATTCATCTAGAGCTCTTGTTTCAAATACATTGCCACTTAAAATATGTGCACCAATCTCAGATGCTTTTTCCAAAATACAAACATTTAGATTTGAGTTCAATTGTTTTAATTTAATAGCTGTTGATAATCCTGATGGTCCCCCACCCACAATAACAACATCATATTCCATTGACTCTCTGGACATAATATTAATTTTTTACCGATTATATTATTTTTGTATAGTGTTTAATTTGTTCAGTTCTTCGATAAATTGAGGAATTGCTTCAAATAAATCAGCCTCTAGACCATAGTCTGCAACACTAAAGATTGGGGCCTCGCCGTCCTTATTAATTGCTACAATTACTTTACTCTCTTTCATTCCGGCTAAATGCTGAATTGCACCCGAAATTCCAATAGCAATATATAAATCTGGAACGACAACTTTCCCTGTTTGTCCTACTTGATGGTCATTACTAATATATCCAGCATCAACTGCTGCTCTTGAAGCTCCAATTGCTGCATTTAATTTATCAGCTACAGATGTAATTAATTTGAAATTATCTCCACTTTGCATTCCCCTTCCCCCAGACACAACTACTCTTGCAGTTCCAAGCTCTGGTCTATCTGACTTAATTTCTTCTCTTTTCAAAAATTTGGTACTGTTAAACTCTTCACTTGGTTCAGCCTTTTCTATGGGCGCGGATCCACCTGAGCTTTCACATGGGTCAAATGAAGTAGGTCTAATTGTAATACATTTTTTTGGATCTTTGCTTTTCACTGTTGCAAAAGCATTTCCTGCATAGATAGGTCTTAAAAATGTGTCTGATGAAATAACCTTAATAATATCACTAACTTGAGATGTATCTAAAGATGCTGCAATTCTTGGCATCAAGTTTTTTCCAAAAGTATTAGCTGAACACACTATGTGAGAATAACTTTCTGCTAATTTTACAATAACTGGTGCAAAATTTTCTGCTACAAAATTTTCATAATGAGCAGCTTCAACTTGAATAACTTTTTTGACTAGTGGTAGTTCTGAAAGTTTTTTTGCTGCATCTCCACAATTATTACCAATGATTACTGTATGCAGATCTGTATCCATTTGAGAAGCTGCAGTCACAGCGTTAAGCGTGAAAGGTTTTAATTCTTTATTATTGTGTTCCGCTATTAATAAAACTGACATTATATTACTTTTGCCTCATTTTTTAATTTTTGTACTAACTCAGCCACGCTTTTAACTTTTATTCCTGCTTTTCTTTTTGGTGGCTCTTCTACTTTAATTTGCTCTATTCTTGGAGAAGTATCTACTCCTAAATCTGACGCATTCAATTGTTCGATAGGTTTTTTCTTTGCTTTCATTATGTTTGGTAATGAAGCATATCTAGGTTCATTTAGTCTTAAATCACAAGTGACAATTGCAGGTATATTAATCTCTATTGTCTCTAAACCCTCATCGATCTCTCTTGTGACCTCAAGTTTTTTGTCTTTAATCTCAATCTTAGAGGCGAATGTTGCTTGAGGCCAATTTAGCATAGCACTTAACATTTGACCTGTTTGGTTACAGTCATCATCGATGGCCTGTTTCCCCATAAAGACTAAATCTGGTTTTTCTTTTTCAACAATCTTATGTAATAATTTTGATACAGCTAAAGGTTCTAAAATTCCTTCAGCTTTGATTAGAATGCCTCTATCGGCTCCAACTGCTAATGCTTTACGGACCGTTTCCTGGGCTTTCTCCTCTCCAACGCTTACTGCAACGACTTCAGTTGCTTTTCCTGACTCTTTGATTTTGACTGCTTCTTCAATAGCATTATCATCTGGTGGATTAGTGGACATTTTAACATTATCAGTAACTACCCCAGTATTATCCTCTTTTACTCTAACCTGCACGTTGTAATCAATTACTCTTTTTACTGCGACTAAAATTTTCATTAAGCTCTCAATAATTTATTTTCAGAGTCGTAGGGACTTTCATCAAGGATTGTAGCTTCGTACATTTTTCCAAGAATATCAACTTTAAGTTTTTCACCTACATTTGCTAAATCAGGTTTTACCATTGCTAAAGCTAAAGATTTATCTAATCTAAAACCATATTCTCCACCTGTTGCTCTTCCAACAACTTTATCATCTTTATAAATCGGATTGTTACCTAAAACATCAGAATCTGTTGTATCGTGAACCTCTAGGGTAACCAACTTATTATCAAAACCTTTTTCTCTCCATTTATTAAGTGCATCAAGTCCTATGAAATTACCTTTGTTAGGATGAATAAATCTGTCCAGACCAGACTCGTAAGGTGAATACTCAATAGATAATTCAGTTCCAACAAGTTTATAAGATTTTTCAACTCTTAAACTGTTCATGGCTCTAATACCAAAAGGTTTAAGACCGAGATCCTTTCCAGCATCCATTAATTTATCAAAAATATGGTTTTGATATTCAATTGGGTGATGCAATTCCCAACCAAGTTCACCAACAAAATTTACTCTCATAGCATTAACTGGTGCATATCCCACATTAACATTTTTAGCTGTTAACCATTTAAATTTTTCATTAGAAAAATCATCTGTCGAAACTTTCTGCATAAGTTCTCTTGCTTTTGGGCCAGCAACAACAAGTACACCAGTACTATTTGTTAAGTCCTCAAATATAACTGAGCCATCTGTTGGCATCCATTTTTGTATCCAGTCATGGTCTAATCTTAAATTTGCTCCAGCAGAAACTAGGTAATAACTATTTTCAGCTTCCTTCATAATTGTAAACTCTGAGTGAACACCACCTTTAGTATTTAATGCGTGACACAGATTAATTCTTCCAATTTTTTTTGGAAGTTTGTTAGCTACTAAATAGTCTAAAAATTCCTCTGCCTTTGGACCTTTAATTCTACATTTTGCAAATGCTGTCATATCTAAAAGACCAACATTCTTTTTAACATTTTCACATTCTTTCTTAATTGCATCAAACCATTTAGATCTTCTAAAAGACCAATCATCTTTTTGTTCCATGCCATCAGTCGCAAAAAAATTTGGTCTTTCCCATCCAAATTTTTGTCCAAAAACAGCACCAAGATCTTTCATTCTTTCGTAGCAAGGCGATGTTCTTAGGGGTCTTGCAGCTGGTCTTTCTTCATCAGGATAATGGACAATAAACACGTGACTATATGCTTCCTCATTTTTTGCTTTGAGATAAGATTTCGTTGCATAATTTCCGTAACGTCTTGGTTCAACGCCAAGCATATCAATGGTTGGTTCACCATCAACGATCCACTCAGCTAATTGCCAGCCTGCACCACCTGCTGCAGTTATTCCAAAACTGTGTCCTTCATTAATCCAAAAATTTTTAAGTCCCCAAGCTGGACCAACAATTGGGTTACCATCTGGCGTATAACATATTGCACCATTATAAACTTTTTTCACTCCAACCTCTCCGAATGCTGGCACTCTATGTATCGCTCCTTCAATGTGTGGAGCAAGTCTATCTAAATCTTCTTGAAACAATTCATATTCAGAATCTTTTGAAGGACCTTCAACATAACATGCTGGCGCACCATCTTCATATGGACCTAATATTAGTCCACCAGCCTCTTCTCTCATATACCACCTGCTATCACTATCTCTTAATACACCCATCTCTGGTAGACCTTCTTTTTTTCTTTTTTGTATCTCTGGATGCGGTTCAGTTACAATATATTGATGTTCAACAGGAATAACCGGTATATCTAATCCAACCATTTCACCTGTTTGTCTTGCAAAATTTCCTGAACATGAAATGACATGTTCACATTCAATTGATCCTTTATCTGTTTCAACAATCCATCCTTCTTTACTTTGTCTCATTGATAAAACTGTTGTGTTTCTATAAATTTCGGCTCCTCTGTTTCTTGCACCTGTAGCAAGTGCTTGTGTTAAATCTGCAGGCTGAATATATCCATCTTCAGGGTGTTGAATGGCTCCAACCAAATCATCAGTATAACAGAGTGGCCAAATTTCTTTAACTTGTTGCGGTGTTAAAAATTTAACATCAACACCAATTGTTTTAGCTACACCAGCATATTGATGGTACTCATCCATTCTATCTTTTGTACTAGCTAATCGAATATTTGAAACAACACTGAAACCTACATTCTTACCAGTTTCTTCCTCCAATTTTTTATAAAGATTTACTGCATACTTATGAAGTTGACCAACAGAATAACTCATATTAAAAAGAGGTAGTAATCCTGCTGCATGCCAAGTTGAGCCTGAAGTTAATTCTTTTCTTTCAATTAAAACAACATCAGACCAGCCTTTTTTTGCTAAATGATAAAGAGCACTTACTCCAACTACTCCTCCACCGACTACGACAACTTTTGCTTTAGATTTCATTAAACGATTCCTACTAAATTTTTATTCATAACGAAACAAAATTGTATTATGTATGATCAAATTGAACTTCCTAATGCTATTGGGCTAGAAACCATTGTGGTCAACCAACAGTCTTTGAGGGGTCCGTCAGCAGTATATTTTTCTACTTGCCAGTTGAACTTATGGTAGATCTTATCTTTATCTAAAATTATAACCTCAAATTGTGCCCATTTGTCACCACCTCCTACCTTTGTAATTGTGTGGCTTAAATGATTAAGAAGCATTTGATAAGAATTTCCTTTAATCATCATCTTAAAATTTGGCAAAGGACCAGTACTTTTTTTATTACTTGGATGAGCGAAATTCCAGGTTTGTTCGATCCCACTATCTTTATAATTAATGTCATTTTTTTGAAGACCGTTCAATTGGATCTCAACAACTTTTGAAGGTTTTATATTGCTATTAGGTTTAAGCAATTCAGCTTTTGTTATTGAAATTGAAAAGACAAGAATAATTAAAACTTTAAATATTATTTGCAGTTTTTTTAACATCTTCTAAAAATTTTTTTCTTTTTTTTTCCTCTACAAATGGTACTGCAAAGTATCTTCGATATACTACATCCCTTATGCCGCATATATTAAAAACTCCTCTTCTTAATCTTTTTGTTGGCATGTTTAAAAAGAATGTTCTTACTGCGAATTGTGGGGAGCCATAAGTACAAAAAACCACTGCTTTTTTTCCTTTTAAATTTCCAAGAGGATAACCATAATTTCCAAATAATTTCTTAAATCTAAATGCCCAAGGTGGTGCAAGAACTTTATCAATCCATCCTTCCACAATTGCTGGCATTCTAAAATTCCATATAGGTGCGATTAATACTATTGCATCCGAACTTTCTATTCTTTTTCTATGATCCAAAATCTTATTATCTGGTTCTTCACCAGAAAAAACTGGATCAAATTTTTCTTTATATAAGTCAACTATATCTACTTGATGGCCATTATTTTCTAGAGTTTCCTTAAATGTATCTCGAATTGCCGCATTAAAAGATTTTTCATCATAATGACCATAAACAACAAATATTTTTTTCATTAATTAAAATACTTTTCGTACTCTATTTTCGTACATTTGTTTTCAATGTATAAAATATCATTTGTCTCAACAATTTTTTTTGCCTCTTCATTCCTTATATCTAATTGTAACCATAAAACTTTAGCTTTAACTTTAATTGTATCTTTTGCAATTTCAGCTGCTTCATTTGAAGGCCTAAATACGTCAACTATTTCTACAGGACCATCTATTTCCTTAATATTTCCAAAAACTTTCTCACCTAATATACTTTCTCCTTTCATAGATGGATTAACAGGATAAACTTTAAAACCATAATCTTGTAAGTATTTCATTACAACTGAAGATGTTTTTGTTAAATCTTTACTTGCACCAACAAGCGCAATATTTTTATATTTTTTTAAAACCTCTTTAATGATTTCCATCTTATCTACTTTTCACCCATTATCTTATCTTCACAAAATTTTTTAGCCTCCTTAATTGTCATTGGTTTTTCCAACTTTTGACTGCCTGCAATACATGCATCTATAGCTCTCTTAAAATTGTGATCTCTAAAAGTAAAAATAAAATAAAGACCTATAATGATTAGAATAATAGTTATAAAATTTTTTACTTTCACTTATTTTTCCAATTGGGTTTTCTTTTTTCTAAAAAAGCCGAAACGCCCTCTTTGGCGTCCATTGCCATCATATTTAATGTCATCATTTTACTTGCATAAGAATATGCTTTCCTTAGTGGCATTTCTAACTGCTTATAGAAAGCTTGTTTGCCAATCTTTATTGTTAGATTAGATTTGGATGCAATTTTTTTTGCAATTTTTAAAGTCTCAGTATTTATTTTTGATTTTGAAAAATAATCGTTAATCAAACCAATTTCCTTTGCATAATCTGCTTTAATTGGTTCACCAGTAAGAAGCATTTTCATCATTGGCTTTCGATTAATTTTTCTACTAACAGCAACCATAGGAGTGCTACAAAACAATCCAATATTTACCCCTGGTGTTGCAAAGAGTGCATCTTTAGTGCTGTAAGCTAAATCACAGCTAGCAACTAATTGACATCCTGCTGCATAAGCTGCTCCATGAACTTTTGCTATAACAGGCTTTCTACCTTCAACTATTTGTAGCATCAACTTTGAACAAAGATTGAATAATTTTTGATATCTTTCTTTTTTCTTTAAATCTTTTACCTCTTTTAAATTATGACCTGCGCTAAAACCTTTTCCTGCACCCTCTAAAATTATTACTTTTATTTTTTTATCTTTATCTAATTTTTTAAAAACATTTATTAAATCTTTTAAATTTTTGTAAGATAAAGAATTATATGTTTTTGGTTCATTGATTATAACTCTCACAATATCTTTACTATGATTAATAGTTTTAATATTCATCAGAAACTATTTTAGTTTACCCTCTTCCCTCATCTTTGCTCTTATCTTGGTGGCTGAAATTTTTTGTATTTCCTCAGGTAGAACGATTTCTTCTATCTTATAACCAACACCTCTTCCGTAACAAATATTTGTAATATTGGGAACTAACATAATCTTAAAACGGCCCTCGAATTCTGGATTTAGTTTATCTTCAATATTTTTTTTTACCGTTTCAAAATCAAACGGATTATCATCCACACCTTGTACATCTCTGATTTGTATACAGACTTGTCCAGTTTTTTTAATTATCTTTTTAAATAAAGTATAGTGACCATCGTGGAATGGTTGCCACCGTCCTAACATTTGAGCAGTCGGTTTTTTATTGTCCCATTTATAAGACATTATTTTATTTCCTTAAAAATCTTTGGTGCCCAATTTTTAGCATCTTGAGTTGTTACATGAAAGTCATACTTATCAGGCCTTACAAACATTTTATTGGTATCATCAAATCTACCTTGTTTAATAGTGTCTACCCATATAATAAAATCTGCAGGAAATAATGCTCTTGCGGCAGGTGTTGGACAAACAAAGTCTGCAATAACATGATTGCCTTGATTTTTATACTCCTGAGCTTTTGACCACATTCTCTTTGCTTGTCTGGTCCTTCCCTCAGCAGAAAAATCCCAATCATTTGCCTCCTTTCTTACCTCATCAGCATTGAGCCATTTTGCTTTTAACAGAGGGACCAACTCGGAGGCCAAAGTAGTTTTACCTGAACCAGGTAAACCCATAATTAATATAATCTTCATCACTTGAAATAGTTAGCAACCCACCCAATTTTAAGCAACAAATTTTATTGCGTCATTTAATAAATTCTTTGACAGCTTTTTTAAAAAAGATAATGATCTGAAAAAATGAATTTTTCTTTGGAAATTAGCCCTTCAACAGACCTTGATACTGTCCCTCCTGTAAATGATATTTATATAACAATGTTACCTGGTGGAGATTATAAAGAGACAGCACAACAAGCAGTTGAGTTAGTTAAAAAAGGTTTTAATCCTGTTCCTCACTTTCCTGCAAGATCAATGCAGGATGAAAAGCAACTAAAAGATTACGTTTCAAGGTGTAAAGACGGTGGGGTTAAACAAGTTTTGGTAATTGGTGGTGGAAGAGAACCAATGGGAAAATTTGATAGCTCGTTTCAACTTTTGGAAACTGGTTATTTTGAGAAGATGACAATAGGAATTGCTGGACACCCAGAGGGGAGTCCTGATATATCCGATTCAGAATTAGAAAAAGCTATGATAGATAAAAAGCCTTATGCTGATTATATAGTAACACAGTGGTTATTAGATCCCCAGCCTATTATAGATTTTGTTTCTAAACAAAGCGTACCAGTGCATGTTGGAATTACTGGACCTCTAAAAATATCAAGCTTAATTAAATTTGCTAATATTGTTGGAGCAAAAAATTCCTTAAATTTTCTTAAATCTAATTTTACTAAGGCGTTAGATTTATTAAAACCTAAAGACCCTAATGATCTAATTGGGAAAGTTAAATCGCATACTGATTTCTTCCACATTTATACATTCGGCGGCTTGAAGGAAACAAACAAGTGGTTGAAGGAGAATGGTTATGTCTAAAGAATTTGACTATACTAAACTAAAACATGTTACTTCAGTTGATCAATCAGATCGACAAGTACCATACAATTTAAGACAAAGTGGCCCAACAAAAGTTGAAATGTTAATTTCAACAAGAGTGAGAAAGTCACCATATTGGCATCTATCAATGCAGGCAGGTTGCTGGAGAGCAACTGTTTACAATCGAATTTATCATCCTCGAGGATATGTAAAACCAGAGGATGGTGGAGCAATGGTTGAATATGATGCAATTGTAAATCATGTAACGATGTGGAACGTTGCTGTTGAGAGACAAATAAGAGTAAAGGGTCCAGATGCAGAAAAATTCACAGATTATGTGATAACAAGAGATGCGACTAAAATTTCTCCGATGAGAGCAAGGTATGTAATTTTGTGTAATGCTTATGGCGGAGTTTTAAATGATCCAATTCTATTAAGAATTTCTAAAGATGAATTTTGGTTTTCATTATCTGACTCTGATATTGGAATGTACCTGCAAGGAGTAAATGCTGATGGTAAATTTAATTGCACAATTGAGGAGATAGATGCATGTCCAGTTCAAATACAAGGTCCTAAATCAAAAGCTTTGATGAAAGATCTTTGTGGAGATCAGGTTGATTTTGATAATATGCCTTTTTATGGCTTAGCTGAAGTTAAAATTGCAGGAAGAAGTTGTGTAATTTCACAATCAGGTTTCTCTGGTGAGGCTGGATATGAAATTTATTTAAGAAATGCAACTTTATATGCAGAAGATATGTGGAATGCAGTCCTTGAAGCTGGAAAAAAACATAAACTTATGGTTATTGCCCCTGCACACCATAGAAGAATTCAAGCTGGAATTCTTTCATGGGGACAAGACATGGATCAACAACATAATCCTTATCAATGTAACTTAGGCTATCAGGTTTCATTATCTGGTAAAGGAGAATGGAATAAAAAAGCTGACTATGTTGGTAAAGCTGCCTTAGAAAAAATGGGCAAGGAACTTAGGGATGGAAAAAAACCTTATAAACTTCAGTTAGTTGGATTAGAGTTGGGTGGAAAACCTATTGATGATTATGCACCAGATTTTTGGTTAATATCAAATGAAGCTGGTGGAAATCCTGTCGGATTTGTAACTTCACCATGGTGGCATCCTGAAAAGAAAACTAATATTGCTATGGGATATGTACCTTTTGATGGAACATTGAATGCTAACGGTTTTCCAAAAGGAAAAATTGGAAAGAAATTTAAAATTCATTTACCAGAGAAATATTCAGATAAACCAGGAACCCCAGTTGATGCTGTTGTTGTTGATATTCCATTTAAGGAATCTTACAATGCTAATACAAGGGAAGTGGTATCAGGTTAATTATTTTCTAGGGGAGTTTAAGCTCCCCTTATAATCTTGGATGGTAAAAAGTTTTATTATTGCGGTTTGCATTATCATTGCCATTGCATTATTACTATTTCCATTGATTGTATCTTATAAGGAACAAAAAAATAAAAAAAAATAATGTTTGGTGAATTCTTAAATATAATTTTTAAATCTATAAAACTTGATAAAACACTATATAGCGATAACAAAAATTTTGGCGAAGCTTCAATTTATTTTGCTATTATAGTTATTTTGTTAACTTCGATTATTAGTATGGTTCCAGGCTCAGTTTTTTTTAAACATATGAGTGGGACGTTTGGAATTACTGATGTGAAAGGACCATCCTTTAGATCAATTTTAATTACGTCTTTTATAGTTTGGTTTATAAAAACTGGTTATCTCTATTTTGTTGGAGTTGTGCTTTTTCCAAGCAATAATACGAAATGTAATTTTAGAAAACTTTTAATTGCAGTTGCATTTGCAAACAGTCCTTTTATTTTTTATGTTCTCATTATTAATATCAAATTAATTTATTTAACATTAATTCCCTATATTTGGTATTGTATTGCTCTAATTATTGCACTTAAACAAGTGCTAAAATATGAAAATCACTTAAAGCCAGCAATTATATCATTAGCACCTCAAGCCTTACTATTAATATATTTTCTTAGCCAGGTTTTTAAAATTAATAGTGGTGTAGTAAGTTAAATTGGGAATATAGTCTTTGAAATTCTACATGACTCACAAATTTTGAATCCTGTTAAGATTAAATTTTGTGTAACACTTTCGTCAGTTTTTTTACACTCATCACAAATATCATTTAACTCATCAGTATTTATATTATATTGATGTTTCGTGTAATCATCTTTAGTCATTATCAGTCAAACCTGCTCCTGCTGCACCTTTTTTTAAACTTTCCGACTCCTCAACAAATGTTTTCTCTGATAATTGATATAAGCTTTTCCAATCATTCTCAGTAAAATTGTCATTATTCTCTAAAATTTTTACCTCTGCATTTGTTGCAATGTTTGGACAATTTTTATCCAATAGGTTTGTTGAAATATTGACATTAATATTTAATAAAAATTCACTTTTTTCAAATTTAAAAAATATTTTTTTTCCAATCACCTCAGAGCTTCTGCTAAGAAATGGTAAAAATAATAATGGGTATGCAATTTTGGAAAAATTAATGATCTTTTTTTTTTCAATTTTTTCAATTTGATCTAAAAAACTTACTCCTAAAATAATTGGGCAGTAAGAAAATACAGAACATTCATTGTTTTCACTAATTAGATTTAGACTCTCGAACTTTTTATCTTTTTTTTCTTTTAAGTATTCATTTAAATTTTTAATTCCCTCAAAGTTAAACATTTCTAGCAATCTTACACTTTTTCCAACCTCTTCGCTTATCCCCCAAGAATAACCTGATGCTCTACTTGCGCGTTTTGAAGTTGTTTCAATTTCACTCAAAGATTTCATAAAATTTTATCAGCTATAAACCCAATGCTGATTATAATTTTTTAATTCTTGTGGAAGTGGTGCTCCTTGGAACATGCAAATTCTTAACCATTTATCTGATCTAGGATCAAATTTTAATGCTCCAAAGAAAGATAATTTTAATCTTAACATATCTATTGGTACAACATTTTCACTAATTGTGTTGTCTTGTATCTCGGCATACGGAAATTTTTCAATTATAAATGCACGTCTCACTACATGTCGAAGTTCAGAATTATTCATTAAAAATTCGGCAATAGATGAGTCATCTTTGCATGAAATTAATTTATAATGGAGTTTTTTGATATCTCTAGCAATTGCAAGAGGTTGTTCTAATTCTGAACCTTCCTCCTCAAAACGATCAGCATACCTGGGTTCTTCCTTATTTTTAGAAATAAACCAGAAATTTCTTAAATTTGATTTATCTTCGAAGTCAATTTTAAGAATATCAGGATATCTTTGCTTTAAAATATTTTTAAGCTCTAAAACTGTTCTTTCCGTGGGAATTCTAAAATACTTTTCCTCATCTGAGCTCATATTCTTAACTAATGGCCGAACAATTTCATCAAAAGGTTCCATCATCATAGATACAATATACTCTGTAGTTTCTTCGCAAGTTTCTTTATCTAACCATAAATATATTTGGTTAAAAGGATACGGACTAGCAAAATCTAATTGATTTTCTATAAATTCTAAAAATTTTTTTAAATTAATGAGCAAAGAATTTATTTTTTTAATTTGGAATTCACTTTCAGAATTCCAACTTGTTATATTTTTCAAAGAACCTTTGACACATTTTTTAAATAATTCTCCATCTTTTGGGTTTACATTTTTAATTTCTCTAATTTTTTTTAATGCGATTTCTCTGGATAAAATCCAATTATTTAACAAAGTAGGATGATTTACAATAAACGGTGCCATACCTAGTCCAGTTGAGTTTCCTATGCCAAGTTTTCTACAAATTTTTGGATCTAAGTCTACTGCTTTCTTTGGATTTTTATGTTTTGCTACATGATTTACTTGATCAAAAGTGAATTGCCTTACCAAATAGACCAGCATCATCTCTAATCTAAAAGGTCCGTTAATTTCTGACCTATTTTTAATTCTAAATCTATCTGCTAAACCAAACTTTCCAGAACCATAAACAGCTGTAGTTCTATATAAATATCCGACTTTTTCTAATAAATCTAAATCCGGCTGATTACCTTGACTTAAGTTTTCAACTACGTGATTAAAAATTCTAACTGATTTATTTGCTCTAGATAAAGTTAATTCTTTGTATGATAGTCTACCAACCTCTTGTCTTGGAACTTCATTCTTTAATCTTTCAATATCATTTTTTGAGGGAACTCCATCATGTAAAGTAAAGGCAGCATCCCATTTAGTTGCAATTACTCTATCTGATCTATCATTATCATCTATTTTGTTTGCAAAACAAACTAATGAGTAAACTCTTTTATCTTTTTTGAAGGAATATATCGCTACTCCATATCCACCAGAATCTAAGTTGAATAAATCTCTTTTATATTCCCAATCTTTGAATTCATCTAAAAAACTTCTTAGAAATGATAATTTAGATTGATGAAAAGACCCTAGTCTAGACAATTTCATTATTATGTTTGGATCTCTTAATTCGACTTTCATGTTCTATATATTTCTATAAAAATTATACCAATTGTTACCTAATATCCCATTAGTTTCTTCCTCTGAAAATCCAACTTTTCTTAATCCTTTCTCTATATTAAAAAAACCTCTAGCATCCTTAAACCAATCTGGTTGTTTAGGGAAGCCAGGTTTGTTTTTAGAGCCCTCTCCATAATTTTTACTTTTAGACCAAGTACCGTTTCTCATCCATTCCACAATTTTGTCAGGCTGATTCAAGCATAGATCAGATCCAATACCAATATTTTTGACATTCATTATATCTGATGTTCTAGCAATCATCTCACAGAAGCTATCTAAGGAACAATTATTATTCTCTTTCAAATGATGAGGATATAAAGAAAAACCCAACATTCCACCGCTATCACTTAAAACTTTTAATAAATCATTAGATTTGTTTCTTTTAGCGGCATGCCAAAAACTGGGGTTAGCATGTGTAATCGCAATAGGTTTTTCGCTTATTTCAATTGCTTCTAATGTGCTTTTTTCAGCAGAATGGGACATATCAATAACTATTCCAACTCTGTTCATTTCTTTAATAACTTCTCGTCCAAAATTAGTAACTCCGCTATCAGTTTTTTCATAACAGCCAGTTGCGAGAAGAGATTGGTTATTATAAGTTAATTGCATAAAACGACATCCAAGTTTATGAACTTTTTCAACTAAATTAATGTCATCCTCAATTGGTGAACAGTTTTGGAAACCAAAAAAAATTGCAGTTTTTTTTTCTACTTTAGCTCTTTCAATATCTTTAAAATTAATACCTTGAAAAATTAAATCTGAATTTTTTTCAAAAAGTTTCCGCCACTTTTTTATTTCATTTAGAAACTCATCATAATCTTCATGATAGACAATCGTTACATGAACAGCATCTAATTCTGCTTGTCTATTAATCTCAAACACTTCTCTTGTCCAATTACAATATTGTAAATTATCAATTTTGTATTTCATGAGTTTAATTTTATTAAACCATATCAATATGTATTTGAAATTCTATTAATTTATTGAAATTTTAACAATTTTTTGAAATAAAGTTTGTAATTAAATCCATGAATAAAAAAAATCTAAAAGTTTCAATAGTGATGGGCAGTCAATCTGACTTTAAGACAATGAAATTAGCTAAACAAATTTTAAAAAAATTCAAAGTTCCCTTGGAAATAAAGATTATTTCCGCTCATAGAACCCCAGTGAGAATGTATAAGTACGCGTCTAATGCGGAAAGGAATAACATCGGTGTAATTATTGCAGGTGCAGGAGGCTCAGCACATTTACCTGGGATGATCGCTGCGCTTACCAATATACCTGTATTAGGTGTACCAATTGAAAGTAAAAAACTCAAAGGTTTAGATAGCTTGTTATCTATTGCTCAAATGCCAAAAGGCATTCCTGTGGGAACTTTGGCGATAGGAGAAGATGGAGCGATCAATGCAGCTTTACTTGCTGCATCAATCATTTCTAATAGTAACCCTCTAATTAAATCTAAACTTAAAAGTTGGAGAATTTCTCAAACAAAATCAGTAAAAAAAAATCCAAAATAATTCAATGTCTGAAATTAGATTAGGAATTCTAGGTGGTGGTCAATTAGGTAGTATGTTGACTGTTGCAGCAAAAAAATTAAATATTAAAACTATAGTTTACTCTGATGATCAAGATGCACCTGCACAAAATTTTTGTGATGAATTCATATTTGCTAATTACAAAGATAAAAATAAAATTAACGATTTTGTTAAAAAGGTAAGCATAATTACGTATGAATTCGAAAATATTCCCTATGAAACTTTAAATGAAATAAATAAATTTAAAACAGTTAATCCAAAACCATCTATAAATAGATTAATACAACATCGTTTAGCTGAAAAAGATTTTGTAAATAAATTAAATATTAGAACAACAAGATATGTTAGTATAAAAAAAAAATCAGATTTAGAAACTCTTGATGATTTTTTGCCAGGAATTTTGAAAACAACAACTATGGGTTATGATGGGAAAGGTCAATATCCTATTAAATCACTAAAAGAATTAAATAGTTTAAATATAGATTTTTCAAAAGAATATATTCTTGAAAAATTGATTAAATTAAAAAAAGAAATTTCCGTAATAATTACAAGATTTGGTATTAACAGATACGAAATTTATGAAGCAATAGAAAATACTCATGAAAATCAAATTTTAAAAAAATCTAAAATTCCTGCTGAAATAAGTGATAAACTTATTAAACAATCTAGAGAATGGAGTAAACAAATTTCGGAGGAATTAAAATATATTGGTACACTTTGTGTGGAATTTTTTATTGATAGAAATGATAATCTATATGTAAATGAAATCGCACCTAGAGTTCATAATTCTGGACATTTAACTATTAATGCTTTTAATATCAGTCAGTTTGAAAATCATATAAGGGCAGTTTGTTCTTTAGAGCAAATTCCTCTAAAAAAATTACATAATGCAGAAATGATAAATCTTATAGGTAATCAAATCACACCATATAGACAAAATATGAATTTAAACGATAATGAATTTTTTTTTGATTATCTAAAAAAAGAAATAAAAGATAAAAGAAAAATGGGTCATTTAACAAAAATTTTGTAATGTTTAAAACTATTGAGGGAAACTTTGACAATTCAGATGTCAATGAACTTTTAAAAAAACATTTTATAGAACTAAGGGAAGCTTCTCCTGAAGGAAGTGCTCATGTTTTAGATATTGAAGGTTTAAAAGTACCATCTATAAAATTTTGGAGTTTATGGGATGATAACAACTTGATAGGTTGCGGTGCTCTTAAAATTTTAAATAAAGATCATGGTGAATTTAAATCAATAAGATTACATGATGATTTTAGGAATAAAGGGAATGGAGTTAAACTTATTAATCATTTGTTTGATGAAGCTAAAAAATTAAATATTGAACGAATTAGCATAGAAACTGGAGCAGGGATATTCTTTAAACCAGCAAGAAAATTATTTGATTTATGTGGATTTAAGCCCTGTAAACCGTTTGCTCATTATAAGGAGGATAAAAATTCTATTTATTTATCAAAGTTAATTAACAACACTTAAAAATTAAATATTCAAAAAATAGTCTATTTTGTTGACAAAACTGATTAAATTATAAAGAAAGACATTATTACTTTAATTTAAGTAATAAATTAATAAACATTAAAACGAAAAGAAAAAATATGAGTCTACAAGGAAAAGTAAAATGGTTCAATCCAACCAAAGGGTTTGGTTTTATTGAAAGAGATGATAAAGAAAAAGATGTGTTTGTACATGTTTCAGCTGTAAGAGATGCTGGTATGAACGGTTTAGATGAGGGTCAAGCTTTGACTTTCGATGTTGAAGATGGTCCTAAAGGTCCTTCAGCAGTTAACTTAAAAACTGCATAATTTTCATTATATAAATTATTGGCTATAAGATTTACAATTTGATTATATTTGTATATTTGTAGCCAATAATAAAATTTAAAATCAATAAAATAAAATTAGGATGATTGGAATTTTAGGTGGCATGGGCACACAAGCTGGCCTAGACTTTTGTAATAAACTTGCAATCCTTTATAGGGGAAAAATTGATCAAGAATATCCTTTGTTTCTCCTTTTCAACAAATCAAATATTCCTGGAAGACCGGAGTCGATAGGCGTTCATACGAAGAATTTATCAGATTGGAAAAAAAATAATGAATTTGAAAAAAAATACTCATTGGTTTTAAAAAGTTTATTACACGGGTGTAATATACTTAAAAAAAGTAAATGTAGGTTTATTGTTATTCCGTGTAATACAGCACACTATTGGTATGATGATTTAAGAAAAAGAATAAAATTACCAATTATAAATATGCCAAAAGAGGTGTTTATTCACGCAAAAAAAAAATGTAAAAAAAATACATCAATTGGGTTATTAGCAACTGAGGGTACTTTAAACACTGGAGTTTACAATAAATTTTTTGATAAAAATTATAATCTTGTTTTTCCAAATAAATCTCTACAAAAAAATTCTGTAAATAAAGCGATAAAATTCGTCAAAATGGGAAATGTAAAAGCTGCCAGTAGAATTATCAAGCCAGCTATAAATTATTTAATTAAAAAAAAATGTAAAAAAATAATTTTAGGGTGTACTGAATTACCTATAGCCATATTTGCATTTAAATCTTTAAGTAAAGTAAAGACCTCAAAAATTTTTTTAGATCCGAATTTGATATTAGCCAATGCGGCAATGAAAAAATATCGTAAATAATGAAATCTAAAGACAAACCGTATATTTTACATGTAGCAGAAAAAATATATTTAGAAGTCTCAGAAATTAAAAAAAGAAATAATGGTTTTTCTAATATAGATGCCATAGATGGTTTTATTGGCTCCAGAACTTATAAAGAGGTAAGCAGTGGTAAATTTCATGACAATTGGTTTAAAGAATTAAAGAAAAAAAATGAAAAAGTACCTGAGGAGACAATGAGATTACTAAAAATACAAAGAGAGATGATGATTAAACAATTAATCCAATACCCAGAGCTTTATTACACCAAAAGTCATTTCCCTTTAGAAATTTCTCAACGTGCGTTTGATCACCTATGGAGAATGTGTGAAAGTTATGAATTGTGGTGTAAAGAAACAAACCAAAAAAAATTAATTCTTTTAAATCTTACTGATTAATTTTTTGTTGTATAAGCTTTTTGTGAGTTAATTGAATTCTTTTTTCGACTAAAATTTTAAAATCTTTAATTATTTTTGTTTCATTATTTTGATCAACTAGTTTTTGATGAACTATTTTTACTCTTTTTTCAATTAGATCTTTGAAATCTTTATTAAAACGCTTTTCTTGATTATTTTTTGATACTTCTTCTGTGATGTAACCAAGAGAACTTTTGCCTGTTTTTTTCTTAAATTCATTATCAAAGACTAATTGAGCAGTAGCTTTAACTAAATTTCCTGATGTAGCTGCTGTGATTGCAGGTCCCAAAACAGCAGGTAAAGGAACGAAACCCGTCAAAAATAAAAACGACGAGAGAAACAAACTAATTTTTAAAAATCTCAAAATCACAGGTTAAAATTATTTGATTTGGTCAGAAGCTACAATTAATAAATTGTCCAAAATAAGCTTTAATCTTAATAAAATATTGTGGTATTTCATCTTATTTTACGTCATTTTTTAACATGATCAAAATTTTTCCTTTTATTTTTATAATCCTTTGGTCATCTGCATTTATAACTACTAAACCTATCATTGATAATAGTGATCCATTTGCTGCCCTTGCTTTTCGTTTTTTCTTTGTAGCAGTTGGATTTTTATCATTCTCAATTTATTCTAATTATTCCATTATAATAAAAAGAAAAAACTTAATCGAATCAGTCCTAAGTGGTGTTCTTTTTCATGGTTTATATCTAGGGGGAGTTTTTTACTCAATTTCTATTGGTATGCCTACGAGTATTGCTGCATTAATTGTAACTCTTCAACCAATTTTAACTAATATCCTTAGCGGACCAATCTTAAATGAAAAGGTAACTTTTAAACAATGGATTGGTGTTTTACTTGGATTTTTTGGTGCAACACTTGTTTTAGGATTAGATTTAGGGTCGAAGATTCCATTGCTAGGTCTAGTCGCTACAATAATTGCGTTAATTTCAATAACAGCATCAACAATTTGGCAAAAAAAATTAAGTAATAATTTACCTTTGTCCGTAAGTAATTTTTATCAAGCTGTAGGAGGCTGTTTTTTTCATATCCTCGTTGTCATATTTTTTACAAAACCATATATAGCATTTACAAAAACATTTTTTCTAGCAATGGGTCATCAAATACTTCTTGTGTCTTTTGGTGCTTTTACAATTTTAATGTTTTTAATCAAAAAAAATTCTGCGAGCAAGACAGTCTCAATTTTTTTTCTTATCCCTGCAACATCCGCTTTAATGGCTTGGTTTTTTTTAGGGGAAAGCCTAACGGTAACTGATCTTTTAGGTTTTTTGATAACGTCAATAGGAGTTTATATAGCTACCAGAGATTAATCTAGGCTATTTATTTTCGTAACCAAACTCTAGTGAGGCATCAGTAATAGAATGGTACAAAGACTCACCAAAACTTCTTAATGCAAATAACCTTACTTTGAATGGTTTGTCATTTAGCAAATCTACTGTGAAAGCAATATTGTTATAAAGAGAATTTATTGAATTATTTTTCTTCAAAATATCATAATTAAATGGTGATCCTTTTTTTAAAACCTCTAATACATAATTCCCCTCTATTTCAATTACAGCTCTCGAATGAGATAAATCAGTCACCGCAAAATCTGTTTCTTTACACGTTAAAGAAATATTTTTGACTAACTCTTTTTTTGAGGATACTAACAGCCAATTTTTTGGGCCATTCCATAAGATTCTTGTATTTTCATTGAAAGCCACATTTAAAGCAGTGTCTTTTAATTTTAAGCCATCAATATCTATATTTTCAATTGAAACATTAGAATTTTTAAACTGTACAATTTGTACAATTAATAAATTTTTTTTCTCTGAAATTTTTAAAAGATCATCTCCTTTTTTGTCCTCAAAGTCCCCGAATTGTCCTTGATAATGAACATTTGCTAATGCAGAAATTAAACTCATGACCTAACTCGCTCACCTTTCGGGTCAACATAATGTGATGACACTATCTCAACTGGAATTACTTTATTTTTTAAAGGTGACATTACAAATAACTTTTCTCCTATCATATTCTTACCATCTTTTAGAATTGCTAAAGAAAATGGATTGTCGTGTTCAACACTCCAGCATGAGGCTGAAATATAACCTAATTTTGGATTTGGAAGTGGAGCATTTGAATCTTTAACTAAATGAGATCCCTCTGGAATACTTGTTTTTTTATCTAATGGGACAACACCAACAATTTTTTGTCTATCCTCAGCTGCAAAAGCTTTTCTTGATAAAGATCTTTTTCCAATAAAATCCTTCTTTTTGCTAAGAAGTCCCTCAAGAGAATTGTCATAAGGAATAGTTCTTCCATCAAGCTCTGAACCTGCAACATGTCCCATCTCAATTCTTAAAGTTGAAAGTGCTTCTGTTCCATATGGTTGAATTCCAAACTCTTCACCAACTTCTATTATTTTTTCCCACATAAAATATCCATAATCCGACTCAACATTTACTTCGTATGCAAGTTCACCAGAAAATGAAATTCTAAAAATTTTAGCTTTTACTCCAAATAGATCACCCTCCATGTAGCCCATAAAAGGAAGTCCTTCGTTCGTTACGTCAGAATTTGGAAAAAGTTTTTTCAATACTTCTCTTGATTTTGGTCCAGCAATTGCAGCTCCTGCCCATTGTTCAGTAGTTGAAACTACATTCACATTTAGCTCTGGCCAAACAAGCTGTAGATAATATTCTAAATGTGATAAAACATTAGCAGCCTGTGCTGTTGTAGTGGTCATATGGTAATGATTTTCTGATATTCTTGTTGTTGTTCCATCATCCATAACAATTCCATCTTCTCTCAACATAACACCATATCGTGCTTTGCTAACTGGAAGTTTTAACCAGGCATTTGTATAAACTCTATTTAAAAGCTCCGCTGCATCCGGACCTTTAATATCAATTTTACCTAAAGTGGTGACGTCACAAACACCTACATTAGTTCTTACATTTTTAGCTTCTCTTTTTGACGCCTCAAATAAATTTTCATCACCACGTTTATAATATCTTGGTCTTAACCATACACCTGCATCAACAAAGACTGCATTATTTTTTTCATGCCATGAATGCATTGGAGATTTTCTAGTTGGTTTTGAATGTTTTCCTACTTCCCTTCCAACAATTGCTCCAATAGAAACTGGTGAATAAGGTGGTCTAAAAGTTGTGTGCCCGACTGCTGGAACAACTTTATTCTCAATTTTCGACACTAATTGTAAACCGTTAAGATTACTTGTCTTACCTTGGTCAGTAGCCATGCCAAGTGTAGTATATCTTTTTACGTGTTCAATAGACCTATATCCCTCTTTAAGAGCTATCTCTATGTCGGAAACTGCAACATCATTTTGAAAATCTAAAAACCTTTTATAATTTTTTCCCTTTGGTAATGGTACGCACCAAAATTTATCATGAACCGTAGATTTTTTTTCAACAACATTAGGAAAGGAAACCTTGTTATCATTATTTGTAATTTCTTTTGAAAGTTGATTTCCTTTTTCAAAAGAGTCTTTTAAAGTCTCTTCTAATGTGTAGATCCCATTAGCAGCCCCTAAAGTTTTTTCATTTTGTTTAGATGTTCCAGGAACAAATGCATCGATTTCCGCATTAAATTTTGTTTTATTTCCAGATTGTGATGCCAAATGAATTGTGGGAGTCCAAAAACCAGAGACACAAATACAATCGCATTTTATATTTTCAACTGACCCAAGCTCTTCTTTATCATCTGAAATTTTAGCTATGTCAGCTGATTTTACCTTTTTATATCCTTGAGCAGCTACGACCACATATGAATTTTTTATATCAATATTCATATTTTTTGCCTCTTCAATAATCTCTGATTGAGGTTCTTTTCTTGTATCTAAAATTATTGGATCAACACCATTCTTTTTGAATTCAATCGCTGTTTCATAACCACTATCATTGTTTGTAAATACAAGCGGTTTTTTTCCAACTAATACACCATACACTTTCATGTATTCTTTTGCGGCTGAAGACAGCATCACACCTGGAGTATCATTATTGCCAAATACAATTGGTCTTTCTATTGATCCAGATGAAATTAATACCTCTTTTGCTCTAATATACCAAAGTCTTTGCTTTGGATGATATTTTTTTGTTTCTGGTAAGTGGTCACTTATTCTTTCTGACATAACTAACATGTTATGATCATAATAACCAAAAACTTGAGACCTGTTTTTTATAGTAACATTAGACATTTCTTTAAGTTCAGAAACAATACTATCTGCCCACTCTTTACCTGATTGATTACCTATATTAACATCACTGGTTAATAGAGTTCCTCCAAATCGTGATTTGTCCTCTGCGAGAATTACTTTAGCACCATTTTTTGCAGCTGAATAAGCACTCGCTAATCCAGATGGACCTGAGCCTGTGATTAACAGATCACAATATTCATATTTATGTTCATATCTTTCTTTATCATGTTTTATGGATGCGGTGCCTAAGCCAGCAGCTTTTCTGATGAATGGTTCATAAATTTTATACCAAAAACTTTTTGGCCACATGAAAGTCTTGTAATAAAAACCAGCAGGAAGGAATATTTTTAAAAAATTATTTATAGCTCCAACATCAAAATTCACACTCGGCCAACAATTAACACTTTTTGCCTCTAGACCTTCAAAAAGTTCTTGTTCAGTGGCTTTAATATTCGGTTCAGTTTCACCGTTTCTGTATAATTGAACTATTGCATATGGCTCATCAACCCCAGCACCAAAAAAACCTCTTGGTCTATGATATTTGAAACTTCTTCCAATTAAATGAACTCCATTGGCAATTAATGCAGAAGCAAGAGTGTCTCCCTCATAACCAAAATAATTTTTACCATTAAATTTAAAAGAAATTTTTTTATCTCTATTTATTAATCCGCCAGTTTCTAATCTAAAACTTTGTGTCATTATGAAATATCTTCGTTTGCTTTAAGAGTTTTAAAAATTTCGTGTGTAGCTGTATCTCTCTGAACTTTAATCCATTGTCTGCAACCTGATAAATGTTGCCATAACTCCCAATGCTTTCCTCTCAAGCTTTTTCTATTGTAAACAAAATTATCCCAATCGTGATCAGATATTTCTTCACCTAATTCTGGTCGTTTAACAGTTGCATCACCACCATATGAAAATTCATTCTGCGATCTCATTCCACAGTGTGGACATTTTATATGAAGCATTTATGAAATCCAAGTTTTTGTACCAAGTCCTTTTTCATCAAGTAAGTGACCAGTATTAAATCTATTTAAACTATAGCCCGCATTCAATTCATGAACTCTATCTTGTGCAATCGTGTGTGCAAATGTCCAACCAGATGCAGGCGTTGCTTTAAATCCACCGTAGCACCAACCACAATTTAAATACAAACCTTCAATATGAGTTTTGTCTATTATTGGTGAACCATCCATAGACATATCCATTATTCCACCCCAAGTTCTCAGCATTTTCAATTTACTTAAGAAAGGCATCATTGCAATTCCCTCGGTAAGAACATGTTGAAGAGTTGGAAGATTGCCTCTTTGTGCATAACTATTGTATCCATCAAGATCACCACCCATAACCATTTCTCCTTTATCAGACTGGCTTATATAAAAATGTCCAGCACCAAAAGTAACTACTTTATCTAAAACTGGTTTTACCGGCTCAGATACACATGCCTGAAGTAAATGAGTCTCAATTGGCAATGTCATATTTAATTTTTCAGCTAAAATATTTGTGCTACCTGCAACACATAACCCAATTTTTTTTGCTTTTATGTCTCCACGAGAAGTTCTTACTCCATTAATTTTTCCTGCAGATACATCAAACCCAATTACTTCACAATTTTGAATAATGTCTACACCCATATCATCTGCTTGACGTGCATAACCCCATGCAACAGCATCGTGTCTAGCTGTTCCTGCACTAGGCTGCATTAGTCCTCCAAAAATTGGGAATCTTACATTCTGAGAAAAATCAGCCATAGGAATAATTTCTTTCACCTCTTCCCTATTTAAAAGTACTGCATCGATTCCATTTAATCTCATCGAATTCCCTCTTCGAGCATAAGTATTCATTTGTGCATCTGAGTGAGCAAGATTTATTATTCCTCTTGGAGAAAACATTACATTGTAGTTTAAATCCTGACTCATTCTTCTCCAAAGATCCATTCCAAATTCGCTGAATAATGCATTCTCATCATGCATATAATTTGATCTTATTATTGTAGTATTTCGACCAACATTACCTCCGCCGATCCAACCTTTTTCAATTATTGCAACGTTGGTAATATTATGCTCTTTTGCTAAATAGTATGCTGTTGCTAAACCATGTCCGCCACCACCAATGATAACAACGTCGTACTCATTCTTTGGAGTTGGATCTTTCCAAGCCAAGTCCCAATTTTCGTGATTTGAAAGAGCATTTTTAACTAGACTGAAAACTGAATATTTTTGCATGAATGAATTTTATAATAATGAGTATAAATAGTTCATATTTTTTTTATATATAATTTTTAGATATTTCCAAAGGCATTAAAAAGAGATACTAATCAACCAGTTTTTAATTAAATTCAATGAGCGACATAAAATCAGATATTCAAATTGCTCGTGAAGCAAAAATGCTTCCAATTAAGGAAATTTTAGCGAAAGTAAATGTTCCAGACGAAAGCTCAGCTTTTAGCCCAATGGGTAGACACATTGCAAAAGTTAACTTGGAATACATAAATACGTTAAAAAAAAAACCAGACGGTAAATTAATTTTAGTTACTGCAATAACTCCTACTCCGGCTGGTGAAGGTAAAACAACCACTTCTGTAGGATTGAATGACGGACTTAATAAAATTGGAAAAAAATCTATTGTGTGCTTAAGGGAACCAAGCCTAGGCCCATCCTTTGGAATGAAAGGCGGCGCCGCAGGGGGTGGATACGCACAAGTAGTCCCTATGGAACAAATTAATCTTCACTTCACTGGAGATTTTCATGCAATAACATCTGCTCATAATCTTTTGTCGGCATTAATTGATAATCATATCTACTGGGGAAATAAATTAAATATAGATGTAAGAAGAATTGTTTGGAAAAGAGTTATGGATATGAACGATCGAGCTTTGAGATCAATAAATATTAATCTTGGTGGTGTTGCTAATGGTTTTCCTAGAGAAGATGGTTTTGATATTACAGTTGCCTCTGAAATAATGGCTATCTTTTGTCTTGCTAATGACCTTGAAGATTTAGAAAAAAGGATTGGAAATATTACAGTGGCATACACGCGAGAAAAAAAACCAATCTACGCAAAAGATTTAAATGCTCATGGACCAATGACTGTTTTACTTAAAGAGGCAATCAGACCAAATATTACACAAACACTGGAAAATAATCCTGCGATTATTCATGGTGGACCGTTTGCAAATATTGCACATGGATGTAATTCGGTAATTGCAACTAAAGCTGGGTTAAAACTTGCAGACTATGTAATTACTGAAGCAGGTTTTGGTGCAGATTTAGGGGCTGAAAAATTTTTAGATATCAAATGTAGGAAATCAAGTTTAAAACCAAGTTGTGTAGTTATAGTTGCAACTATAAGAGCTTTAAAGATGCATGGTGGTGTTGCAAAAGATGATTTAAAAAATGAAAATATTGATGCACTCAAGAAAGGATTAATAAATCTTGAGAGACATATTGAAAATGTAAAAAAATTTGGTTTACCTGTCGCAGTAGCTATAAATCATTTTATAAAAGACACTGATAAAGAAGTAGATGCCTTAATTGATTTTTGTAAAAAGCTAGGGGTTAAAGCAAGTATTTGTAAGCATTGGGCTGATGGTGGTGAAGGAACAAAAGATTTAGCTAAACATGTAACAGATTTATGTGAGAAGAATGAGGCTAAATTCAAATTTTTGTATGAAAGTAAAACTCCGCTTTTCAAAAAAATAGAAACTATAGCAAAAGAGATTTATAGGGCAGGTGAAGTTATTGCTGATACTAAAATTAGAGATCAACTAAAAAACTTTGAAGAAGCTGGTTATGGTGAATTACCTATATGTATTGCAAAAACTCAATATAGTTTTTCAACAGATCCAAGTCTAAAGGGTGCACCAACAGGTCATTCATTACCAATTAGAGAGATTAGGCTTTCATCTGGTGCTGAATTTATTGTTGTAGTTTGTGGAGCGATCATGACAATGCCAGGACTTCCAAGAGTGCCAGCAGCTGACTCTATTAAGCTAAATAAAGATGGCGATATAGAAGGTTTATTTTAAACTTTTATTTTAAGTTTTTTATTTTCTTTAATTGTTTTAAGTAAATTAATCATTAATGGAATTTTATTTTTATCAATTTTTTTTAAAATAAATGGTGCTACTTCCCTTGCTAGTTCTGCACCTTCAACAGTTTCATTCAACATAAATCTTTTTTTTGCAGTTTTGTATGTAAATCCTTTTCCTAAGAAACTACCCATCCTACTATTTCTTCCACCAGCAGCACTAACATACAAGTCACCTACTCCTGCAAGCCCTAAGATTGTTTCATCTTTACCTTTGAAATATCTATTTAAATATTTCATTTCAAGAACTGCTTTTTGAAATAGGTTTGATGATGAATTGAGGCTTTGACCGGCTCCAATAATCATTGAATATATGTTCTTAATTGCTGAACACACTTCTACTCCAATTACATCTTTGGAGTATTCTGTTAAATAATATTTTGTAGAAATTTTTCTTCCAATAGATTTGGCAATCCTAATATTTTTATTTGCTATAATTACACTAGTTTGGTTTTTTCTAGCTAATTCTTTTGCTAAACAAGGTCCTTTTAGAACTGAAATATTTTTTAAATTATAGTTTTTTTGAAGCTGTTCAGAAATTGTTAAAATCTTATTATTTTTTTTCTCAAACTTTAACCCTTTAGTCAAAACTAAAATTGGTGTTTTAATTCTTAAATCTTTCAATTCTTTGCCAATAAAATCAACACCTGGAAGACTTAAGGCTATTACTATTAAGTCAAAATTTTCTCTTAATAAATTTTTAGTAAACTTTTTAAATCTTAATTTTTTTGGTAATTTTATTTTCAGAGCAGAATGAAATTTTTTTTTAGAGGATAAATCTTTAATAAATCTTTTGCTATATGGTTCAGTAATGGTCACATTATTTTTATTTTCTAAACTTGGGATTGTAAATGCAGAACCCATTGCACCTCCACCAATAATTAAGATATTTTTCATAACAAATAATTATTTTATTGTAATTGTCGTCATTTTGTTAGTAAAATACAAAAATAATTATTTAATTTAATAGATTAATGACAAAAGTAGCAATAATTGGTGCAGGACCTTGTGGATTATCGATGTTGAGGTCTTTTGAATTAGCAGAGAAAAACGGTGAAAAAATCCCTGAAGTTGTTTGTTTTGAAAAGCAAGAGGATTGGGGCGGTTTATGGAATTATAGTTGGCGAACAGGATCTGATCAATATGGAGATCCTGTGCCTAACAGCATGTATAGGTATCTTTGGTCAAATGGACCAAAAGAATGTTTAGAATTTGCAGATTATTCTTTTGATGAACATTTTGGCAAGCCAATACCATCTTTTCCACCTAGAGAAGTTTTGTATAACTATATTGTTGGAAGAGTAAGTAAAGGAAATTTAAGAAAAAAGATAAAATTTAATACAAGAGTCTTGAATACTATTTTTAAAAATGACAAATTTGAGCTTAGTTATCAAGATAAAGTTAATAATAAAATATTAAAAGATAATTTTGATTTTGTTGTTGTTTCAACAGGTCATTTTTCAGTTCCGTTTATTCCAGAGTATAAGGGTATGGATACATTTCCAGGAAGAATAATGCATTCTCATGATTTTAGAGATGCAGAGGAATTTAGAAATAAGAATGTAATTGTTCTCGGAAGTAGTTATTCTGCTGAAGATATTGCCCTACAATGTAATAAATATGGAGCCAAGAGTGTTACGATAGGTTATCGACATAATCCGATGGGATTTAAATGGCCTAAAGGAATGAAAGAAGTTCATTATCTAGATAAATTAGAGGGCAAAAAAGCAATCTTTAAAGATGGAACTGAACAAGAAGCTGATGTTGTAATTTTATGTACTGGTTATCTTCATCATTTTCCTTTTTTAGAGGAAAATTTACAATTAAAAACTAGAAACAGGTTATATCCACCAAAATTATATAAAGGTGTTGTTTGGCAAGATAATCACAAACTTTTATATCTTGGAATGCAAGATCAATTCCATACATTTAATATGTTTGATTGCCAAGCTTGGTACGCAAGAGATGTGATTATGAATAAAATCAAAATACCAAGTAATGGTGAGGTTGAAAAAGATATTAATAAATGGATTGCAATGGAAGAAAAACTAGAAAACCCAGATCAAATGATTGATTTTCAAACTGAGTATACAAAAGAACTTCATGAAATGTCTGATTATCCAAAAATTGATTTTGAGTTAATAAGAAAACACTTTAAAGAATGGGAACATCACAAAGTTGAAGATATTTCAACTTACAGAAATAAATCTTTTTCATCTCCAGTAACCGGCTCCGTTGCTCCTGTTCATCATACACCATGGGCTACTGCTATGGATGATTCATCAAAAAATTTTTTAGGTAAAAAATAATTAGATACTAAGCGATACCAAGGTGTTTTTTTCTTTTACCAACCCAAGTTCTTATTAAGTTATCAAATATAAGACCAATAAATGCTACACAAATACCAAGTGTCAATCCAATACCTGCTCCATTTTTATCTGACAATGCTTTTAAAATGTATTGTCCTAAATCTTCCGTTCCTATAAATGCTCCAATTATAACCATAAACAGCGCAAAAACGATTGTTTGATTTAAACCAAGCATCATATGAGGAAATGCTAAGGGAAATTCTATTTTAGTTAATCTTTGAAATTTATTTACACCAGACATTGTTGCTGCATCATGCAGGGCAACTGGAACACTTCTAAGTCCTTCTATTGTATATCGAGTTGCGGGGATCGTTGCATAAACTATTACTGCTATCAATACAGATGTATCTGTGATACCGAAAAGCATCATAACTGGAATTAAATAAACAAAAGATGGAAATGTTTGAAAAATATCGCAAACACCCAGCATAAAACTTGCTGAACGCTTGTTTTGAAAACACAAAGTTCCAACTGTAAATCCAATTATACATGACACAATAACACCGAAGGTTGCCATGTATGTAGTTACCAATGCTCTATCCCACCATGGACTTAAAGCTATAAATAACGTTAAAGAACAAACTACTAATGCCGAACGAATTCCACCTATTAAATACCCAGCACCAACAACTAAAACTAAAGTAGCAACTGCTGGCATTCTAAGATATAGAGCACGCATTGGTTGAAGAACTTCAACAATCAGCCATGTATTAAATGCTTTTATATAAACAAAAAAAGTATCAAATATCCAATCAACTCCCCTATTCCAAAAATCAGCAGTGGATATTCCCTTGTTGTGTGGAACTTCAAATAAATAATTGTATCCTTGGTTAAAATAAAAAGATCCCAAATAAGCTAATACAATTCCTATTACTGATGCAATACCAAAATAATATGCATTTTTATTTCTTTCAAAAAAAGTTAAATTTCCAAAATAATCAACCTGTTTATTTGCCCATGCCAAAGACATCTTGTCCAATAATATTGCAATTAAACTTATGCAAAGACCTGCTTCCAATGCCAGTCCAATATTAAGCTGATTTAAGGCTAGTAATAAGTTAAATCCTAAACCTTTTGCACCTATAAAAGCTGAAATAACTGCCATAGAAAAACACACCATGATGACTTGATTTACTCCAATTAATATATCTCTTCTTGCAGTTGGAATTAATACTTCAAACATTAATTGCCAGTTATTACACCCACTCATTCTTCCAGCTTCAATAACCTCGGAAGGTACAGCTCTTAAACCCAGTAAAGTCAATAATATCATTGGAGGAACAGCAACAATCATAGTTATGATGACCGCTGCATGATCACCAACTCCAAAAAGTACAAGTGCAGGCACTAAAACTGCATATTGTGGCATAGTCTGCATCACGAGTAATATTGGGTACAGAGCTTTTTCCACACGCTTATTTTTAAATGCAGCAATACCTAAGCCCAAACCAAAAACAAATGACAATGGTGCTGCAACAAGTATAAAAGAGAGCGTTTGCATTGAAGGTTTCCATTGACCAAATATTGAAATGTAAATCATCACCAAACCTGCAAATAAAGCTAAACCCTTACCGCTAAGTTGATAAGCTAAGATAGCTGCGCCAGCAGCAACTATAGTCCATGGAAGCCCTGGCATTTTTGCCCAAGAATTTGAACCTACGAAATCCCAACTTGTAAAAGCTACAATAGTATTAAGACCTCCTAATAAAATATCTCTTATTAATTCAATTAAAAAAGTCATTATTGAAGTTATTTCTCTTGTTATCTGAAGAACTAAAGGTCGAGTTTTATATGATTGAGTATCTTCATTCCAAAATTCCATTGGGAGCCATTCATTCATTAAGAAGAATAATGAGTCATTTATCCAAATAGGTAACCACCCAAGCAATGGTGGTAATCTCCAAAAGACATCAAAAGGGTAATATCTTACTTCTTTTCCTAAAAAAATATAAAAATTTTGATTAGGATCTTTTACAAATTCTGCTTGACCACGTATAAATTTATATGTTTCTGGAACCTCAATTGCAAAGCATAATGCAAAAAAAATAATTAATAAAAATAACCATTGAAATGCTTTTGGATATTTTTTTATAAATTCCATAACTTAATTATTATTCTTTCTTCCCCCAAAAACTGTATTAATTATTCTCGCTGGATTAATAGAGCCAACAATCTTATTGTTACCATCTATAACAGTAATTGCTTTATCTTGAGAAAGAATTTTTTCAGCAACATTTTCTATTGTTTCATCTTTTGAAACTTTTAATTCACTTAAATCATTAGTATTAGATTTATCCATAACATCTTCGATTAGTAAAACTTTTTCTCTAGGCACTTCTTCGGTGAATTTTCTTACATATTCTGTTGCTGGATTTAATACAATATTAGCTGGGGTATCTAATTGCTCAATGATACCATCTTTCATAATAGCAATTCTGTCAGCAAGTTTTAAAGCTTCATCAAAATCATGTGTAATAAACATAATTGTCTTTTGTAGTTTTTCTTGAAGTCTTAAGAATTCATCTTGCATTTCTTTTCGAATTAGAGGGTCTAAAGCAGAGAAAGGTTCATCTAGAAACCATATATCAGGCTCAACAGCTAATGACCTTGCAATTCCAACTCTTTGTTGTTGTCCACCAGAAAGTTCTCGTGGAAAATAATTTTCTCTGCCCTCAAGTCCCACCAATTTCACCATGTCCATTGCTTTGTTAATGCTATCCTCAATTTCTATTCCCTTGATTTGAAGAGGAAAAGCAATGTTTTCAACAACAGTTTTATGTGGCAATAAAGCAAAGCTTTGAAAAACCATTCCCATTTTATTTCGTCTGAGATCAATAAGCTCCTTATTGTTCAAAGATAATAAATCTTGGCCCTCGATAAAAATTTTACCACCTGTTGCGTCTGTTAATCTTGAAATACATCTTAATAATGTTGATTTACCTGAGCCAGATAATCCCATTACAACTAACATTTCTCCTTTAGCAACTTCAAATGAAGCATTATTTACTCCAACAATACAACCATTTTCTTGAAAAGTTTTGGCATCAACATTTCCACTAGAATCTTGAAGCATTTTTTGTGCATTTGCTCCAAAAATTTTAAAAACATTTTGACATTTTATTACTGGGTTAGACATAAATTAAGATCAAGTTATATGATATTAAGATAAAATTAAATCTATATAATTGTTTCTTCCCCCTAAAAATTTTTAATAAAATACACCCTTGTATCTATGCCAGTGCTTAAAAAACTTAATGCTTCACCGCTAACGGTAATCGACTCATTTACCCCAACATTTTTTCCACTGACCGTAAAACCTGCAAAACACTTGTTTTTTTCTTTGTTCCACTGAACAAATGTATCGCTTATTTTGTTTCCATTAATTGTATAAATTTCATGTGCTCTAAAATTCAAAAAATTTGCTCCCATTATTGCTCTTTGGGGTATAAGTTTTGTCGCTTTACAAACTTGCTCATAAACTTCATCTGTTAATCTGTAATGATCTGTGCCATCAAAAGTTACTAGTATTCCCGAGGGTAGTTTTGATATTAACTCACTTAATTTCTTTTCCTGGGCTTTTCTCTCTTCTTCTAATTTCATCTTTTTAACTAATTCATCTCCTTCACCGAACATAATATTTAAAACAAAAAAAGATGAAATTATAATTAGAATTAGAACTAATAAACCAACAGTTTGTTTTACGAATTCTGGTAATTCCTTAATTTTATTTAAATAATTTTCCTTTAACATTACTCTTGCAGCTTTCCATTTTTCCAGGTCCCTGTTTTTTGTGTTCCATCAGAAGAAGTAAAAGTTCCTGATCCATTCATAAAACCTTTGGCCCACTCTCCTTCATATGTTGACCCATCGGGAAAGGTTAAAATACCTTTGCCACTCCATTCACTATTCTTAAATTCACCCTTATAAATATATCCATTGGGCCAAGTTTCTACACCTTGGCCATTTTTTTTTGTTCCTACCCACTCTCCTTCGTAAGTAGTTTTATCTGTGTAAACCCATTTTCCATAACCATTTTCGCAATTACCTTCTTTACACCCAGTGCTACGCGCCAATGCAACAGAAAAGACTAATAAACTCAGAAACAAACCAATTAAAAAATTTTTCATATCTATATCTTACACAAATTAACTAAAAAAAAAATCAGACATTTTCCCTCTTACTACAAAAGTAAAAAGAAATATCTTTTTCAGAATTTTCACTTTTTATATTTTTTGTTATTTCATGAATTAATTCCCCTGTTTTTCTATCAATAATACCTGACTCTGAATAATTAGAGTTATTATTAATTGCTTTAAATAAAACTATATCTTTGTTCACTATTTTAACACTTAGTTTTACAGATTCTGAAAGAAATGATGATAAGCCATTAATATTAAGTATATCAGGTTGATGTGATTTGATTTCAAATTTATTTAAATCTTTTTTTTCAAGATCTTTAGCTAAAAATACCTGATAATTATATTCGGAATTCTTTATTATTTTTTTTTCTAATTCACATTTAAAAATAAGATTCAAATTTTCTTGTATATTAATATTTTTTGCTAATAACTGATTTGAAAATAATAAACTTATTAATATAACTAAATAATATTTAAACATGAAATCTGAGTTAAAAAAAATCCCCCCCAACTTTGTTGGGGGAGATTAATAAATTTAAATGTTATTTACCTTATTTAGTAAATGGTTTCCAAACTGATTCATTGTCAGCTAACCACTTTTTGGCAGCATCTTCATGAGTCATTTTGTCAATATCAACTAAAGCAGCCATTGCTCCAATATGACTTGTGGTGAAAGACATTTTTTTGAAAGCTGCAGCTGCAGCTGGATGAGTTTTTGGAAAATCCTCATGCACTGCTTTTTTCAAATAACCATCTGGAGATCCACATTTTCCATCTCCACCATCTTCTGGTCTGCAACCCGCTGTATAAGGAGGGAAGTCTATGAATGTAAAACCAGCGCCATCTGTAAAGTTTGGTGTCCAGTTAAAAATAATAGTTCCTCTTCCTTCTTTTTCAGCTGCTGCTAATTCAGCCCAAAGCGCATCGGCACTCCCAGCGAATTTAACCATCCAAAGATCACCTAATCCTAAAGCATCTACTCTTTGAGGAATTAAGTCACCATGCCAAGTTTGTGGACCTTCTAACATACGTCCTTTTCCACCTGAGTCAGGAGTTACAAAGTTCTTAGCACAGTCTGGATTTTTTAAAGCTGTCCAATCTGGTAAACCTGGGCATAATCCTTTGTCAGTAACCCAATTAGGATAACCCATATCCTCTAGAGTCCTTGCCTCATGATCACCCCAATCTAATAAACCACCTTTATCTAAAGCAGTTGTGAATGATTTACCAAATGCAGACTCCCATACCTCGTGAGATATAGTTACATCTCCAATTCTTATTGACTCATATACAGCCTGTGAGTCAGCATTAACATAACTCACGTTGTTTCCCATACTTTCAAAAATTCCACCGATAACGTAAGCCATTACAATTTGGCTTGACCAGTTATGTGTTGGAATTACTATAGGGGCGCTGCTATCGCCTGATTTCTTTGCTGTTTTATCTCCTCCACCCAAAAAGAAAACAAGACCCGCAATAACAACAATTGCACCGATTAGTAACGGTAATTTGTTTTTCATTTTTTCCTCCTAGTACTATTTAATGATATTAGTATGAGCCTTACTTAAAGGATAGTCAACACCTAGATATTTATATATTATATAATTGGATTTTAAAAAATGTCGCTTACTACTTTAGATATAAAAGAACCAGGACTAAATGTACTACCACCTGGAGTTGAAAGACATGTAATTATTGCGGGAGGACTGACAGGATTGCAAATTTTTCCTGACGATGAGATAGAGATCGTAAACGATGAAGGTAACCAAATTTGTGAAATTATTTGCTTCAATAAAGATGGAAAATCTGAGCTCGGAATTTTAAACCTTAAAGAAAACAATAAATCAAATTTTATAAAAGAAATACTTAACAATAAAGACGAAAGCTCTTTAATTACAAATTATCAATTAAAAAAGAGGAATCTAAATATAAATACCTCAAAATCATCGATTGTTTTTGATATCGACACACCGAGTGGTGAAAAAATAAAATTAAAATCTAAAGATAAATGTTATTCAATTTTTGCAGCACCTCAAAATAATATGATTATAAGCGATCAAAATCCATCAAGTGATTTAACAATATTTATCAAAAGATCTAAAATTAAAAATGATAAAGAATTATCAGTGATACCAGACCCAATTTATGAACCAAGTTACGAAAAAAATATTGATAGACAAACAAGTATTTCTTATCAAGTGAAAGAAGGGGATTATATTCAAATAATAAGTCCAGCAGGCAGACAATGTTCTGACTTTGTGGCTTTTGATACAAGAAAACTTGATAAAGATATTGAAAAAGGTCTTGATTGGCAAACAACTAGAACTTTTATGGGAAATACTTTTCCAGGGCCAGGTTTATTTTCAAAATTTTATGATACTGATCATGAACCTCTTGTTGAGGTAATTAGAGATACAGTTGGTAAACACGATACATTTAATTTAGCTTGCACTTCTAAATATTATGAGGATATGGGCTATTTTGGTCATCCTAATTGTTCCGACAATCTTACAAGCTCTATGGATAGATATGGTGTAAAAAAACAAAAAGGTTGGCACGCAATAAATTTATTTTTTAATACATCTGCAACTGGTCTTAATTCAGTAATTTCTGATGAGTCTTATGCTAGACCAGGTGATTATGTTATGTTTCGTGCACTAAAAGATCTAACAATAGGAACTACTGCATGTCCGAGTGATATTGATCCATGTAATTCATGGAATCCTACTGATATTTTTGTTAGGACTTATGATAAAAAAAAAGAATTTTCAAAATCATTTGCATTTAGAATGAAAGCTGACTCAGAGAAAAAACTTACTAGAAACTCCGGTTTTCATGAAAAAACATCTAAGCTTACTAGAAATTTTATTGACGCTAGAGGTTTTTGGTTGCCTAATGATTATACTAAGCATGGAGTTGTAGAAGAGTACAATGCTTGTAGAGAAAAAGCAGTTTTAATTGACTTATCAGCCTTAAGAAAGTTTGAAATCATAGGTCCTGATGCTGAGGAACTAATGAACTACACATTAACTAGAAATATTAAAAAACTTGCTGTTGGCCAAGTTGTTTACTCTGCAATGTGTTATGAAAATGGAATGATGTTTGACGATGGTACATTATTGAGATTAAGTGAAACTGGTTTTAGATGGATTTGTGGTGATGAATATGCTGGTGAGTGGCTTAAAGAAATAGCTAAAAAGAAAAACTTTAAGGTCAATGTAAAAAATTCAACAGATCAGATTAGTAACGTATCAATACAAGGTCCAAAAAGTAGAGAAATATTAAAAAAAATGATTTTTACTCCACCAACACAACCATCTATAGATGAACTGGAATGGTTCAGATTTACTATTTGTAGAATTGAAAACCTGCAAGGTATTCCATTGATTGTATCAAGAACAGGATATACTGGTGAACTAGGTTATGAAGTATGGTGTCATCCAAGTCATGCCTCCGAAGTTTGGGATAAACTTATGGAAACTGGAAAAAATGAAGGCTTAATCCCAGCTGGATTTGCAGCCTTAGATAAACTCAGAATTGAAGCTGGTTTAATTTTATTTGGTAATGAATTTGATGGTCAACAAGATCCTTTCGAGGCAGGAATAGGTTTTGCTGTTCCTTTAAAAACTAAAGAGGAAGATTTTATTGGTAAAGAGGTTTTGAAAGAAAGAAAAGCAAATCCTCAAAAAAAACTTGTGGGTCTAGAACTTATTGGTAAAGAGGCGGCTGGACATGGTGATTGCGTTCACATTGGGAGATCTCAAATAGGTGTGATAACTAGTGGTTGTTTATCTACTACTTTAAATAAAAACATAGCTTTATGTAGAATCGATGCTCAGTACTCAAGTGAAGGAACTGAAGTTGAGGTTGGTAAAATTGATGGTCATCAAAAAAGAATTGCCGCGAAAGTAGTTGGATTTCCGCATTTTGATCCGAAGAAAACAAGAGTCAGATCCTAATGCCAAAATCAGCGAAGGATTTACTAGAATTTTGGGAAGATCAAATGAAACTTTCTCATACTTCTAGTAATTATTTTTTTAGAAAATCGCCTTCACATTATCATATGATGCTTTTAGTGATGCATGCTTATAAATATGAGGAAAATCTTACTGTTGAGGAACTTAAAACTAAACTATTTAAAACTTCACGTCCAAAGTCAGCTTTGATGATAAATGAAGCTTGTGAAAAAGGTTTTTTCTTTTTAGAAAAAACCTCAAATGATCAAAGAAAAAAGCACATTAAACCAAGTGAGAGTTTTATTGACGAGTTTAATAATTATATAGAAACACTAAAACATCTGAGTTTTTAATATTTGTACAAGTTTTACTTATATTTTTTATATATATAAAAAACTATATATTTAAGTCGCACGAAAAATAAAGTTTGTATATGTCATTACCGACAAAAGCAAAAGTAGTAATAATCGGTGGAGGTATCCACGGTTTAAGCACTGCTTGGAAATTATCTGAAACTTATAAAAATCCAGGAGATATTATTGTTCTCGAGAAAAAAGATACTGCCGCTGGAGCAAGTGGAATTGCATGTGGAGTAGTTAGAAATAATTATTTTCAACCAGCAATGAGAGAATTGATGGCTCACTCAGTCTCCGTTTGGGAAAGTGATCCAAAAGCATTTAAATATAATCCTGTAGGTTATTTACAAATTTCACCAGAAGTTATGCATGAAGACGTTGCAACTATTTATGAACAACAAAAAGCAATTGGATATGAGTCTGATTTTATAGAAGGTGAAAAAGATTGTATGAAATATATGAAAGGCATGTTTGATGACTGGCAAGCTCAAGGGATTACTTCAATCCTTCATGAAAAAAAAGGTGGATATGCTTTTAATAAGGACTCTATTAAAGCTTTAGAAAATAAATCTACTTCTAATGGCGTTCAAGTAATGAAAGGTGTAAAAGTTACAGGATTTAAAAGAGGAAGCAATAGTAAAGCGGTTACAGGAGTTGAAACTAATAAAGGTACAATCGATTGTGAACAAGTAGTAATCGGAGCAGGACCATGGGCTAGAGATTTCTGGAATATGTTGGAATTACCTAAAACAGCAAATATTAAAGGCAAAGATGGTAAAATGCATGTAACTGACATGTGGACTTATTGGATGCTTCAAGAAGGTGTTATTGGCGTTGATCCAGATTTCTTGAAAACAAATGACGGAAAACAGCCGCCTGTAGTTCATGTAGACTCAACTGCACCATTGTATTCAGATAAAACAAAAAAATTAATCACAGATAAAATTTGGGGAATTTATTATAAGCCTGATATTGATGGTTTGGGAGTTCAAGGAGGAACATCACCTTACATTGTTAAAAAACATTTTGATCAGGTGAATGTTGATCCTTATGGAATTGAGTCTCCAGAATATCAAACTACTGATGCATTTAGTGAAATGTGGTGCTCTGCCCTAGCACATTGCCAAAAAAGATTTGAAGGAAAATCTGACTTGTATAGAAAAGGTCCATCAGGTGGCCTTGGGTGTATGACACCAGATTCTTTTCCAATCTTTGATAGATTTTTTGAAAACGTATACATGATTGCCGATGCTAACCATGGCTATAAAATGATTGGTGTTGGAGAACTTGTAGCAAAAGAAATTCTTGGAACTGAAAGTGATTTATTAAAACCGTTTAGATTCAACCGTTACGAGAAGGGTGAACTTCACCCTACTTCGAACAGTCCTTTTCCTTGGAGCTAAACTTCAAGCCTAGACACTAATAAATTTTTCAGTTACGCTTGAATAAATTATAATACATTGAGGGGAGACATGACCGATCTAGAAAAACACGTAAACCAACCAGGTAGAGATAAATTAATAAAAAGAGTTAGAGAAAAGATAAAGGAATTAGGAATAACTTATATTTATTTTCAATTTATTTCAGTAACAGGAAGAGTAGTTGGTAAGGGTATTCCCGCAGATCATTGGGAAAGAACTGCAGAAAAAGGTTTTCAGTTGGTTTATGGATCTACAGCTAATTTATTTTTAGACAGACACAATAATTATATTGGATATGGACCTGAAGCAATGGAGCTCGTGGGTATCCCTGATCCAGAAACTTTTGTTCAACTTCCTTGGGATAAAAGAATTGGAAGAGTTTTTTGTACATGTTTTAGAAATCGAGAAGAAAGAGAAAATCCAGGTGGTCATTTAACCTCTGATTGTAGAGGAAATTTGAGAATTTTTATGGACGAATTTAAAGATAAACATGGCTTAGAATTAAGAGTTGGAACAGAGCCTGAAATGATGTGGCTTACAAAAAATCCAGATGGAACACCGACTGGAAAAGGATTTTCAAAACCATTTTGTTATCATATTGATCAGTTCGAGTCCTTAAGACCTGTATTTATGAAAGTTATTGAGTACGCAAATGCTATGGGTTTAGATATGATTCAAGGAGATCACGAGGATGCTCCTGGTCAATTAGAGCTAAACTGGACTTTTGATAATGTCCTAAGAAATGCTGATAGATTATCAACTTACAGACAAATTTGTGCTCAGGTTGCGAGGGAACATAATTTAATAGCATGTTTTATGACAAAACCATTTATGGGAGTTTCTGCTAGTGGTTGTCATACAAATATGTCTTTATGGAAAGGCGGAAAAGTATCTGTCAATAAACTTGGTCATAAAACTTTACCTGGAGTAGAAGAAGTTTTTAGTTATGTGTCTGGTGGAACAAACACTTTCATGCCTGATACAAAAGACATGCAATTACCTGGAAAAATTGGTTTACAATCAATAGCTGGTATTATGAAACACTTGCCAGCTTTAACAGCATTAGGCTCATCCACTGTAAACTCGTATAGAAGATTATGGGATCAAGGCTTTTGGGCGCCAGTCTATGCAGATTGGGGATATCAAAATAGAACTTGTGGTTTAAGAGTTTCAGCTCCTGGAAGATTTGAGTACAGATCAGTTGACTCAATGCACAATCCTTATCTTTTAGGTGCGGCTTTATTAAAAGCATGTGATGAAGGTATTTCAAACAAGATGAAGCCTGCAGCTCCAGAGTCAAGAAACATTTATGAAGCTCAGAAAGCTGGTAAAGATGTAAAAAAACTTCCTTTAAGTCTAGGTGAGGCTTTAGAAAGATTAGCTGAGGATGAAGTAATAAAATCTGCTATGCCAGATGAGATGTATAAGGTATTTCATTGGTATAAGAATGATGAGTGGGAAAGATTTCTCGGAGCGACAACTCAATGGGATCTCGATACTTATCTTGATTGTTTACCATAGGAATTTAAATATATAGAGAGGCAAGATTTATGTGCGGAATTGCGGGTCTAATACATAGAAACAAATCTTCAAACGTTGGTTCTGAATTGCAAGGTATGCTGCAAGCCTTGAAACATAGAGGTGAAGATTCAACAGGTTACGCTTTGTATGGAGACACTGATGGTAAAAATTTTATTGCAAGAATTAAAATAGGTGAAAATGTTGGTGAAGGTAGTTCTTCAGTAGCTGAAGATGTATCTGTTTATGATGAAAGAAAAAAAGTTGTTGATGATTGCATTAAAGAACTTGGTGCAAAAATTGTAAAAGAGGAACGAACACTTCCTTATTCATTAAGATACGAAATCGAATATGATAAAAAAGACTTATTAGAATTTTCTCAAAAAATTGAGAGCATTCCTGGTGTTGAGATTTTATCAATGGGTAAATCTTTAGAAGTAATTAAAGATTTAGGAAATGCTAAAATGGTTTGTGAAAGATATAATTTAGATAAATTAGTTGGAACACACGCTATAGGCCATGCTCGAATGGCTACAGAGTCTGGGGTAGATATTAAATCTGCTCACCCTTTTTGGGGGTATCCTTTTAGCGACGTTTCTGTTGTTCATAATGGTCAATTAACAAATTATTGGAACAATAGAAGAGTTTTGGAAAATAAAGGTATGAGATTTATGTCTGAGTGCGACTCAGAATTAATTGCGGTTTATTTAGCAGAAAAAATGAGAAGTGGAGCAACTTTAGAGGAAGGTATGAAAGAGTCTCTTTCTGGTCTTGATGGAGTCTTTACATATTTCGTGGCAACAAAAAATTCTTTGGGCATGGCCAAAGATACAATGGCGGCAAAACCTTTGGTCCTATACGAATCTGATGATTTAGTTGCTATGGGTTCGGAAGAGATAGCAATCAGATCTGTTTTGCCCCAAGAAATAGACACTTATGATCCTTTCGATGGAGAAGTTAAAGTATGGCAAATTTAAAAAATGTAACTAAAAAAACTAAAGCCCAAGAAATGGGTATGCACAGTGAAGTTCTAACTGGAAGAACACAGCAAAAGTTTTTTAATCCAGATGAAGCTGAAAATTTTTATTACTTTGGAACCTACGATGTCGATTTTAATAAAAGAACTGACCTTGATGTTAAGGACATGACCGCAGCTGAGGCAAATAAAAAAATTGATGGATTAATGAGTGAAGGTTACGGAACAATAGTAATAAAGAACCCTCAAGGAAAACATAGTTTGGGAGTAGGAATACTAAACAAATTAAATTTAATTTTTGAGGGAAGTTTAGGATATTTTGGAATAGGGTCTTGTGATGGACCTGTAGTAAGAATTAATGGAAGAGTTGGATGGTCGTGTGCAGAAAACCTAATGGCTGGTAAAGTTGTTATAGAAAAAAATGCGGGATCATGTTTTGGAGCAGCTATAAGAGGTGGTGATCTGATTTGTAAAGGAAGTGTTGGAGCTAGAACAGGTATCGATATGAAAGGTGGAACGATCATAATTGGTGGTGATGCAGGAGCCTTTACGGGATTCATGATGCAAAGAGGTAGAATAATAATTTTAGGTGATGTTGGAATTAACTTAGGTGATTCTATGTATGATGGCACAATTTTCATTGGTGGTGAAATTGGATCATATGGAAGTGACGCTGTTCCCTCAGAATTGACAAAAAGCGATCAGGATTGGTTAAAAAGAAAGTTAAAAGTTGCAGAAATTGGAGCAAACTTTGATGTTAGCAAGATGACAAAAGTAGTCGCAGGGAAAAAACTATGGAATTATGATAACTTAGAACCTACAGAGAAAAAAGGAGCAATTTAATGGCTAAGAAAAAAAAGAAAAAAAAGAGTAACGGTAAACTAAAAGCAAATGTCGGTGGTAAAGCTGATGTTCACTTAAACAACAATGGCGGAAGAAACAAAAGTTTACTTGGCCATAACGCAATTTTTACACCTGAAGTTATAGACGATATTCATATTAAATCACAGTTGGGAAGATACAGAATGCGTGGAATGGCGCTGATGAAAAAAATTCCAACTTTTGATGATCTTGTTTTTCTTCCTGGAACTTTAACAAGATTTGTAATCGAAGGTTATAGAGAAAAGTGTGAAACTAAAACTGTAATTGGGCCACGATGTGAAAACCCAATTGAATTAGATATTCCTGTATATATCACTGGAATGAGTTTTGGAGCATTATCTTATGAAGCAAAAACTGCTCTAGCACGTGGAGCTACAATGGCAGGAAGTGCTACCTGTTCTGGTGAAGGTGGCATGATCCCAGATGAGAGAAGATATTCTGAAAAATGGTTCTATCAATGTATTCAATCAAGATACGGGTTTAACCCACACCATGCACAATTAGCAGATGGGATAGAAGTTTTTATTGGGCAAGGTCAAAAAGTAGGTATGGGTGGACATTTAATGGGTCAAAAAGTTACAGATCAAGTAGCAGAAATGAGATCATTACCATCTGGTATTGACCAACGATCTCCTGCGAGACATCCCGATTGGCTAGGTCCAGATGATTTAGCTTTAAAAGTTGAGGAATTAAGACAACTAACAAAAAATAAAGTTCCAATTCAATTAAAACTAGGGGCTTCAAAAGTTTATGATGATGTACGAATGGCTGCAAAGTGTGATCCAGACTCAATTTATTTAGATGGTATGGAAGGATCAACAGGTGCAGGCCCACACATTGCTGCTGCAAATACAGGTATTCCTGGAATAGCAGCTATAAGAGAGGCAAGAAGAGCAATTGATGATGTTGGAAAAACTGGAAAAGTAACATTAATTTATGCTGGTGGTGTAAGAGATGGAGCAGATATGGCAAAAGCTCTTGCATTAGGTGCAGATGCAATTGCTATTGGAACTGGTTCTATGATTGCTTTAAATTGTAATAAAGACATACCAGAAGCAAATTTTGAAAAAGAAATGGGAGTTAAAGCTGGAGAATGTTATCACTGCCATACAGGTAGATGTCCTGTAGGTGTTGCAACACAAGATCCAAAACTTAGAGCAAGATTAAATCCTGATGATGCTGCAATAAGAGTTTATAATTATCTTCACTCAATGACGCTTGAAGCACAATTGCTAGCAAGAGCTTGTGGAAAAACTAACATTCACTCTTTAGAGCCTGAAGATTTAGCTGCGCTTACTTCGGAAGCTTCAGCATTAGCAAAAGTGCCATTAGCTGGAACAAATTATACTGTTGGAGTTGATAACTATCACAAAATATAATTTTTAATATGGTAAAGAAAAAAGGTAAAACGCTAGTTAAAGTTAAAGAGATCAAAGGTCAATTAGGTAAAAAGAAAGAAACGGCCAGAGAAAAAATGATTGGTCAGTCAATTGGTTATCGATATGACGTAAATCTTTTGCCAGACTATACAAAGCTTACTCCGTTTTTAAAAAAATATATTGAAGCAATGGGATGGGATGATTTGAATTGGTTAGAAGATGTTCATATGGGTTATGAGGAGGATAGACCAGCAGTTTTTTGCAGAAATGCTAATGGCTGGGTTACTATTCCTAAAACAATCAAATTACCAAATAATCAACAAGATAGAGATATGATTGCTAGAGAGCTATTAGTTAAGTTTCAAATGTCCCCCAAACATCCTCTTGTTGATTTGAAAAAAGCTTATCTAAAATTTTAATTACACAATCAATAGTTGATTTTAATTTAAATTTTTACGTCGTTACTACGTTTTTTATCATTCTTTTATTTGTCTCTTCTTTCAAAATTTTATAGGCTTTTTCAAAACTAATATGGAGAGAGAATATGGTTGATCAATTAGATGCTCTTACTCAAATATTTACAGAATTTTACTACTGGGTGACAGTGGTTCTGATGTTTTTAATTCACGTCGGTTTCTGTATGTATGAGGTTGGAGCTTCACGATACAAACACCATCAACATACTCTTATGAAAAACACGATGCTGATACCTTTGGTAACAGTAACTTGGTTTTTATTTGGTTGGTGGATTTACTGGGCTTTCCCAACAGGACCGGGATTAGCACCTTCAATTATGAATGAAAGTACCGCTCTAATTACAGATGACTCTGCATTTAGCGCTACGTGGTACACTGCTACAAGTGAGTTGATGGCAATCAATTTAGGAGATCACATTTCTGGTGTCTTCTGGGCTGCTTTCTTGCTCTTCTCATGGACAGCTGCTTCCATTGTTTCTGGAGCAATTATTGAAAGAATAACAACTTTCGCTTTTGGTATTTTAGCAATTGCGATTGGGTCTGTTTTCTGGGTAATAGATGCTGCTTGGGGATGGCACTTCGATGGATGGATGTTAAAACTTTTAGGATACCATGATGCCTACGCATCAGGTGTAATTCACGCTATTGCGGGTGGATTTGCTTTAGGAGTTCTAATGGTTTTAGGACCGAGAATTGGTAAATTCTCATCAAGTGGTGAACCAAGAAACATTGGGCCAAGAAACCCTTGGTTAGTTACAATTGGATTATTTCTAATTTATACTGGCTTCTGGGGATTCTACGCAGCATGTAATATACCAATCTTTGACCTTGGACCTGAATACGGTATGGAAGGAATAAGTTATTGGACAGCAACAAACATATATGTGACCCCTACTACACTTAGTGGTATCACTTTTAACTTCTTGATGTCACTATCAGGAGGATTATTAGCCGGTTATTGGATTGCAAAAGGTGATCCTTTCTGGACTTACTCGAGTGGACTTGCGGGAATTATATGTGCTTCAGCTGGAAATGACTTGTATCATCCAATTCAAGCAATGATCATAGGTATGATCGGTGTTGTAATATCATATAAACTACATTATTGGGTTGAACGTAAGTTCAAAATTGATGATGCTGTTGGTGCTGTTGCAGTACATGGTTATGCTGGATTTATTGGTCTAGTAATATGTGGTTTTGTTCTAAACGGTTACCCGGCATCTGGTTACAGTGTTGGTGCTATGTGGGATGGAACAACATATGCTTCAATTAACCCATTAGGACAATTTCTAGGAGCATTAATAATGTTCGTAGTTCTTGGACTAATACCAGGCTATGTCATAGCTAAAGTTCTTCACGGAATGGGTAAATTAAGAATCCCACGTGAAGTAGAAATAGCTGGACTAGACTATGAAATAATGGAGGCTGCTAAATCTGATGAGAAAGCAGTTTCATCCGCAACTAGGTAAAGGAGTAATATATGGCGACAGTTACAAATTGGATTGATCACCTAAACAAACCAGCTGAAGAAGTTGTTGGTGCTGTTTACCCTGGTGCTGGATCTAGTGAAGGTATACTTGTTATACTTGCTATAATTTTATGGGTTGGTTGGCATGTTTTGACTGCCAAATCTGAAAGTGATGAGCTTGACAGATTGAGTAGAAAAAGACATGGTCCAAATGATCATAAAAGCAATATTACCGACTGGTAATTAAAACAAAAATTTGGGCGCTGCAGAAATGTAGCGCCCATTTTTTTATTCTATGTCAGAAGAAAACAAAAATAACGAGGAATTAAGACCAAGTAAAATGAGAGGGGTAGCCTTTCCAAAAGCAAAGTATGGTGTCTTTGCCGCAATAATCATTATTGTTTTAGTTAATGCTATTTACTATAAAGACTTCTTATTATCTCTAATTAAATAAAAAAAATCATGTGTGGAATAGTTGGAATATATTTAAAGAATGAAAAATTAAAAAATTCTCTTGGTTCCCTTTTATCAAAAATGCTAATTAATATGGGTTCACGTGGACCTGATAGTGCAGGCTTTGCGATATATAAAAAAGAAGAAAAAGAAAAATTTAAATACTCAATATGTATTAATAAATTAAATTTCAAAGATTTTGAGGAAAGAATTAATAAACATATTGAAGCTGAACTAATAAAAAATTCAGATCACGTCATTTTAAAAACACCAACTAAACCAGATGCCATGTTAGCTATTCTAAAAGAACATTTTCAAGATATTGCTTTGGTAGGTTATGGTAAATCAATTGAGATATTTAAGCAAGTTGGAGATCCTAGTGAAGTTGTAAAGAAATTTAAACTTGATGACTACTCTGGTTCTCATGCTATTGGCCATACAAGAATGGCAACTGAAAGTGCGATTACTACTGACGGTTCACACCCCTATTCTACCGGAGAAGATGAATGCTTAGTTCATAATGGTTCTTTATCAAATCATAATAATCTAAGAAGAAAGTTGAAAAAAGATGGAGTAAATTTTGATTCAGAAAATGATACTGAAGTAGCAGCTGGATATATCTCAAATAATCTTTCTAATAAAAAAAATTTAAAGGAAACACTTAAAGATAGTCTTAAAGATTTAGATGGTTTTTATACTTTTATAACAGGCACAAAAGATGGTTTTGCAGTTTTAAGGGATGAAATAGCCTGTAAACCAGCAGTGATTGCTGAGACAGATGATTACGTAGCTATAGCTTCTGAGTTTCAAGCTATGGCGCATCTTCCTGAAGTAAATAATGCCAAAATTTTTGAACCAGAACCAGGTGTAGTTTACTCATGGGGAAATTAATGGAACTAGACTTAAAAAAATTAGAATTAAGAAATGTTAACGACAAATTACAAAATCTCGATAGAAAAACTAATGAGAGAGATTTCACTATTATCAATCCTGAAGGAAATCATGCAATTTGTGCAGGGTTAGACAAGGAAATGAATGTGACAATTAAAGGTCATGTTGGTTATTATTGTGCGGGGATGAACAAGAAGGCAACTATTATAATTGAGGGAAACGTTGGAACAGGTGTGGCTGAAAATATGATGTCCGGAAAAGTTCATGTTAAAGGGAATGCTTCACAATCTGCTGGTGCAACAGCACATGGTGGTCTTCTAATAATAGATGGAGATGCTAGTTCAAGATGTGGGATATCAATGAAAGGTGCAGATATTATTGTAAAAGGTTCAGTTGGACATATGTCAGGTTTTATGTCTCAGTCTGGTAATCTAATAGTTTGTGGAGATGCTGGTGAGGCATTAGGAGACAGTTTATATGAAACAAATATCTATATTAGAGGAAATGTAAAATCTTTGGGTGCAGATTGTATTGAAAAAAAAATGGATAAAAAACATATTAATAAGTTAAGAAAATTTTTAAATGATGCTGAAATAAAAAATCATAAAGCAGAATCTTTCAAAAGATATGGTTCAGCACGAAAATTATATAATTTTAAAATAGATAATAATTATTAATTATGAAAAAAAATAATAAAACTCATCCTAGACAATCTTGGACTTTCGATGAATACACAAATTCTGAAATTAGAAGAGCGGCAGCCACTGGTATTTATGATATTAGGGGTGGAGGATCAAAAAGAAAATTGCCCCATTTCGATGACTTATTATTTTTAGGTGCTTCCATGTCAAGATACCCTTTAGAGGGTTATAGAGAAAAGTGTACTACAAATGTTACATTGGGAACTAGGTATGCAAAAAAACCGCTGGAACTTGATATACCAATTACTATTGCTGGCATGAGTTTTGGTGCCTTATCTGGTGCAGCAAAGGAAGCTTTAGGAAGAGGAGCAAGTGCAGCTGGTACATCAACAACTACCGGTGACGGCGGCATGACACCTGAAGAGAGAGGACAATCAAAATATTTAGTTTATCAATTGCTTCCGTCAAGATATGGAATGAATCCTGATGATTTGAGAAAAGCAGATGCAATAGAAGTTGTCATAGGACAAGGTGCAAAACCTGGAGGTGGAGGAATGTTATTAGGTCAAAAAATTAATGACCGTGTAGCAAAAATGAGAACTTTACCAAAAGGAGTTGATCAAAGATCAGCTTGTAGACATCCTGACTGGACTGGTCCAGATGATCTTAAAATAAAAATTTTAGAATTAAGAGAGATAACTAAGTGGCAAGTACCTATTTTTATCAAAATTGCTGGTGCAAGACCATATTATGATACAGCTTTAGCTGTTAAGGCTGGTGCAGATGTAGTTGTTCTTGATGGTATGCAGGGAGGAACTGCAGCTACCCAAGAAGTATTTATTGAAAATGTGGGACAACCTACCTTAGCATGTATAAGACCTGCGGTTGATGCTCTTCAAGATCTAGATGTTCATAGAGAGGTACAATTAGTAATTTCAGGTGGAATAAGAAATGGGGCTGATGTTGCAAAAGCCCTTGCATTAGGTGCAGATGCAGTTTCAATTGGTAGTGCTGCTATGATTGCTATAGGAGATAATGATCCTAAATGGGAAAATGATTATAAAAAACTTGGTACTACTGCCGGAGCATATGATGATTGGCATGAAGGGAATGATCCAGCAGGAATTTCTACTCAAAATCCAAAATTAATGAGGAGATTAGACCCTAAAAAAGCAGGAAAAAAACTTACTAATTACTTAAAAGTTATGACTTTAGAAGCTCAAACGCTTGCAAGAGCATGTGGTAAAAATAGTTTACATAATTTAGAACCCGAAGATTTATGCGCATTGACTGTAGAGGCTGCAGCAATGGCACGAGTTCCTCTTGCTGGAAGCAATTGGATACCGGGAATAAAAGAAAAAAAATGATTGCTAGGCATCTTTTAAGTAATTAAGATTAAGTATGCCAAAAAATTTATCTCAGATAGCAAAATCAAAAAAAATAAAATACTTTCTTATAAGCTTTGTAGACCTATTTGGTGTCTTAAGATCAAAGCTTGTGCCAGCTCAAGCAATAAGTGAAATGCAAAAAAATGGTGCTGGTTTTGCTGGTTTTGCAACTTGGTTAGATATGACACCAGCTGATAGTGATATGTTTGGAGTGCCAGATCCAAATAGTTTAATTCAATTACCTTGGAATAAAGAAATAGGATGGTTAGCATCAGACTTATATATGGATGGAAAACCTGTCAAAGCATCTCCAAGAATTATGCTTAAAGAACAAATTAAAAAATTATCACAAAAAAAATTACAAATGAAATCAGGTGTTGAGTGTGAATATTTTTTAATTTCTGATGATGGATCGTCAATTGCCGATCCACGAGATATTCAATCGAAACCTTGCTATGATCAATCAGCTTTGATGAGAAGATATAATTTGATCAAAGAAATTTGTGACAGCATGCTTCAATTAGAATGGAAACCATATCAAAATGATCATGAAGATGCGAATGGTCAATTTGAAATGAATTGGGATTATTCTGATTGTTTAATAACAGCAGATCGACATGTTTTTTTTAAATTTATGGTAAAAAGTTTAGCAGAAAAACATGGTCTAAGAGCTACATTCATGCCAAAGCCTTTCCACAATTTAACTGGAAACGGTTGCCACGCTCACGTTTCGGTATGGAATGGAAAAAATAATAAATTTTTAGATAAGAAAGATAAATTAGGTTTAAGTAAATTGGCTTACAATTTTCTTGGGGGAATAATGAAAAATGCACAGGCACTATCTGCTTTTTTCAATCCAAGCATCAATAGTTATAGAAGAATTAATGCACCCCCAACTAAATCAGGTGCAACTTGGTCTCCAAGCAGTATTTCATATACAGGAAATAATAGAACTCACATGATAAGAATTCCTGATCAAGGCCGATTTGAGTTAAGACTAATGGATGGTTCAGCTAATCCATACTTACTACAATCTGGAATAATTGCTGCTGGACTCGAGGGTATAAATAAAAAAATTAATCCTGGTAAACCATTGCACTGCAACATGTATACAGATTATAAGAAATATCCAAATTTAAAAAAACTTCCAAATGACGTGAACCAAGCAATCAAAATGCTTGAAAATAGTAAGTCTCTTGCAGATGCTTTCGGGAAGGATGTGATACAAAGTTACGTAAAACTAAAAAAACAAGAGATAAAAAATTTTAATAATAAAGAAAATTTCAACAAAAAAAGACCTGTCACTCAGTGGGAAAAAGACAATACTCTAGATTGTTAAAGTGAAAAGCTTAAAAGATCTTAAAAGCTGGAAATTTAGAAAACTTTTAAAAAATAATCATTATAATTTTAAAAGAAATTATGTTTTAAAACATCTTCCATCAAGTTTAATGTTGAATGCCTATAAATCAATATCAAGTTGGAAAAATTATAAAGCAACACCTCTTTTATCACTTGATAAATTGAAGAAAAATTTAAAATTAAATAATATATTTTATAAAGATGAGTCTAAGAGATTTCACTTAAAGTCTTTTAAAGCCTTAGGAGGAGCATACGCTGTAGATAGAATATCTAAAGGAAAAAAAAATATTGTTATTTCATCAGCGACTGCTGGTAATCATGGCAGGTCTGTTGCATGGGGTGCAAAAAGATTAAATTTAAAGTGTAAAATTTTTGTAAGTCAATATGTAAGCCAAACAAGAGTTCGTGAAATAGAGAAATTTGGTGCTGAGGTTATAAGAGTTAAAGGAGATTATGAGAATTCATTAGAAGAATGTAAAAGACTCTCAAAAAAAAATAATTGGCAAATTGTTCAGGATGTTTCTACCAAGAACTATAAGTATGTTCCCCAACTTACTATGGCAGGTTATTCTATAATGATAAAAGAAATATCTAAACAAACAAATCATTACATAACACACATTTTTGTTCAAGCTGGTGTTGGAGGGCTAGCAGCAGGTGTAGTTGGCGGAGTGGCAAAATATTTTAAAAGAATTCCAAAAATAATCGTTGTTGAACCTGACAGAGCAGATTGTGTGCTTCAAAGTGTAAAAGCGAATAAATTAAAAAAAATAAGAATAAAAAAAGAGAGTATTATGGGTGGGATGTCATGTAATGAAATGTCACTTGTTCCATGGCGAATATTAAAAAAAACCTCTAACTATTGTGTATCTGTTGCTGATAATAATGTTGCTAAAACAACAGCAATGCTAAAAGATAAAAAATTTAGCAAAGGTTCAATTATAGGTGGAGAATGTGCAACACCTGGGGTTATCGCGCTTATAGGTTTAGCTAACAATCCTAAAGTAAGAAAATCATTAAATTTGAATAAAGATTCCAACATTCTTGTTATTGGATGCGAAGGAAATGCAGATGTTAAACTTTACAAAGAGCTGCTATCTAAAGGTAGAAATTAATTTTTATATGACAAAAAATGCAATAGCTTGGATAAGAGAAGACTTTAGAATTGATCACAACCCTGCTCTCTCAAATGCCACACAAAATCATGAAAATGTAGCTGCATTATATATTTATAATAAAACTGATTTTGATAATAAAAGAGAAGCACAGAAATGGTGGTTGTTTAAATCTTTGGAAACATTCAAATCAGAACTGTCTAAATACAAAATAAATCTTCAAATATTAGAAGGTGATGAAATAGATATATTTTCTAAAATCAAAAAAAAAGATGATGTTACAATATATTGGAATAAGATCTATGAACCTGATGTAATTGCAAAAGGAAAAAAAATTAGAGATACCTTTTTAAAAAATGAAATTGAATTTAAATATTTTAAAGGAAATATTTTAAATGAATTTCAAGAAGTTACAAAAAATGATGGAACACCTTTTAAAGTATTCACACCTTTCTGGAGAAATGCAGAACAAAAATATCTTGGTTTACCACCAAGTAAAAATTATATTGTAAAGAAAAAAGCGAAAACCATCTCTTTCTTTAAAAATTGTATTGAACCTAAAAATATTTTACCAAAAAAAAATTGGTATAAAAAATTTGAGAATTATTGGAAGGTCTCAGAAAATGACTCAAAAAAAGTTCTTAACAGTTTAATTAATGAAAAGATTAAAGAATACGGTACAGCAAGAGATTATCCATCTATAGAGGGCACATCTAAATTATCTCCTTATATTAAACACGGGCAAATACATGTAAGTACTATTTGGAAAAAATGTAATGACATTAAATCTAAAGGTATTGGTTATAGAAAATATATTAATGAATTAGGTTGGCGTGAGTTCTCTCATAGTTTGATTAATTATTTTCCAGAGTTCTTAAAAGGAAATTATAGAAAAGAATTTGATAAATTTCCGTGGGTAAAAAATAAAAAATTTTTGAAAGCGTGGAAATCAGGAATGACTGGTTATCCAATTGTCGATGCGGGAATGAGGGAATTATATGAAACTGGTTGGATGCATAACAGAATAAGAATGGTAGTCGGCTCCTTTTTAGTAAAACATTTAAGGATTAATTGGACCGAGGGTGAAAAACATTTTAGAAATTGTTTGCTTGATTTTAATAAAGCCAATAATGTAGCCCAGTGGCAATGGGTTGCAGGTTGCGGAGCAGATGCAGCACCTTACTTTAGAATTTTTAATCCTATTCTCCAAGGTGAAAAGTTTGATAAAGAGGGAAAATATGTAAAAAAATGGATCCCAGAATTAAGCAAGGTTCCTCAAAAATTTATACATAAGCCTTGGGAAATGGAAATGAAGTATCAACAAGCAATAAATACAATCGTTGGAAAAGATTATCCAAAACCAATTGTGATACATGAAGAAGCTAGGGCTTCAGCATTAAAAGCTTTTCAGAGTTTAAAAAAAAATTAAACCTCTCCTAAGAAATGATGAACTATTGTTCTCGTTTGCGGGTTTAATCTGTGTTCAAATAAATAAATACCTTGCCAAGTTCCAAGTAATAATTCTCCATTTTCAACACTTAGAGAAATTTGGTTATTAGTTAAACTGGATTTTATATGTGCAGGCATATCATCTTTGCCTTCAGTTGTATGTACATATAACTTGTTATCCATTGGCGCTATTTTGTTAAAATAATTTATTAAGTCAGTTTGGACGTCGGGATCTGCATTTTCTTGAATAATCAAAGAAGCGCTAGTGTGTTGAATACTAAGGTTAACAATACCATTCTTAAATTTATTCTTTTTAATCCACTCAGTTGTTTGGTCGGTAAATTCGTATAATTTTTGTCCATTAGTTTTGATTTGAAAGTTATTGAATTTTTGTATCATAGATTAAATTTTGAAGATGTTAATTCATAAAGACGACTAATTGTACGTTTAAATGGTTCTTTTAATGATTTAGAAGAGGTTAATTCCTCCAAACTTTTTTCTGATGTGAGTGCAATAGGTATTTTCTTATCATAAACTATATCAATTAAGGTTATAAAACGGTGCTGTTGATTAGAATTTATGTCATTAAACTCAGGTATTTTATCAATAACCATAAATTTAGAAACTTTAGCTATTTCAAGGTAATCCTCAGCTCCCAAATTTTTGTCACATAATTCATCAAATGTAAATCTTACAACTCCCTCATAAAATTCTTTAATTAGAAATTCTCTCCCTTTAATATCAAGACTTCGAGTAGTTTTTTTTTTATTCTTAGAAATAATCCTAAAGAATTTATTCATTTTAAAATTACTTTCTTGGTTCAGTGGAAAGAAATATCTATCATTTTGGTTTTCTTTTGATTTTCTATAATCATCTTCAATTATAAGTTCATGTTCGATTGTCTTTTTTTTCATAATCTCTATAAAAGGTTTAAACTGATCTCGTTGGAGACCATCCTTGTACAACTCAGAAATTTGAGTATTAGATGTAAGAATGATTTTTATATTCTCATTAAATATTTTATCAAATAATTTACCTAATATCATAGCATCTACTATATTGGTAACTTGAAACTCATCAAAATAAATTAACAAAGTTTTTGATTTTAAGTCTTTAACAAATAAATCAATAACATTTTCATCTTCCTTTTTTTTATTTTCATGAACAAAATTATGAAAATTTAACATAAATTCATTAAAATGAAGTCTTAGTTTTTTTTCTAAAATAAGATCATAAAAAAAATCTAAAATCATTGTTTTTCCTACACCAACACCTCCATGAAGATAAAATCCTTTTTTATAATTTTTTTTTTTAAAAAAATTGAAGATCGAAGAATGAAAATTTTTATTATAAAAATTTTGAAGTAATTTAATTGTCTTTATCTGATTTTGGTTAATTTCTAAATTTTTTGAATTACATAACGAACAAAATTTTTCCTCAAGATTTTTGGACATCAATTTTTTTTTGATTTAAAATCAATACCATATTCTGATCTTGGACCTTTCCTCAAACCAAATGGGCCAGAAATAAAAATAGTCATTGGTTTAGTTCCAGGCTCTAAATCGACTCTGTGATATGCATTGGCAGATCTAAATCCAATGTAACCAGGTCTTCTCCAAAATTTTCCTTTTTTAGTTGTTTCCCAATAACCTCCTCTAATCACGATCGTAATATATGGAAACAGATGATTGTGTATTCCATCACCATGATCGTCAGCTAACATTTCATGAATAAGTATATTGAAAGGAAACCACTTTGGTCTATGTCTAAAGATAAGATAGTATCTATTCATCCAAGGTTTTGCTAAATCAAATCTTGGATGTGAAGGTCCTCTATCTAGAACAACTTTTTTTCTACCTAACTTATCTAATAATTTTAAAAACATTAATTTAGTTTTATTATAGCATTATCTTTCGCCAAATATAAATTTTGGTTTGAAACAAAAGGACGTGAAATATTATCCTTATCAATTTTTAATGTTGAAATAGTTTTTCCAGATTTAATATCAATCACTAATAATCTGCCAATATTTGTAGACAAATATATATTTTTTAAACCAACAACAAATCCTGTAGGTAAAATCTCTTTTCTTTTTTTAGGTTTGAAACTACTAAATATGTCAGTAACTTTTATGATATTTCCGGTAATTTTATCTATCACAATTAAATAACCTTCTAAGGAAACTGTAATTATAAAATTATCAACTACGGTAGGTCTTAAATTTGAATTTACTCTATTTTCCCAATTAAAGCTGCCAGATTTAATATCAATAGAAAAAAATTGATTTTTATTATTTGAAAAAAATAAGTCTTTATTATCAGTGATTATATCTGATGTTTCTAATGAAAAAGCTGACTCATATAATACGTTGCTTTGAGTAGGAAGTTGCCAGAGTAATTCTCCATCATTTATTCGCAATGCACTGATGTCTCCTAAAGAATTATTAAAATAAATTGCATCCTCCACAATCACCATAGATAATCTTTTTTGAGATCTTATTAATGCTGACTCTGTTTGAAAACTCCAAATTTCTTCTCCATTTTTTATCGAATAACATCTCAGCGTATTAGTAAAATCAATTATAAAAAAATGATCTTTAAAAATTTTTATTTGCGAATTAAATGGAGCAGAATTATTTTTTGACCAAATTAAATCTCCAGTTTCTAGATTTAACTTGTAATATTTTGACAAATTATCAGCAACTATTAAAAAGTTTTTATCATTTGCAAACTGTAAGATCGGATTAGATTTTTTCTCTGATTTCGTATAATAATTTTTCCTCCATATTAATTTTGATCTCTTATCAAATTGTAAAACTGTACCTTTGTTATCAAAAAAAATTATATTGTCTTTATTAAATGATATAATTGGTTCTGATTGATAAAAGTTCTCAATTTTGGAGAATTTATATTTTGATGATCTTTTTAAAGATCCATCAAAATTGACCCTTCCATCATTATTGGTAAATTTTTTTGATAAATTGTTTTTTTCAAAACCTTTGCTAAGATTTAAATTAATATTAGTATTTAATTCTTTATTTAATGTTGTTGGATCATCAAAAATTTTTTCAAATTTTTTTTCTTCTATTTCTTTGATTGTTTCTGAAGTCCAAAACTTTGAATTCTTATTAAAAGAACAACCAGAAAAAAAAATAATTATTAATAATAATTGAAAAATCTTATTCACTTAAATCTCTATTAAGTCTTTTTTGAGCTTCTAATTGAATTTCTTGATTAGCGTTTTCTAAATTTAAGATTTGATTAAAAAATTCTTTTGATTTTTGCATTTCATTTTTTGAATAAAAAAATTCTGCCATTAAGTATAATGCATGAGATTTCCAAACGCTTTCTGATTTTATTAAAGGATTTAGAATATTCAAAAGTTCACTTTCATTGCTATCGTTTGCATTATAAAGTGCTTTTTTATAAATATTTAAATTCTTAATCTCCTTATCCAATGAGGTTTCATAAATGATAACATCAAATAATTCATTGATTGTTTTTTTTTCATTAATTATTTCATTATCTATTATGAAATATAAAGATAATGGTGAGTAAGTTGAATTTTTTTCTTTAACTATTTGTATTAAATCTTCAGCTGTTTTTTCTTTATTACTTTCAGAATAATTAATAGTTATTGAATTAAAAGAGTCTGAAATCTTAATTTTTTTACTGTCCTGGTATTCACCAAGAGCAAAATAGCTAATTAAAAGTATAATGATAATACCTAAGACTGAAATTATTTTTTTTTTATTTTGGACGAAAAAATTTTTAATTTTTTCATTTCTTGTGTTTGTGTTTATTATTGATATTTCCTCATCCATATCTAAATCATATTTCTTAAAACATATTGAAGTATTCCACCATTTTTATAATATTCTAACTCATTTTTGGTATCAATTCTGCATAGCGTTTCTATTATTTTAACATCACCTGACGCATATTTAATCTCAACTTTTACTTTATCAGATGGATTAATTCCTTTTTCAATATCTACAACACTGATCAGCTCTGAGCCTAATAAATTCAGATTTTTTCTGTTCATATTTTCTGTAAATTGTAATGGTAATATTCCCATCCCGATTAAATTAGATCTGTGTATTCTCTCAAAACTCTCTGCAATTACAACCTTAATACCTAATAATTTAGTTCCTTTTGCAGCCCAATCACGAGAAGAGCCAGTACCATATTCTTTACCACCAATTACAACTAAATCTGTGCCTCTTTTTTTATACTCTACTACCGCATCATAAACTGACATAACTTTTTCCTCAGGATATAATTTTGTGAAACCACCTTCAGTTCCAGGAGCCATTTCGTTTTTTATTCTTATATTTGCGAATGTGCCTCTCATCATTACCTCATGATTTCCACGTCTTGAACCATATGAGTTATAGTCCTTAGGAAGAATTTGATAATTCATAAAATACTCTCCTGTAGGGCTATCTTTTTGAATATTGCCAGCTGGCGAAATATGATCTGTGGTAACCATGTCTCCTAATATCAGTAATGGTCTCGCATTTTTAATCTCCTTAAAACCCTCTGGTTCGTCACTAAGATTCTCAAAAAAAGGAGGTTTTTTTACATAAGTAGAATTTTCATCCCAATTATAAATACTACTCTTCTCTGTTTTGATTTCTTGCCATTGTTTTGGTCCTTCGGAAACATTTGAATATCTTTTAACAAACATATCGGCATTAAGAGAATTCTTTAAGGTATCTTCTATTTCTTTATTTGACGGCCAGATATCTTTTAAAAATATATCTTTAGCGTTTTTGTCTTTTCCAAATGAGTCTTTAAATAAATCAAATTCCATATGGCCTGCAAGAGCATAAGCTACTACTAGTGGAGGGGAGGCTAGATAATTTGCTTTAATATGAGGTGAAATTCTTCCCTCAAAGTTTCTATTACCTGATAAAACAGAGACTGCATATAAATTTTCTTTTTGAATAGCTTCAACTATATTATCAGCTAAAGGTCCTGAATTACCAATACAAGTTGTACAGCCATAACCAACTAAATTAAAACCTAATTGATCTAAATAAGTATTTAGACCTGCTTTCTTTAAATAATCTGTTACTACTTGTGAGCCAGGAGCTAAAGATGTTTTCACCCATGGTTTAACATTTAATCCTAATTCAATAGCTTTCTTTGCAAGTAGTCCAGCTCCGATAAGAACATTTGGGTTAGAAGTATTGGTACATGATGTAATTGCTGCAATTAATATTGAACCATCTTTAATTTCATAATCTGTTTCTTTTACCTTGGAAATTTTATAATCTTTTTTATCTGTGGCTTCTTTGAACACTTTTTTAAAATTACTTGATGCGTCAGTTAAAAGAACTTTATCTTGTGGTCTTTTAGGACCTGAAATAGTTGGAACTACAGTAGACATATCTAAAGAGATTTTATCAGTAAACTCAATTTCATCACTCGACCACAAACCTTGCTCTTTCGAATACTTTTCTACAATTGCCACTGTTTCTTTATCTCTTCCTGAAAATTCTAAATATTTTAAAGTTTCCTCATCTATTGGGAAGAAACCACATGTAGCTCCATACTCTGGAGCCATATTAGCAATTGTTGCTCTATCTGCTAAAGTTAAATTTTTTAATCCTTCACCATAAAATTCAACAAATTTTCCAACTACACCTTTATCTCTGAGCATTTTAACAACTGTTAAAACTAAGTCAGTAGCAGTTGTGCCCTCTGGCATTTTTTTTGTAACTTCAAATCCAACAACTTCGGGAATTAACATTGAAATAGGCTGTCCAAGCATGCCTGCCTCTGCTTCAATTCCACCAACACCCCATCCTAAAACTGATAAACCATTTACCATTGTAGTATGACTATCGGTTCCAACAAGTGTATCAGGGAATAAATATTTTTCTCCTTTATATTCTTCCGACCAAACAACTTTTGATAAATATTCTAAATTAACCTGGTGACAAATACCAGTTCCTGGAGGAACAATCCTAAAGTTATTAAAGGCACTTTGACCCCATTTTAAAAAAGAATATCTTTCACCATTTCTCTTAAATTCAATATCTACATTTTTCTCAAATGAATCTTTTTTAGCTGATTGATCAACTTGAACTGAGTGATCAATAACCAAATCAACTGCAGATAAAGGATTAATTGTATTTGGGTCTTTATTTTTTTCTTTTACAGCTTCTCTCATAGCAGCTAAATCAGCAACTGCTGGTATTCCAGTGTAATCTTGTAGTAAAACTCTAGCTGGTCTGTAAGCTATTTCAGTTTTTGATTTTTTTGTGGCAAGCCAGTTTTTGACGGCTTCTATTTGATTTTTATTAACTGATATATCATCCTCATATCTAAGTAGATTTTCCAATAAAACTTTTAACGACTTTGGTAATTTTGAAATACCTTCTAAACCATGTAATTCAGCTTTTTTTAATGAATAAAATTTATAATTTTTTCCATTAACCTTTAGGTTAGATAATGATTTGTAAGAATTTTTATTTCCTGGTTTCATATCTTATATATAAAATGTAATTATGCTCAAAAGAAGAAGCACTGACATAACATAATTAAAGTATTTAATAAATTTCTCATTTGTCGCAAACTTTCTAAGATATTTACCGACAAATGTCCAAAAGGTAATGCTTGATAGAGATACTACAAAGGCAAATGAAACAACTTGGGTCGCATAATTAAGATAATTTTCTCCATATTCAACATATGTTGAAACTATGATAATTCCAATCAAAACACCTTTTGGATTTAAAAATTGAAAAATAAAAGTATCCAAAAAAGAAATTGGATTTTCATTTTTTTTCTCACTAGATGCTTTTGAAAAACTAATTTTATAGGCTAAGTATATTAAAAATAAACTTCCCAGATATTTCAAAATAGCTTGAATAATTGGAAATAGTTTAAAAACATTAACTAAACCAATTGTCAAAGCAAATACTACTGAAGTAAATCCAATTGTAACTCCAAAAATGTGTGGGATTGTTTTTCTTATTCCAAAATTAAAACCAGAATAAGATGCAACAACGTTATTTGGTCCTGGTGTATAAGCAGCTACAATCCAAAATAGTGCCATAGATAAAAATTCTGGATGCATATTTATGCTATAGGTAAACCATTTTCTGCTTGTTGTGAGGGGTGTACTAATGTTACCTTTCCGTCAGAGTCTATTGAGCCTAAAAGTAAAAATTGAGATTTTACTCCTGCGATATTTTTTTCTGGAAAATTACAAACACCAATAACTTGTTTACCAACTAAATTTTCTTCATTATAAAAGTGAGTAATTTGGGCGGATGATGTTTTTACACCTATTTCTTTTCCAAAGTCGACTTCAACAACTAAAGATGGTTTTCTAGCTTTTTCATTTTTTTTGACTGAGAGAACTGTTCCAAGTCTAATGTCTATTTTCTCAAATATGTTGTAAGTAATTTGTTCTTTCATAAATGAGATATTTATATTAATTATTACAAATGAGTACAGAAGTAAATTTAGATAAATTATACGAGAATTCTATTAAGATTTTATCTGATTTAATTGGATTTAAAACTATTTCAGGAGAAGATAACAATGATTTAATTAATTATTGTGAAAAATACCTCAATGATTTAGGTGCTACCTCATTTAAAACTTATGATGATGAAAAAAAAAGAGTAAATCTTTTTGCAACAATAAAAGCAAAAAAATCTAATGGAGTTAAACCAATAATTTTATCTGGTCACACTGATACAGTACCTGTTTCAAAAAGTTGGAGTACAGATCCATTTAAGGCAACAATTAAAGAGGACAAACTTTATGGAAGAGGTTCCTGTGACATGAAGGGATTTATTGCATGTACTTTAGCGTTTGCTCCGGTTTTTTCTAAAGTTGATCTAAATAGAGATATTCATTTTTCTTTTACTTTTGATGAAGAAACAGCATGTTTGGGTGCTCCAATATTAATTAGAGAACTTAGAAAAAGAAATATTCAAGATGGAATTTGTATTGTTGGTGAACCAACAAAAATGAAAATCATAGATGCACATAAAGGTTGTTATGAATATACTACTTATTTTGAGGGGTTAGCTGGACATAGCTCAATGCCTCATAAAGGTGTTAGTGCCGTTGAATTTGCATCAAAATATGCAACAAAATTAATAGAGCTTAGAGAAGAATTAAAAAAAAGAGCTCCTAAGGATTCAATATTTGATCCTCCTTTTTCAACATTACAAGTTGGAGGTATATTTGGAGGGATAGCTCACAATGTAATAGCTGACAAATGTCAAGTTGAATGGGAGACAAGACCAGTTGTTAAAGAAGATGGTGTCTTTCTAAATCAACAAATAGATAAATATGCCAATGAAGTTTTATTACCACAAATGAGAAAAGTTTTTCCTAATTCAAAAATAACAAAAAAAATAATAGGTGAAGTTACTGGTTTCGATCGTATAGAAAATTCAGAGGCATGTGAATTAGTTTCAAGTTTAACCGGTGATAATTCAAGAGAGGTTGTATCCTTTGGAACTGAAGCTGGATTGTTTCAAGAAATCGGTATCAGTACAGTTGTTTGTGGCCCAGGCTCTATTGAGCAAGCTCACAAAGTTGATGAGTTCATTGAACTTAATGAGCTAAAAAAATGTTTAAAATTTCTTGATGGAATTAAGAATAATTCAACTCTTAATTAACTCCATCCACCAACAGATTTTACCTCTAAAAACTCTTCAAGACCGTGTTCCCCAGCCTCTCTACCAATGCCAGAATGCTTGAAGCCACCAAATGGTGCATCAACAGCAATACCAGCTCCATTGACATCAACCATTCCTGACCTAAGTTTTCGAGCAACTCTTTTTACTTTTTCTTTATCTGTAGTTTGAATATAATTTGTTAATCCGTAAGGAGTATCATTGGCAATTTTAATAGCTTCCTCTTCTGTTTCAAAAGGTATTACAGATAAGACTGGTCCAAATATTTCGGTTCTTGCTATTTCCATATTGTTATTAACATCAACAAATACTGTAGGTTTTACAAAGTAACCTTTTTTTAAACCTTCTGGTTTACCTGGGCCACCAGCCACTAGCTTGGCTCCTTCATCAATACCTTTCTTAATTAAAGTTTGAATTTTGTTGTATTGAGTTTCAGAAATAACTGGGCCTATATGTTCTCCTTCCTTTTTTGGATCACCAACCTCAAAGTTTTCTGTGTACTTCTTTAATCTTTCAATAGCATCATTATACATTGATTTTTCAACTAGCATTCTCGTAGGTGCATTACATGATTGGCCTGAATTTCTAAAACATCTTAGCGCTCCTCTTTCAATAGCCTCTGGATCAGCATCTTTAAAGATAATGTTTGCTCCCTTACCGCCTAATTCTAAACTGACTCTTTTAAAATCTTTAGCAGCATTTTGTGAAATTAATGCTCCTGCTCTAGTTGATCCAGTAAATGAAATCATATTTATGTCAGGGTGACTTGTTAAAGAGTCACCTGTTGTTGCTCCATCACCGTTTACTAAATTAAATACTCCTGGAGGAAATTTCGTTTCATCGATCAACTCTGCTAAAATCATTGATGATAGTGGTGCTAATTCAGAGGGTTTTAAAACCATAGTACAACCAGATGCTAATGCAGGCATTACTTTTAAACAAACCTGATTCATTGGCCAGTTCCATGGCGTGATTAATGCACAAACACCTTTAGGTTCATAAATAAGTCTTTGATTAGGCGCGTGTTCTCCTAATGGTTTTTCAAATTCAAAATTTTTCAAATATCTTATAAATGATTTTAAATGAGCAGCACCTGTTCCAGCTTGAAGTTTTGTTGCAAAATCTTTTGGTGCTCCCATCTCAGTTGTAATTGCACTTGCAATGTCTGCCCATCTTTTCTTATAATTTTCGTAAAGTTTTTCTAATAATTTTATTCTCTCCTCTTTTGATGAAAATGCCCAAGAACTGTAAGCTTTTTTGGCAGCATTCACAGCATCATTTACATCATCTTCATTACCCAATGTTATGACAGCACAATTTTCTTCAGTTGCAGGATCAATTACTTTAATTTCTTCCTTACTTTTTGGTGTTACCCATTTTCCATTAATATAAAAGTTTTTTTTATTTTCCATTGGAGATTCCTAACCTTTCTTTACTTTTTTGCAAATAGATTTGTTAACTCATAAACTATAGTAGCAGCTGCAAGTGATGTTACCTCAGCATGATCATAAGCAGGTGATACTTCAACAACATCTGCAGAGATTAAATTCATACCTGACAAGCCTCTAATAACATTGACCATTTCTCTAGATGTCATGCCAGCTATTTCTGGTGTACCAGTGCCAGGTGCAAAAGCAGGATCTAAAACATCAATATCAATTGATAAATATAATGGATTATCTCCTACTCTTTTTTTTATTCTTTCAGCAATTTTATCTGTGCCTTCAGTTTGAAACTCATCACAATGAATTATCTTAAATCCAAAACTTTCATCATTTTTAAGATCCTCTCTGCTATACAATGGACCTCTAATACCAACATGCATTGAAGCATCATCCATGAATAAATTTTCTTCACGTGCTCTTCTAAAAGGTGTTCCATGTGTATAAGGTGCACCAAAATAAGTGTCCCAAGTATCAAGATGAGCATCGAAATGAACTAAGGCAACAGGACCATTATTAATTTTATTAACTGCTTTTAATAAAGGAAACGCAATTGTATGATCTCCGCCTAAACTAATTATACCACCAGTTTTTTTAAGAAGATCCAATGCTCCTTCCTCAATTTGCTTAATTGCTTCATCTATATTAAACGGATTACAAGTAATATCACCTGCATCAGCAACTTGTTGAACTTTAAAGGGCTCAACATCATAACTTGGATGATAATTTGTTCTTAAATGTCTTGAAGCTTGTCTGATACTTTGAGGACCAAATCTTGCCCCAGGCCTGTAACTTGTACCTGCATCGAATGGTATCCCGACTATTGCAACATCGCAGTACTCAACATCTCTTAACTCTGGTAGTCTGGCAAAAGTTGAGGGACCCGCAAATCTAGGAACCTTTGTGCCGCTTATTGGTTGAATAGGTTCTTTAATTCTTTTTTTTTTCATCACAAAAACTCTATCACATTCTAACAAATTGGAATATCTTCAATAATACTAATTATGAAATTATTTAAGTTCGTTTTATTGTGTTTATTTTTATTTTCTCCAGCAAAAGCAGATACGATTTATGAATTAATAAAAATTCCAAATCTAGAGATATATAATGTTAAAACTGAAAATAAATTAAGATATCTGAATGCTAAACAGGCATTTACAATAGGTATTGATAATAATATCAACTGTTTTAAATCATCAAAACAAGACCTAGAAAAAAAATATAAAATTATTGAAAAAAATCTTAATAGATATTCTCAAAACTTTTTAAAAAAAATAAATTTAAAATATATTGTTATGTGTGAAGACTTATCAATCTCAGGTATCAACACTGCAGGGATACCTAATAATGTAATGAAAACTTTAATTGTAGATATAAAATTTAATGATAAATATTTTGAAAGAGTATTACATCACGAGGTGTTCCACATAATAAATGATAGTTACAAAGATATATTTAATGAAAAAATTTGGTCTAGTTTTAATCCTAAAGAGTTTGATTACGCCAAATGTTCAACCTGCACAAAAAAAGTAGGTCTAGATACATATTCTAAACCAGAAGGATTTATTACTGAATACTCGCGATCTACAGCATCTGAAGATATGGCTGAAGTGTTTTCTCATTTAATGTATGGAAATTTACCTGAAACAGTTGATCCTATTCTTAAAAAAAAGATAGAATTCATCAAAAAAGGGCTTCTAGAAATTGATGAAAATTTTATTTTATGATTGAAAAAATAAAAGCATCAAAATCTGAAAAAATAATATTTATATTTGTTGTAATTTTAGGTTTATTTTCAATTACTTCTTTTGTTTTACTAAAAGATAAATGTTTATTTGTTAAGAATTATGATCCAAATAAAATTAATTTTGAAAATCCAAATAACATAGTAATTCTAAACGTTGAATGTGGAAATGTAATTATAGAATTATATCCAGACATATCTCCTAATGGAGTAGAAAGATTTAAAACGCTAGTCAAATCAAATGCCTATGATGATGTGGCATTTCATAGAGTAATTAAAGACAAACTCGTACAAGCTGGAGATTTAGAATTTGGAAAAAAAGGAAATATTGATTATGGAAAAATTGGATCAGGAAAATCTGGTTTGGGTACAATCAAATCTGAAGTTGATAAAAATTTTAACTACACTAAAGGAAGTGTAGGATTAGCTCGATCTTTAAAATATGATACTGAAGATAGTCAATTTTTTATAATTCTTCAGGATGAACCTTTATATGAGGGTGAATATACTCCCATTGGAAAAGTAATATTTGGTTTAGAGGTTTTAGAAAAAATTAAACACTTAAATAAATCTGAATATGTTTTAAGGCCTGACTTTATAAATACTCTTAGATTATTTAATTAACCAAAGGTTTTCCGGTGGCAAGAGTATGTTTAATTCTATCTTGAGTTTGTTTGGTTTCAATCAATCTCATAAAAGCATCAAGTTCCAACTTAAATAAATCATCCTCTGTAAGAGTTTTTTCACTTGTAGTCTCACCACCACTTAATACATGGGCTAATTCTTTTGCTACAGTCAAACCATGATCTAATATTACTTTATCATTATAAAGTTTTTCTAAAATTTTGTTCATATCATCAATAACTGTTTTGCCTGGTAAATTGAATGTAAGCTCATTTGGTGCATTAAAGTTTTGGTTTTCATTTAAGATTTTTTTCGATACCTCAAGCAAACTATTTCTATTCATAATTATTTTATTTTCAGGTAGTAAGTATTTCAGGGGTTCTGCCTCAACTGGAGATGTTGCTGTTCTCCCATAACCAATAATATCAAATACTTTCAAAGGTGCATATTTTGGATCTTTCTTAGCCTCTTCAGTGTTTAACCATCTCGCCAACATTTCTTTACATCCACCACCCGCTGGAATTAATCCCACAATAGTTTCTACCAATCCAATTACAATATTAGTGTGTGAGGCTACGAAATTACTTTGTACTAAAACTTCAAAACCTCCACCCAAAGTTAAGCCTGATGGAGCAGATATAACTGGATATTTGGAATACTTAAGATGTTTACAAGTTTCTTGAAAATATTTGATAAATTTTTCTATAGATTTGAAATCATTTTTATTCGCAAACTCCATTGTATAAGTCAGGTTAACACCTGCAGAAAATTGCATGCTTTCATTAATTATTATTAAAGGTTTATCAGTTGCTTTCTTAAGTGCATCCATTGAATCATAATCGAGTGCATTAGCTTTAGTCGTAAACTCAACAATATTAAAATCATTAAATCTATAAATTGAAGCTGAACTATTGCCATCAACACTTGAGGCAGTTTTCTTAATCTTACCTAAAGTTTCAATCGATGTGTACTTTTGCCTTTCACCATAAAAATTTTCATCTTTAGAATTAGATAAATTTTCTAAAAAATTATTACCTGTATATTCATCAACTTTATTAAAGAAATTTTTAACACCGATTTCTTCTAACATCTCAAAAGGTCCTTTCGCCCAATTAAATCCAAGTCTCATAGCTTCGTCTATGTCATTAAATTCTTTGGTAATCCCAGGAACTAGTGATGAAGCATATTTTATTATCTTGGATAGCACTGACCAAGCATAGTCTCCGTACTTATCCTTTCTATTAATTAGAGTCTTTAAATCTACTTTATCCGACTTAATATCTATTTTTTTACTTGTTGAATACTCTCCAGTTTCAAGATTAATAGCTTCCATAATTTTTCCATTATCAGTTTTCTTCATTCTATAGAAGCCGCCTTTACCTTTTCTGCCTGTATATCCAGTTTCAATCAATTTTTTTACTAAAGGAATTTCTTTAGCAACTTCATGGAACTCATCAGATTTTGGAAGTTCTTTTATAAAACTTTTTAAAACATCTGCCATTAAATCTATTCCAATCAAATCATATAATCCAAAAACTCCTGTTTTAGGTATACCCATAGGTCTTCCAAAGATTGCATCTGCTTCCTCAACAGAAAGTTTCATCTTAAATGCTTCGGTCATTGCAATTTGCATCGCGTACACACCTACCCTGTTTCCTAAAAAACCTGGAGTATCATTACAAACAATTGCTCCTTTACCCAATTCAACTTCACAAAATTCTTTTAATTGATTTATCTTATTTAAATCATTGTCTTCATTCTTTACAATTTCTAGAAGACCCATGTATCTAACAGGATTAAAAAAATGAGTAATGCAAAAATCTTTTTTTTGATCTTTATTTAAATTTTGAGATAAAACTTTAATTGGGATTGAGGAAGTGTTTGATGAAACTATTGCTCCATCTTTCCTGCTTTCAAAAATTTTATCATAAATTTGATGTTTTATATCAATTCTCTCAACCACTGCCTCGACAATCCAGTCAGCATCTTTAACTACATCAAAATCATCAGATATATTTCCAACTTTAATATTATCAATTTTTGTTTTATCTATTAATAAAGGTGGTCTTGATTTATGAATTCGATCTCTTGCATTTTGACTTATCTCAGTTTTTAAATCTAAAAGCGTGACAGGAATATTAGCATTGCAGAGATGAGCAGCTATACCGCTGCCCATTGTACCTGATCCAATAACTACTACATTCTTAATTTTCATTTGATTATTTTACTATCGATTAATTCCTCTAAGCCTCTCTGATCGTCTTCTTAAAAGCTCAGCGGTAACTAATATTAGTGTCGATAGTATTATTAAACAAGTCGCAACAGCTAGAATTGTTGGACTCAATTGTTCTCTTAAACCTGTCCACATTTGAATAGGAATTGTTGTATTTTCTAATCCTGCTAAAAATAAAACAACAACAACTTCATCAAATGAAGTCACAAATGCAAATAATCCACCTGAAATAACACCGGGTAAAATTAATGGTAATGTAATTTTCATAAAAGTATTTACTGGATCACTACCCAAACTTGCAGCAGCTCTAGTTACACTGTGATCAAATCCTGAAAGTGTAGCGGTAACTGTGATAACTACAAAGGGTGTTCCTAAAATTATGTGGGCAAGAACAATGCCTGTATGTGTTGCTGCCAAACCAGCTTTTGCCATGAAGAAAAATATTGCAACACCTGAAATAATTAAAGGTACAATCATTGGAGAAATTAAAACAGCCATTATCAACCCTTTGTAAGGCATATGTCTGCTACTTAACCCCAGAGCAGCAACAGTTCCAAGTATAACTGATCCAATTGTAGCAAAAATTGCAATTACAAAACTATTCTTTGCAGCTAATCCCCAAGGATTTTTAGTGCCATAAATCATGTCTTTATACCATCTTAAAGAAAAAGCATCTGGATCAAGACTTTTCATCCCATCAGAAAAACTTAAAAATTCTTCTGCATTAAATGATAATGGAAAGATTACAAATAAAGGTGCAATAAGAAAAAAGAAAACTGCACCACAAATTGTTAAATAGATATAATGCCAAATTCTATAATGTGGTTCTGTATATTTTGGTAAAGCCATATTAATTATCCTAATTTGATATTATCTATTCCAACTATTTTGTTATAAAGCCAATAAATCACCAATACCCCACTCAATAACATTAATCCCATTGCAGATGCAAAACTCCAGTCAAGGGTGCTTTTCATATGAAAGGCAATCTGGTTACTAATTAAAGTCCCGGATGCACCACCAACTAAGGCTGGTGTAATGTAATAACCAATCGCTAAAATGAACACTAATAAACATCCTGCACCTATTCCGGGGATCGTCAGTGGGAAATAAACTTTCCAAAACGCTATAAATGGTGTCCCGCCTAGCGATTTTCCAGCTCTCATTAAGCTTGGTGAGATAGTTTTCATGACACTGTATAGCGGTAGCACCATAAATGGCAGCAAGATTTGTGTCATTGCTACATAACTTCCTGTCTTGTTATACATCATTTCGGGTCTGTTATCGTCAGCCACCAATCCTATTCCAACAAAGAAATCATTTACGATACCTTGTTGTTGTAACAATATCATCCAGCTAGCAGTTCTTACAAGTAATGAAGTCCAGAACGGCAACAGTACGCATATCATTAATAAGTTACTATATTTCATAGGTAGAGTAGCTAACAAATGGGCAATCGGATAAGCCATCAAAAAACAAAAGACCGTTACAAAGAATGCAATCTCCAAAGTTCTTAACCACAACACTCTATGAATTCGTCTATCTTCCTCAACACTTACTATTTTCCCTTCCTCATTTACATACATATCCATTCCTTTTAGATATTTTTGACCTGTAAATTCAGGGGCCCTTCTTTGAATTGCTCTCCAGTACTCAACATCAGCCCATCTTTTATGTACTGACATTATTTGTTCTTTATAATTTCCCTCTTCAAATTTTTTAGATGCTCTTCTTAATTTTTTAATAATACTTTTAAATCCATTCTTTGTGTAATTTAATTGGGTAGATAGTTTACCTTCGCGTTTATCTTCAACTAATTTTATAAAATCTTCATGAAAAGCTGCGAAAACTTCCTCATCTGGCAAATCTTGTCCATCCCAATTTTCCATTGCTTTAAAAGTTTTTGGAAGCATCTGAGTTACCATCTTGTCGTCAACACTTCTGAACAACATGTCTCCTATTGGAAAGACATAGGTAATAATTAAGAAAAATAATAAAGGAGCAACCAGCAAGAAAGCTTTGATCTTATTTTTTCTTTCTGCTTTTTTTAGACTAACCTCTAAGGGTATTCCGTCTGTAGTCAAAATTTGTTTTGTTTCTGAGCTCATAAATAAAAAGGGCGGTTATAAATAACCGCCCTTAAATTATAATATATAATTAAGTTCTTTAAAACTTAAATTATAGACCAGCTTTCATAGCTTCCCATTTTTCACCAAGCTCTGTTCCGTTATCAGCCCAGAAAATTGGATCTACTAGGAAGTAGTTTTTAGTGTTAGCCGGTGCAGTTGGCATTTGTGGTACCATGTTAGTCTTACCATCTTTATACCAAGGCTCACCTTTTTCCATAATACCAATTGAAGATTTTCTCCAAGGAGCATATGCAATGTATTTAGCACTTCCTGCTAACATTTCAGAACTAGTCATCATAGCTAAAGCTTTTTTAGCCATACCATTAGCATCGTTTGGTCCACCTTTAACTTGTACGAAATACTCGTAATCAAGACCTTGGCCATCCCAAACTTGTTTGATTGGTGCACCTTCTCCAATTTCAGCATTGAAGAATCTACCATTCCAACCAGTAGCCATTACTACTTCACCTGATACTAACAGTTCTGGTGGTTGAGCACCTGCAGACCAAAATACACATCCACCTTTTGGATCTGTACATAATTCTTTGATCTTGTTCATTGCTCTCTCAACACCTTTTTCTGTTTCTAAAGCTTTGTAGATTTTTGCTCCGCCTTTACCTGGCTTGATACCATCTGCAGCTAAAGCAATCTCTAAATTAGTTAGAGCGCTTTTGTAGATAGCTCTTTTTCCAGGGAATTTCTTTGTGTTAAAGAAATCTTTGATAGTCTTTGGAGTACCTTTAACATTATTAGTGTTATAAGCGTAGTTCCAAGAATATAAAATATTTCCTACAGCACATTTACTTGGCATTGCAGTAAAGAAATCTTTACTTGCTGGAGTTCCATCTGGTGCTGGTGGGAAATCTTTGTCAAAATCAAATTCAACAAATAATCCTTCATCACATCCAGTGATAGTATCCATTGCGAACACGTCGATTATATCCCACGTGATCTTTCCAGCTTCTTTTTGTGCTTTAATTTCTGATAAACCACCTGAATAATCAACCCAAGCAATGTTAATGCCTAGTTTTTTAGCAGTTGGATCACCATAACCTAACTTTTGAGACTCAGTATAAGCCCCACCCCATGACACTGCTGTTACCGTTGTTGCAAATGCTGAAGTAGTTAGTGAAAGTACAAAAGAAATAGCTAGTAATATTTTACTTAGTTTTTTCATTTTTCCTCCGTTTAAACGTTTAAAAAACTAATTAAAACAACTTCAGAGAAGAGAGTCAACAGGCCTTTTTAACTACTTATTCAATAATTATGGATTGATTATTTTGGGTCAAGAGCCCGTGCATCATCACTGTTCCATCCAATATTAATCTCATTTCCAAGTTTGATATCTAAGTTGGATGAACTATTAGGAACTTTTAAAATAAACTCAGGGTTGCCTAAAAGATTTATTCTTAATCTTGTATGGTCACCATGATAAATAACTTCTTCAATTTTTCCTTTATGAAGATTGTCCATTTTTGTGCTTGGATTAATCAAAGCTCGTTCAGGTCTTAAAGAAACAGTAGTCCGCTCTCCTTTACCTTTTACAGAAATTGGATTTGCAAGTATTTCTGCATTTCCCAATTTAACTTTACATTTCCCACCAGAAATATCAGAAACTTCTCCACCAAAAGTATTATTTTCTCCTATAAATTCTGCAACAAATGAATTTACAGGTTTCTCATATAATTCATCAGGACTTGAGAGCTGCTGAACTTTACCATCATTAAATACTGCAATACGATTTGACATTGTTAAAGCCTCACTTTGATCATGCGTAACATAAACAACTGTCACACCAATGCTTTCGTGAATGTGTTTAATTTCATATTGCATACTTTCTCTTAAATTTTTATCGAGAGCTCCTAAAGGTTCATCCATTAAAACTAATTGTGGATCAAACACCAATGATCTTGCAACCGCTACCCTTTGTTGTTGTCCACCGGATAACTGACCTGGCATCCTTGCTGCAAAACCTTGAAGGGATACCATTGATAACGCTTTATCAATTTTTTTATCTGCTTCATCTTTTGGAATTTTTCTCACTCTTAATGGAAAAGCTAAATTTTCATATACAGTCATGTGTGGGAATAAAGCATAATTTTGGAATACCATTCCAATTCCTCTTTTGTGAGGAGGTATACTAGATATCGCTTTACCATCTAAATATATTTCTCCGTTAGTTGGTGTTTCAAATCCAGCTAACATCATCAAGCAGGTTGTTTTACCAGAACCAGAGGGTCCTAACATTGTAATAAACTCCCCCTCAGCAATATCTAACTGGAGGTCCTTAACTACTAGAACTTTTCCGTCATAGCTTTTGTCGACTTGATCAAATTTAACAAAATCTTTTTTTGAGGTCATAATTAAAGCAACTTTAAAACATTTGTGGGAATAAATATCAACCTTTAATAATTAGCTTTTAACGTGAAGTTCTCTAGAAAAATTACAAAATAATTCAGAACCTTTATCGGTGACTCTAATTGCTTCTGATGCTTCTACTCCCCAATTTCCAAATTGCATTACTGCAATCATATGAAAAGTAACATTGGGTTTTAACAATGTCATATCACCTTTTGAGATATTTAAAGTATGTTCACCCCAATCAGGTGGATAACCAATCCCAATTGAATAACCAGTCCTTGAAGTTTTTTCTATTTTATATTTGTTTAATATCTTCCAAAATGCTTGTGCAACATCATCAGCAGTATTTCCTGCTTTAACTTGATCAATGCCCGCTTGAAGTGCCTCGTTAGTTTTTTTCATTGTATCAATCTTTTTTTGATCAGGGTCTCCAAGTAAAACTGTTCTAGCCATTGGACAATGATACTTTTTATTAACACCAGATAATTCTATTATTGTGGCCTCTCCTTGAATAAATTTATCCTCGGTCCAAGTTAAATGGGATGCAGAGGTCCCTTTTCCAGTTGGTAGCATTGGCACTATTGAAGCATAATCCCCACCAAATTCTGAGTTTCCTTTAACTAAAGTTGACCATATTTCCGAAACAGCATCACATTGCCTTACACCTGGATCTATAACTTCAAAAGCTTTATTCATGCCTAATTGAGTAATTTGTGCAGCTGCCTTCATATATTCTATTTCAGCGTCTGACTTAACAAGCCTAACCCAATTCACTAATCGCTCACAGTCTAGTAATTTTGCATTAGGCAACCCTTTTTTTATTTTTTCATAACAATAAGCGGTAAAATAATGACTATCCATTTCAACGCCTATGGATAATTTATCCCATTTTTTTTCCTTAAATAAATCAACTAAGGAGTCGTAAGGATGTAGCGGCCAAGTATGAATATATTTCTCATGGTACTTAATTATATTTTCATCTTTCAAATAAGTTTTAATATAAGCACCACCAGCATCTTGGTCTCTTACAAAGCAAATTGGTTCTTCTGCATTTGCATGAACAATCACGCATTGAGCATAATAGAAAGACCATGCATCATAACCTGTGAGATAATTCATATTTGATGGATCTTGTGAAATCAAAATCTCAATTCCTTTATCTTGCATTGATTTTTGAACTTTTTTTAATCTTGATTTGTATTCTTCAATTGAAAAATTCATAAACTAACTGTTAAATAATACGCCATAACCATCAACTCTATTTTGATTATTCACTTGTTTAAGTGTATCCCAAATTAAAGTTTGATTACTTGATAAGATTACCTTGCCTAATTTTTTTTCTATTTCATTGATAATTGATAATACAGGGAGTGCGGTGCAAGACACAAACAACGCATCACTATTTGACAAATCTTGTTTGATTAAAACATCAAATAAATGTTGTGGATCAACTTTTCCTATATCCAAATCAGAAGCAATATCAAAATAAGATAGTTCAGAAATTTCTATTTTTTCATTTTTGAAATAATTAATAACTGATTGATTAATCTCATCAGTATACGGAGTAAATATTGAAACCTTATTTATCTTAAGTGTTTTAAGAGCATTAATTGCAGAAGTAATTGGTGTCGTTACTTTTGTATTGGGTTTTGCTAAATTTACTTTTTCATAGATTGATTCATAACCTGCAGCAATAGTTCCTGATGTACATCCATAAGCAACACAGTCTAATTTTTGATCTGGTAAAATATTTTTGGTCACTTCTGGAATGTCATCTGCCATCTTTTTCAAAGTTTCGTTAGTAAGAGGATTGTAACAATTTATTCTATTTGAGTATAAATCTATGTTTTTTCCATAAATTACATCATTAAAATCTTTTTCAATTCTAAAATCACTAGCTAAAGTTATTAAACCTATTCTTGGATTATTCTTTTTTATGAATTTTGGCTCTATCTTATTCAGTTTCATTTGGAAAAAGAATGTTTAGCTTTAGGAAATTGTTTCTTTAATACTTCAGATTTAAATTTTTTCACACCAGTTTCAATCAATTTTGTTATATCGACAAATCTTTTAACAAATTTTAATTTACTTTGACTTAATCCCATTAAATCATCAATCACTAAAACTTGGCCATCACAATTAACTGAAGAGCCAATACCTATTGTTGGAATTTTTATATGATTGGATATTTTCTTAGACAATTTTGTTTCTACACATTCTAATACAATTGAAAAAACTCCTGCATTTTCTAAAAGTTTAGTATCTCTAAGCAATATTTCACTTTCCTTTAATTTTTTACCTTTAAAAGTAAATTTTTTATCTGTCTGGGGCAATATTCCGACATGACCCATGACTGGTATTTTATTTTTAATTAATCTTTTAACTATAGGAATTATCTTTTTTCCTCCTTCTAGCTTAACAGCATCACATTTGGTTTCTTTCATAACCAGTTTTGAATTCTTCAAAGCCTCACTTGGATTTCGATATGTATTATAGGGCATATCAACAACCATTAGTGATTTCTTAATACCAAGTCTGACACTTTTAGAGTGATTAATCATAGTCTGCAAAGTCACTTGTCTAGTAGACTTAAAGTTATACAAAACTGATCCGAGAGAGTCCCCAACGAGTACTAAATCACAATGTTTATCAAGAATTGAAGCAACATTTTTTGAGTATGCTGTAAGACAAATAATTTTAGATTTATTCTTTTTATTTAGAATTTTTTTTATCTTTATATTCATTTACTCTAATTCGATTGTGCTCGGTGGTTTCGAAGTTATATCGTAAACTACTCTATTAATCCCCCTAATACTATTCACTATTTTATTTGAAATTTCTTGTATAAATGATTTTTTAAATTCATAAAAATCTGCAGTCATACCATCTTCAGAGGTGATTGCTCTAAGCAAACACAAGTATTCGTAAGTTCTGTTATCACCCATTACTCCTACTGTTTTGACCGGAAGTAATGCAGCATAAGCTTGCCAAATTTTATGATATAAATTGTGATCTCTCAAAGCTTGAATAAAATAATGATCAGCTTCTTTCAAAATATTAATTTTTTCTTTTGTTATTATTCCAGGCATTCTTATTGCTAGTCCAGGTCCTGGGAAAGGATGACGAGAAATAATTTCTCTACTCAATTTCAGTTCTAAACCAAGTTTTCTTACCTCATCCTTGAATAAAAATTTTAATGGTTCTACAAGTTTTAGTTTCATTTTTTTGGGTAAACCTCCAACATTATGGTGAGATTTAATTTTAGATGTTTGACTACCAGTAACTGATTTGCTTTCTATTAAATCAGGATAAAGAGTTCCTTGAGCTAAAAATTTTACATTTTTTATTTTTTTTGCATAGCGCTCAAATATCTTGATGAATAAATTTCCTATAATTTTTCGTTTCTTTTCAGGGTCTGAAACATTTGATAATTTTTTTATAAACTCTTTCTCAGCATTAACATAAGTAAGATTAATCTTTAGCCTTTTTTTAAATGTTGCAACAACTTGTTTTTCTTCGTCTTTTCTTAAGAGCCCAGTATTAACAAAAATACAATGCAAATTTTTACCAATTGCTTTATTCAATAATTGTGCAACTACACTACTATCTACTCCACCTGATAAGGCACAAATGACCTTATTATTTCCAACCATTTCTCTCACATCTTTTATCAATTTAATTTTTTGATCTTTTGAGGACCAATTTTTTCTTATTTTACATATCAGGAATATAAAATTACTTATTAGTTTTTTTCCATTTTCTGTATGTGTCACCTCTGGATGAAATTGAACTCCATAATAATCTTTAAGTTTATTTTCAACTATTGCAAATTTAGAATTTTGGCTTGAAGCAATTACCTTAAAATTTTTTGGTAATTTTGAAACTTGATCAGCATGACTCATCCAAACTTTTATTTGCTTTTTTTTCTTGAATAGATTTTTAATTAAAAGACTACTATTTTTTTTTGTGATATTTGCTAAACCAAACTCTCTATGTTTAGAATGTTTTACTTTTCCACCATTTAATTTAGATATCATTTGATGACCAAAACAAATACCCAAAACTGGAACCCCTTTTTGAATTATCTTTTTATCGAAGGAATATTTGTTAATTTGATAAACATTGAGAGGACCACCGGATAAAATAATACCTTTAACAGTGTAATTGATGTCTTTGCTCTTAATTTTTTTGTGACTTATAATTTCAGAAAAAATTCCTAATTCTCTAATTCTTCTAGCTATTAGCTGTGTAAATTGTGAACCAAAATCTACAATTAAAATCTTATTCAAATTTTGATCAAGACTCATTTTTGGGTTCTAAGTTTGCTAAAGAATCTAAGATACTTTTATTTTCATCACATAAATTTTTGCAAACTTTGACAAAGTCTTCTGATAGACTCTTTACTTTAGAGTAGTTTGATTTTTCTAATGCTATTTTCATTAACATTAACATTGCTTCTTCATTATCTGGTTCAATCAATAAAGTCGCCTCTAAATTTTTTTCCTCTTTCTTTTGATTTTTTTCCTGATTGTAAATTTTAGCTAAATATAAATACGAGTTAGAATGTTTTGGATTAAATACAATACTTCTCTCAAACATAAATCTAGCATCTTCAAATTTTTTTTTGTTATAGAGTTCTAGTCCTTCATTAAAAAATT
>CACNYD010000002.1 GCA_902624635.1 uncultured Pelagibacteraceae bacterium | reverse complement strand
TGATAAAGATAAAAAAAAATTTAATATTTCATTCGTAACAAAGAAAAAAATTGGAAATGCAGTTAAGAGAAATAAAATAAAGAGGCGATTAAGAAACATTATGAATGACGCATATAAGGAAATATCAATAAATCTAAAGTATTCATATCTTGTTATTGCTAAGCCAACTATGCTAAATAATGAATTTAAAAAAATAAAAGAAACCTTGTTTAATGAATTTCGTAAAATAAAAAGATGAATATTTTTACACACTTATTGATCAAATTTATTAAAATATACAAATATTTAATTAGTCCTTTAATTGGTCCCTCTTGCAGATATCTGCCAACTTGTTCTGAATATTGTATTGAGGCCTTAAAAACTTATGGTTTTGCTAAAGGTCTTCTGCTTAGTTTTAAAAGGATTATTTCGTGCCACCCTTGGGGAAAAAGTGGATTAGATCCAGTTAAAAAAGAAATAAAAATAAAAAAATAATGGACACAAAAAATACAATTGCAGCTATAGCATTATCTTCAGCGGTAATTGTTTTATATTCATTATTTTTTGTTCCTGAAAAAACAACAACAAATCAAAATTTAGTTGAGAAAGAAAAAATCGATCAAAATAATGATACACCCAGTTTAGATCAAAAAGAAACTTTTATTGAAATTTCAAGAAAAGACGCTTTAATTGAAAGTGAGAGAATTGAATTTGAAAACACTAATGTGATTGGCTCAATATCTTTAAAGGGCGCAACAATAGACGATTTAACTTTTAAAAATTATAATGTCGAACTTGAAGGTGACGAAAAAATAACACTATTAGGGCCAAGGAATATTAAAGAAGGATATTTAATTGAAAGCGGATTTGTAACTTCAGATAAAAATATAGATATTCCTACATCTGAGACGATTTGGTCTGTTAGAGGAAATAAAAAATTGACTGAAAATTCCCCAATTAGATTAACTTGGACTAATGATCAAGGAATTACCTTTGAAAAAGAAATTTCTTTAGATGATAAATATCTATTTTCAATCAAACAAAGAGTTATTAACAAAACAAATGGAAAATATGACTTTTATTCTTATGGTCAAATAATAAGAAATGAGATTCCAGACATTATAGACTTTTTAATTCTTCATGAGGGGTTAATTGCAACATTAGACGATGAGTTAATTGAGGAGGATTATGACGATATTCAGGAGAAAAAATTTACTAGAATTGCTCAAAAAGGTTGGTTAGGTATAAGTGACAAATATTGGATTACATCATTAATACCTCCAAAAAATAAAGAATTTAAAACAACTTTTGATTATAAAGATAAATTTAGAGCCAATTTTATTGCAACTGAACCTCTCGAATTAAACCCCAATAGTTCTATTGAAGAAAATTTACAAATAATAGTTGCAGCTAAAAGAGTAGACGTGATTGATGGTTATGCAAAAAGTCTAGCTATAGATAAATTTGACTTGGTTATTGATTGGGGTTTCTTATATTTCATAACAAAACCTTTATTTTTTGGTATTGATTATTTTTTTAAGCTACTTGGTAATTATGGATTAGCAATTATAGCTATAACGATTTGTATTCGTTTGGTTTTTTTTCCCCTAGCAAATTTTTCTTTTAGAAGCATGGCAAAAATGAAGGCGCTTACTCCAGAAATGGCAAGGCTAAAAGAGCTTCATAAAAATGATAAAATAAAATTACAACAAGAAATGATGGCTCTATATAAAAAAGAAAAAGTCAACCCTATGTCTGGTTGTCTTCCGATACTCGTTCAAATACCAGTTTTTTTCGCTTTGTATAAAGTTTTATTTGTTACAATAGAAATGAGACATATGCCTTTTTATGGATGGATTCATGATCTAAGTGAACGTGATCCTACAAGTATATTCAATCTATTTGGGTTACTACCTTATGACGTGCCATCATTTTTAATGATTGGTGCTTGGCCAGTTGCAATGGGGGTTTCAATGTGGGTACAACAGAAACTAAATCCTGCTCCTACTGATCCTATGCAAGCTAAAATATTTATGTTTTTTCCACTTTTTTTGACCGTAATTCTAGCGCCCTTCCCTAGTGGTTTGGTAATTTATTGGACTGTGAATAATATACTAACTATGGCTCAACAAGTGTTCATTATGAAAAGAACAACCGTTAAGACTGTTACTTAAAAAAATTAATTATCATAAGACAATAAATAAATGGATTTAGAAAAAATACTTCCCAAAAATGGACCGCCAATAAATGAAGTTTCAAAATACATAGAAAAATATAAAAACGATCTCATCGTAATTAAATACGGGGGAAATGTTTTTGTAGACAGAAAAATCTTTGATAATTTTATAACAGATATAAACATACTAAATAAATTAGGTATTTCTTTTACAGTTGTTCATGGAGGAGGTCCTAGAATTAAAAGAGAACTAGACAAATCAAATATTCAATCAAAATTTATCAGAGGTTTGAGGGTAACTGATGAAAAAATTATAAACATCGTTGAGTCAGTTTTGATTGAGTTTAATAATGATATTGTTAACTCTTTGAAAAAGTTTGGAACTGATGCTGTCTCAATCCATACAAAAAAAAATAATATCATCAAAGTAACTCCAGAGGCTAAAGAGCTTGGATTTGTAGGGATACCTAATAAAATTGATAACAATTTAATTGAGAAAATTCTTAATAAAAAACAAGTTCCAATAATTTCACCATTAGGTCTAGGAAATGACAATCATCCATATAATATCAATGGAGATACAGCTGCAGGTGCAATTGCGAAGTCATTAAGATCTAGAAGATTGCTATTAATGACTAACGTCGAAGGAGTTTTAGATAAAGACAAAAAACTAATTGATGAAATCTCTTCCTCTGAAATTTTAAAAATGATTGAGGATAATATAATTACCGAGGGTATGATACCTAAAATAAATACTTGTTTGGATGCTGTAAATAATGGAGTAACAGCAGTTGGAATAATTGATGGAAGAAAACAACACTCTATATTGTTTGAAATTTTTTCTGACAAGGGCTCTGGGACTTTGATTAGAAAATGAAAAATTTTAAAGAGATGAAATATCTTCTGTTGGATCTAGATGGAGTTTGTTATGGTAAACACAATAACTACTCTTTGGAGAAAGTGTTTGGCCAAGTATCACAAAGAATGACTATGTTCATATCTGAGAGACTAAAAATTGATATGGTAGAAGCAAAAAAATTACAAACTGATTATTTTTATAAATACAATACTAGTTTAAATGGTTTAATGATACATCATGATATACCCCCAGAAGAATTCCTAAAATTTGTTCACACAATAGATCTTTCATTTATGAAAGAGGATAAGATTATGAGAAGCGAACTTGAAAAATTAGATATGGAAAAATTTATTTTTACAAATGGGAGCGCCGAACATGCTAAAAATATTTTAACCCATCTAGGAGTATATGATCTCTTTGGAAGAGATAAAATTTTTGATATTAAAGATGCTGGGTATGTGCCAAAACCTGAGGCTAAAACTTTTGATTTAATGGTTGAAAAATTTGGATTAAATCCAAAAGAAACAATTTACATAGAAGATATCGCAAAAAACCTTAGTATTGGTTATGAAAGGGGATGTGCAACTGTTTGGTTAATTAATGATGAACATTTTGGTAAGATGGATTCTGATAAAGATTATATTTCTCATAAAATTGAAAATCTGTCTTTATTTCTTAAGGAAATAAGGTTATTAAAAAGTCAATAAATTATGTCTATAGAAAAAATTATAAACGATGCTTGGGAAAACAAAGATCAAATAAATCCAAATTCGGATCAGTCCTTAAAGGATACAATCAATCAAGTAATAAGTGACTTGGATAGTGGTAAATCAAGAGTTGCTGAAAAAATAAATGGAGAATGGGTAACTCATCAGCACCTAAAAAAAGCAATTATGCTAAGTTTTAGAATTTATCCGATGGAAAATTTAAATGGACCTTATTCCAGTTGGTATGATAAAGCACATTTGTTAAAAGGAAAAACAGCTGGCTGGACAAAAGAAGATCACGAAAGAGCAGGTTTTAGAATGGTTCCAAACTCACCTGTTAGAAAAGGATCATTCGTGGGTAAAGATGCTGTTCTAATGCCATGTTATGTAAATATTGGTGCTTATATCGGGGCTAAAACGATGATGGATACATTCAGTCGTGCTGGTAGTTGTTGCCAGATTGGGGAGAATTGCCATATATCTGCTGGGTCAGGAGTTGGGGGGGTACTAGAACCCGCTCAAGCATTACCCACAATAATAGAAGATAATGTATTTTTAGGAGCAATGTCTGAGGTAGTTGAGGGTGTGATTGTTGGAGAAGGTTCTGTGTTAAGCATGGGAATGTTGATTACACAATCTACAAAAATTGTAAATAGATCAACCGGTGAGATCACGTATGGAAAAATTCCTCCATACTCAGTTGTTGTACCGGGTTCTCTTCCTGATAAAAAAAATCCATCTGCTCCATCACTAAGCTGTGCAGTAATAATCAAGCAAGTAGACGAAAAGACAAGATCAAAGACGTCAATTAATGATCTTTTAAGAGATTAAATATGCAAAAAATTAATGAATTACAATTAGCTAAAGAGCTAATTAGGTTCCCAACTGTTACTCCAATAGACGCTGGGGTGATGAAATTTTTAGAGAAAAAATTGAAAAAACTTGGTTTCAAAACAAAATTACTTGAATTTAAAGAAAAAGATTTTAAACCGGTTAAAAATTTATATGCAAGGTTTGGAACAAAAGGACCTAATTTTTGCTATGCAGGGCACCTAGATGTTGTACCTCCAGGTAATATAAAAGATTGGACGATAAATCCATTTAAACCATCTGTAAAAAATAATCATTTAATTGGAAGAGGTGCAAATGATATGAAAAGCTCTGTTGCAGCTTTTATTTCTGCCGTAAGCACTTTTTTATCAAAAAATGAAAAATTTAATGGATCAATTAGTTTATTAATTACTGGGGATGAGGAGGGTGAAGCAATAAATGGTACCAAAAAAGTTGTAGAATATTTAAAAAAAAGGAAAGAGAAAATAGATTTTTGTCTTGTTGGTGAGCCAACTAATCCAAATAAATTAGGTGAGATGATTAAAATTGGGCGTAGGGGAAGTTTGACTGGGGCATTGACTATAATCGGCCACCAAGGTCATGTTGCATATCCTTCTAGAGCAAATAATCCTTCGACCATAATTGTTAATATTTTAAAAGAATTAAAAGAAATTAAGTTTGATAAAGGGACTAATGATTTTCAGCCTACAAACTTGGAGGTTACAAAGATTAATATAAATAATACTGCAGATAATGTTATTCCAGCAACAGCTGAAGCAACATTTAATATAAGATTTAACAACAAACATTCCTCTAATTCTCTAAAAAAAAGACTCAACAAAATCTTTAAAAGAATAGCCAAAAAACATAAATCAAAATTCAAAATTGAATATAGAGTTTCCGGTGAAGCTTTTTTAACAAAACCAAATAAAACTACATTTATGATACAAAATATTGTTAAAAAAATAACTAAGTTGAAACCAAAATTATCTACAACAGGTGGAACTTCAGATTTACGATTTATAAGAACTATATGCCCTGGTCTTGAATTTGGTTTAGTTGGAAAAACAATGCATAAAGTTGATGAGGCAGTATCTTTAAAAGATTTAAAAAATCTTACTAAAATTTATGAAAGCATTTTAAAAAATTATTTCAAATGAATACAGCGATAATAAATTCTGATTCTTATGAAAAACATGACACTGGTAACGGTCATCCAGAACAGCCTAAAAGAGTAATTGCAATAAAAGAAAAATTAAAAAAAAGAGCTGATCTGATATGGGAAAAACCAGGTTGTGTGCCCGATGATATATTGGCAATGACACATTCAAAAGAATATATTCGTAACTTAAACAGTTCTTTTCCACAGCAAGGTCTAAAGTTTTTAGATGGAGATACTGTTATTTCACCAGACAGTAAAAAGGCAGTATTCGATGCTGCTGGCTCAACAATTAGGGCGATAGATGGAGTAGAAAATAAAGAATTTAAGAACGCATTTTGTCTAGCGAGGCCTCCTGGACACCATGCAGAAAAGGATAAAGCAATGGGATTTTGTTGTATATCAAATGCTGGAGTAGCCACTAATTATTTAATTAAAAATTATAAATATAAGAGGGTTGCATGCGTAGATTTTGATGTGCACTGGGGAAATGGAAATTATGATGTTATGCGTAATAACAAAAATTCATTGTATATATCAACGCACCAATATCCTTTTTATCCCGGCGGAGGTACGGACAAAGATAAGGGTGACTTTAATAATTCTTTAAATATACCATTACCAGCAGGCACAAACTCAGAGGAATATTTTAATGCATTCGATAGAGTTTTAGATAGATTAGTTAATTATAAACCTGATTTTCTAATATTTTCAGCAGGTTTTGATGCACATAAAGATGATCCTTTAGCTCAATTTAAATTAAAATCAAAAGATTTTTACGAAATTACTAGAAGAACTTTAGCTGCTACCAACGAGTTTACTAAAGGAAAAGTTATTTCTATTCTTGAAGGTGGTTATGACTTAAATGCGTTATCTGAAAGTGCTAATGAACATGTTAACGCACTTGTAGAATTCAATTGATTTAAACTTACTAAATATTAAATCTTTCACATGAAACTTTATAGAATTAAAAGATCTAAAATTGATAAAAAAGGTCGAGGTCTTTATGCTACACGTGATATTAAAGAAGGAACAAAAATAATAAATTACGTTGGCAAAATTATTACAAATAAAGAGGTAGATGAGTCAACTAAGTTTGATAATAAAAAACCTATTTACTTATTCACATTAAATAAAAGATATACCCTCGATGGAGATTTTTCATGGAATATCGCAGGTCTAGTAAACCATAGTTGTAATAACAACTGTGATTATAATGGTAAGGGACTTAAAGTATGGATTACAGCAATTCGTGATATTAAAAAAGGTGAAGAGTTTACTTGTGATTATGGATTTGGTTATGATGAGGACTATAAACAATTTCCTTGCAAATGTGGTTCAAAAAATTGCTGTGGTTATATTATAAGAGCAGAGTCTAGATGGAGAATAAATAAAAAGTTTGCAATGAGTAAAAAAATTAATAAATAACTCTAGCTAAATAAAGACCTTCAGGTGGTGCAGGTGGTGCACACAAAATTCTTTTTTTTGAGTTCATAACAAAATTAAATTTTTTTAAAGTCCATTTTTTCTCACCGACATATTTTAAACAACCAACCATTGATCGAACTTGTTGTTGTAGAAAAGATTGAGATTGAAATTCTATTTCTATTTTATCATTTCTTGATTTTATCTTAACAGATCTCATAGTTTTAATTGGACTTTTGGCTCTACAACTAGAAGCTCTAAAGGTAGAAAAATCCTTTGTACCAACTAATTTTTTTGCAGCTTTTTTCATTACTATTAAATCGAGTTTATTAATAACGTGCCATCCTCTATTTTTATCTATTACAGGTCTACTTAAACGATTAATTATTATATACTTATATATTCTCATTCTTGCAGAAAATCTTGCATGAAAATCTTTACCCCTTTTTTTAATTTTGATAATCGTAATCATTTCCTTATTCAAAAAATGATTTAGAGATTTTACAAATTTACTCAAATCTTCGATTTTTTTTTTACACTCAAAATGGGCAGATTGTTCAAGTGCATGTACTCCTTTATCCAATCTTCCTGCACCAAACAAAATAATTTTTTCCTTTAATAATTTAGAAACTCTCTCTTGAACAAGACCTTGTATGGTTTTGCCTTTTGTTTGAATTTGCCAACCTCTAAAATTGGTACCAATATATTCTATTAATATCTGATATCTAAACATTAGATATGATTGAACCTTTTTTAATTTGAGATCCAAGCATAAACTCACCAATTTTTTGAACCTTTTTCCCCTCTCTCTGTATCTCAAGAACTTTAATAGATTTTTCGCCTCCACACGCTATTTCAAGATTGTCTGATATAACCTCACCATTTTGGCCAATACCATTTCCAATTTCTGCTTTTAAAATTTTATATCTTTGGCCGTTAAAATTGAAAAAAGCACCTGGAGAAGGATATAAGCCATTAATTTTTCCAATTATCTTTAAAGCATCACTTTTCCAGTCTATTTGCCCCTCATTTTTAGTAATTTTTTTTGCATAAGTGGCTTTAGAATTATCTTGATCAACAAAATTTGATTTACCCTCAAAAATTTCATCTACAACATCTAAAATTTTATCCGCTGCTATTAGAGCGAGTTTTTCTGAGACCTCTTTTGCATTGAGATTTTGGTCAAGTTTTATTTTATAAGTTTTACTTACAGGCCCGCTATCTAATTCTTCATTGATTTTCATTATACTGATCCCTGTTTCCGTATCTAAATTCATTATAGCTCTCTGAATGGGTGCAGCACCTCTCCATTTTGGGAGTATAGATGCATGAATATTTATAAAACCTTTTTTTGTTAAACTTAAAAATTCTTTAGGAATTATTTGTCCATAAGCTACTACAATTGCAAGATCAGCATCCATCTTTTTTAAAAACTCATATTCCTCAGTGTTATTTTCTAAATTTTGTGGAGATCTGAATTCTATATTTAAAGTTTCGGATATACCTTGAACTGGAGATTTATTTATCCTCTGACCTCGGTGAGATTTTTGAGGTGGTTGCGTATAAACCAAATTTATTGGAAAACCATTTTGATAGAGAGATTTCAATATTGGAACTGCAAACATGGGTGTACCCATAAATATGATTTTCTTAGGCATTTCTAAACTAATATTCTGTCAGGATTTTTTTTTGTTTTTGAAATTTTTTTAATGATGATATCTCTTTTTAGTTTTGATAAATGGTCAATTATTAATTTTCCATCTAAATGATTTATTTCGTGTTGTAAACAAGTTGATAAAAGACCATCACACTTTAAATTCTTTTTTTCTCCATTTATATCTATATATTCCACTTCACAAATTTTTGGCCTTTCAATTTCTATAAATGTATCTGGAATTGATAAACAACCTTCTTCATAAATTGAAGTTTCAGTACTAACTTTTTTAATAACAGGATTTATGAAACTTAAAGGCTTCCTCTTTTCATCTTTAGTAGACACATCAATAACTAAAATTCTTTTCAAGATACCTATTTGCACTGCAGCTAATCCTATGCCATTCGAAGCGTACATTGTTTCAAAGAGATCATTAATAAGTTTTTTTTCGTTAGTGCTAACCTTTTCTAATGGTTCAGAGATTTTTTTTAGAGTTTCGTCAGGAACTGTAATTATATCTTTAATACTCATTAGATGAATAAATAAACTAATTTTTAAACTTTTAAAGGAAGAACTTTTAATAGAATTTTATTACGTATAGAGTCTATGTTTAATTGATTAAGTGCACTTATTATAAAAAATAGGGTATCCTCATCTAAAGCGCTCAGTTCATCTTGACCAATAACCTCTATAATTCGTAAAATTGTTGAGGCTGATTCATTATTATTTATCATGACTTGAATATCTGTTGGCATTTCAGAATCTAGAATTTTATATAAATTGTCGTATTTTTTATCAATTTTTACACCATCTGATTTTAATGACTCGATTAAAATAATATCTTTTTTTGAAAGTGAATACTTTTTATCTTTTTTTATTTTTTTAAGAAAATTATTGAGATCCTTTTCTACTTTTGTCTGATTAAAATCTTCATTAAAATATTTAATGAGTTTTGATTGATGTAAAAGATCATCATTATACTTTATTTTAGTTTGTTTATTTTCATCAGTATTAATATTTTCCAAATAAAAACTAGTATGCTTTGAGGAAATTTGATCTAATTTAATATCTTGTAACAGATCCTTTAGTTTCTCCTCAAAAGCACCACCAATTTTATCCTTAATGAATGCTTCTTTTAGAATTTTCATTAACTCTATTTTTTTATTTACATCAGATTCTAGTAATACGCTTTGGTATAAAAGGGCTCTACCTTCTATATTCGTTAAAGATTTAAATACTGTTTTAACATTTAAGAATTGATCAATGTTAAACTGAAACCTTTTATAAATTTGAAATAAATCGTCTTCAAGATAATTCTTATTGTGTGTAGCATACTCAATCAATTTAATTTTTTCTAATTCATCTAAGTCAATTTCATTAGTTTGGTATAATAAATTCGAAGCAGCTAAATATTTCCATATTAATGGATTGGTATTTTCTTTTGGTTCAAAAGAAAATTCTGGGTTTGTTTTATGGGCCAAATGAAAGTCTAAGATATTTTTTTCAGAAATAGTTTTATCAATTTCATTTGTATATCCAAAAAGGTAATTCAGTTTATTTTCAAAATATCGTTCATTAAAACCTGATTCTTTTTTTAAATCAAAAATTAATTGTGCTTCATCTTTTTTTCCACTGTTTATCAAACAATAGATATTAAATTTTGATAAATAATTGTTTTTTATTGGTTTAGAATTATTTAAAAATATTTTACAAGCTTTATCAAGCTCAGATTGAGATAAATACTTGTCGACTAAATATTTACTTAGTTTAGGGTGTAAGTTTAAAATATTGTTCTTTATTAAATATTCCTCTATCAGCTCTAAGTTATTGTGTTTTATTAACCAATCTGATTTGATTTTTAAAAAATCTTTTTCACTAATATTTTTATTGGGGTAATAAGCATTAGTTAATAAAACAATATTCATAAGTTCTGAAGCATCTTTTGATAAATTCATTTTAGATAAATTAGAAAAAATGTATTTTAATTGATCACCATTAGAATTCGACCACATATCAATTTTTAATCCAAAATCTTCAGGATCGTAGAGACCTATTATTTCAATTTCTTTGGAATTTAAAGTTTTATCAATTTTAATCAAATCTGAGTTATCTTTACTTTGCATGTTAAAAACATCAATTTTTTCGGTTTCAGGATTTCTTTCAGTAATTGAAATTGATTCGTTATTTTCAGAATTTTCTTGTATTTGCTTTTTATCAATATTCCATATATCTACAGGATTATTTTCTGAAAGTGAATTCGCCATCGATAAGAAAAAAATAAATAGAATTGATAAATAAATTTTATTTAACAATTTTGAAATTTTCATTAGGGATTATTTTTTCAATTGTTTTTTTTGGCGCTGGAAAATCTAATTTATTTAAAAGAAAAATTATTCCAATAAATACAACTGCAATTAAAAACAGTTTAAGTAATAATACAATTATACTTTTGCTATAACTTGTTTTTCTTGTAAATTGCATATAGATTTAATTAATTTCAAATTAAGACATATTTGTGTTTTTTCAATAAAGAAACTTATGAAATCAAAGAAAAATTTAGTTTTTATCGGTATGATGGGCTCCGGAAAGAGCTCTATTGGCTCTATGGTCTCGAGGAAACTAAATCTTAACTTTTTCGATATTGATAAATTAATTGAAAATGATCAAAAAATGAAAATATCAAAAATCTTTGAAATAAAAGGAGAAACCTTTTTTAGAGATATTGAAAAAAAGATAACTCTTAACGTTTTAAAAAGTAAAAAGGGTGTAATTGCACTCGGTGGAGGAGCGTTTATCACCCGAGCTATTAAAAATGAGATTCTAGAAAGTCATTTATCATTTTGGCTAAATTGGAATATTGATACACTGGTTAATAGGATTAAAAACAGCAAAAAAAGACCGTTAGCACTCAATTCTAGTAAAAGTGAGCTTATAGAAATCATAAAAAAACGTTCAATTATTTACTCTAAAGCACTATATAAAATAGATTGTGAAAATTTTACAAAACAACAAATTACAAAAAAAATCATAGATATTTATGAGGCCAATTAAACTGATAGTTAAAACTAATTCAGAAAAATATCCTATTATGATTGGTAGAAATTTAATATCTAATTTATCGCAAATATTTAGGGGGAATTCCATTAACTTTAAAAAATGCTTATTAGTTTTAGATAAAAATATTCCAAACAAATATGTCAAACAAATTACACAATCCCTCAGGAGATATGAGGTATACAAATTTATTTACAATGCCAATGAAAAAAATAAAAACCAAAAAAATGTTAATAAAATTTTAGACCTTTTGCTTAAAAAGAATTTTTCAAGAGATGACTGTTTAATATCTATTGGAGGAGGCATTACAGGTGATGTGGCAGGCTTTGCGGCGAGTTTATTCAAAAGGGGTCTAAAGTTTGTAAATATTCCAACAACATTATTGTCACAAGTTGACTCATCTATTGGTGGTAAAACGGGTATTAATACATCACAAGGCAAGAATTTAATTGGAAGTTTTTATCAACCTAAAATTGTTATCAGTGACGTAAATTTTTTAAATAGTTTACCTTTCAGAGAAATAGTTTGTGGTTATGCAGAAATAGTAAAACATGCATTAATTGCAAATAAAAAGTTTTATAGTTTTTTAAATAAGAATATTAATGAAATATTAAAACTAAAGTCTCCATCTATTGAAAAGTCTATTTATGAAAGTTGTAAAGTCAAAAAATCAGTAGTCGAAAAAGACGAAAAAGAGAAAAATTTAAGAAAAATTTTAAATTTTGGTCATACTTTTGCTCATGCATATGAGGCAAGTTTAAATTTCTCAAAAAAATTGAATCATGGAGAGGCTGTAATTCTTGGTATGAAGTCGGCATTTGAATTTAGTCATATGAAAAAGTTTATTACATATAAAGAATTTAATTCTGCTATTAAGCATCTTAATAACTCTTGCTTTCCAACTTCAATTAAAAATTATTTTACAATAAAAAAGATTAATAAAATTTTATCCTTCATGAAAAGAGATAAAAAAAATAACTCTAAAAATATTAAGCTTATGTTAATCAAAAAAATAGGTGGCCCAATAATTGAAAAGGAATTTTCTGATGTTGCTATCAAGCTTTTTTTAAAAAAAAGTTTAATTGATTGAAATTTGTAAAGAGTGAATATTTTTTTTTAATTCTTCATCTAAAATTTTATAAATTTTTTTATTACTATCAATTTTATTTAATTTCTTAAGTTCATCAGACTGAATGCTTATTTTTAGATGAAATTTACTACTGTCATGCCCTGGATGATTTTTATGTAAGAAAGTCTTATCTTCTATTAAAATATTTTCAATAACTATATTTTTTTTTAGTTTTTTTTTTACGTTTGCAATTAATTCGTCTATATTCATATTATATAGTTATATCATGAAAAATATCTGTGATTGGGATAATTGCAATGAAATTGGTGAATATAAAGCACCAGTTGAAAAAGATAATAGTAAAAAATTTAGATTATTATGTTTAAATCATGTCAAAGAGTTTAATAAAAATTGGAACTATTTCTCAGGTATGAATGATGATCAGGTAATTGATTTTTTGAAATCAGACATGATTTGGCATAAGCCTACCCAAAGTTTTAGTTCTTCAGATAATTTTTTTAAAGTCTTATGGAATAATACTTTGCGTGATGAACTTGATAAAGAAAAATTAAAAAGCGATTTTAATCACATGGGACAATTTAGATATAATCACAAAGATATAAAAGCATTTGAAATATTGGGTATTTCAGTAGGATCTAAATGGGATAAAATTTATGATAAATTTAAAATACTTGTTAAAAAATTTCACCCTGATATGAATTCTGGGAATAAAAAATTTGAGGAAAAACTTAAATCAATAACCTTGGCTTATACCCAATTAAAAAATACTTATAGAGAAAAAAATTGACCCCAAATATAGATCATCAACCCGATATAAAACTGTCAATAAAACAGACTTTTGGAATCGATTCTAATATGGAAGTGGATGCATTTTCTAAAAAAAATGAGTATGTCCCTGAAATAGATAAAAACTATAAATTTGATCGCGATACAACCCTAGCTATTATCTCAGGCTTTGCTTTTAACAAAAGAGTTCTAGTTCAAGGTTATCACGGAACAGGAAAATCTACTCACATAGAACAAATTGCTGCTAGATTAAATTGGCCTTGTATCAGAGTGAATTTAGACAGTCATATAAGTCGTATAGATTTAATAGGTAAAGACGCAATTGTTTTGAAAGATGGTAAGCAAGTTACACAATTTAATGAAGGAATTTTACCTTGGTCCATACAAAACCCAGTTGCTTTAGTATTTGATGAGTATGATGCAGGGAGACCAGATGTAATGTTTGTTATCCAAAGAGTACTTGAGGCAGAAGGTAATTTTACTCTTTTAGATAAAAATAAAGTAATTAAACAAAATAAATTTTTTAGATTATTTGCAACCTCTAATACTGTTGGTTTAGGAGATACAACAGGACTTTATCATGGAACCCAACAAATAAATCAAGGTCAAATGGACAGATGGAATATTGTAACTACTTTAAACTATCTTAGCCTTGATAAAGAAATGGAGATAATCTTAGCAAAAAATAAAGAATTAAATAATACAAAAGGTAAAGAAAAGGTTTCTAATATGATTAAAGTTGCTTCATTAACTAGAAAAGGATTTATAGCTGGGGATATATCAACAGTGATGAGTCCACGAACAGTTTTACATTGGGCTGAAAATGCAGAAATTTTTAAAGATACAGGTTACGCTTTTAGAGTTACATTTTTAAATAAATGTGATGAAATTGAAAAAAACATAATCGCAGAATATTACCAAAGATGTTTTGGTGAAGAATTACCAGAGTCCTTGTTAAATATTCAAATTTAATGGACAATAAAGCTGAAAGTTTAAAAGAAAAGCTTCGACAAGCTCTATCCTCTACAGCAAGAGTAATTTCAGATGATTTGGGTATAAATTCCCAAGAAAATACTAAAAATTCAAAAAAAAAAGATTTAGTAGCATTAGATGATCTAAATTCAAAAGACGATTTTATTAAAGCTAGAGCAGATACAGACTCCGAAGCTCTAAAAAAGAAATTTTCTAGTGAGTCAATATTTAAGAAAAATTTACCAACTAATTCATCATGTAAATCACTTTATATGATTACTGAAAAAATAAGATATGAAAAATTGGGAACAAAAATGTTAAAAGGAATAGATAAAAATCTAAGATATAATTATACTCAAATAATCAACCATAAAAGAAAAGATCAAATTAAATCCAAAGATGATGTGCCTGTAACTGAGGCTTTTGAATTATACATGTTAAAAAATTTTCATAACATAAAACTTAATTCTTTAACAACAAAAATGTTAAACTTTTGGGAAAAAGATTTTGATAATTCAATTTTTGAACATATAGAGTTTTTTAAACAAAATTTAGAAGATCAAAATGTTTATGGTTCTAAATTCTCCCAGATATTGCAAGAAATGGATATTTTTCAATCAGATGAAAATGAAGAAAAAAAAGATGAAAATCAAGAGGATAATCAAGAAAGTCAGTCAAGCAATAATGATGAAGTTGAGGATGAGGATAAAAAAGATCCTGATAATCAAGATGAGACCGATGCCAGTTTAGATTCAGATTATAATATTGATGAATATAAATTAGATGAACAATTAATAGACTCGGATTCAGAGGAAAAAAATTCTGAACAGATTATTCAAAAGAAAAATTTAAGAGATTTAAATGTGGAATATAAAATTTTCACAACTCAATTTGATGAGATTACTAAAGCTGAAAATCTTGAGAATGCAGATGAAGCAAATAAGCTTCGAAAAACTTTGGATCAACAATTAGTTGGTTTTCAAGACGTTATAACAAAACTTGCAAATAAACTTCAAAGACAATTGTTGGCAAAACAAAATAGAGCTTGGGAGTTCGATTTAGAAGAAGGATTACTTGATAGCTCTAAATTACCTAGAATTATAATGGATCCATACAACTCATTATCTTTTAAAAAAGAAAAGGATTTAGACTTCAAGGACACCGTAGTTACACTACTAATTGATAATTCGGGATCAATGAGAGGTAGACCAATTACAATTGCAGCCATTTGTGCTGATATTCTCTCTAGAACATTAGAGCGTTGTTCAGTTAAGGTAGAAATATTAGGTTTCACAACCAAAAATTGGAAAGGAGGTCAAAGTAGAGAGTTATGGAATAAAAATAATAAACCCAAAACGCCTGGAAGATTGAATGACTTAAGACACATTATTTATAAAGGAGCAGACACACATTGGAGGCAAGCAAAAGATAATCTTGGGCTAATGTTAAAGGAAGGCTTACTTAAAGAAAATATTGATGGTGAGGCTATTACATGGGCTTTCAATAGAATTAAAAAAAGGAAAGAAGAAAGAAAAATTTTGATGGTAATTTCTGATGGTGCCCCTGTCGATGACTCAACTTTATCTGTTAATTCTGGAGACTTTTTAGAAAAACATTTAAAAAAGATGGTTAAGTTTATAGAGGATAAATCTGAAATAGAAATTTTAGCTATAGGAATTGGCCACGATGTTTCGAGATATTATAAAAAAGCAATTAAAATTACTGATGTGAATGAGCTTGGCGATGTAATGATTTCCCAGTTAAGCTCATTATTTGATAAGAAAACAAAATTACATTAAATTTTTTTTAAATCTTCGTTTTTCCACCTTATGTTTACTTCCGCCCCAGTTCTTGTTTTTGAATTTTGACAATTTAAAGAAGCAAAATTTTTTTCAAGTAAATTTTTACCTATAAATATTCCTAAGCCTAAACCAGATTGTTTCTTATCTTTATCATTAAGTGACCTTAAATAAGGTTCGCCTATTTTGGATAATATTTCATTAGGATACCCCTCGCCGTCGTCTTCAATAGTAATTTCGGTATAATCATTATTACTTTTAAGAGTTATAAATATTTTTTCTTTAGCAAATTTATTGGCATTTCCAATAAAATTTCTCAAACCATATATAATTTCTATTGATTTTGGAATTTTTCTAGAATTTGAATCTTGATCAAAATTTAAGACAAAACTTTTATTACTCGTCTCTTGAAATGAGTTAACAATTTGATAAATATATTTTTTAAAATTTAGGTCTTCATCTATAAAATCATCTTCTTCAATTGGATTTAATGACAATCTTTTTAAAATTTGATTACATCTTTCAACTTGACTTGATAATAATTCTATATCTGAAGTCAATTCTGAGTGATACTTTAACTGATCTTTTAGTTCTTGAGAGATAATTTTAATTGTAGATAATGGAGTTCCAAGCGAATGTGCTGCTGCTGCTGCCTGACCCCCTAAAGATAACATCTCATGTTCTTGAGCCATTATTTCCTCCATTTTACTTAGAGCTTCTTTTCTTTTTCTAGACTCTGAGCCAAAAACAATAGCAAAATAATTTAAAAAAATTAAAGCAATTATAAAAGCGATTGGAATTGAATAATAATAGTAAGGGTCAACATGAAAATGATTATTTAATGGTGCAGGTAGATCCTCCGAATAAAATGTCAAAAAAATAATCATAATTATTGTTGTAATGACAAGAAATAAATTAGTTCTAATACCTAAATTTGATGAAGCAAATACACTGGGTATCAATAAAAAAATAACAAAAGGATTTACGATTCCACCAGTTAGATATATTAGTGAACCTAATTGAAATATATCAATCATCAAAAAAATTAGTGCTGATCTATCAGAAAGTTGAGTTTTATTGTAACTAAAAATCAGATAAAAGTTGCTTAAAATTCCGATAAAAATAACTAAATTTGATAAAATAAAATTAAAATCGAAATCGAAAAAAAAATAAACAATATAAACTGAAATTATTTGGCCTATTATACCAATCCATCTTAAAGAAATATAAGTTGATTTTTTTAAAGTATGAAATTTTGAAGTTTCAAAAAACTTCATAGTCTAAATATCTAAATTTTGAACATTTATTGCGTTAGAAATAATAAAATCTTTTCTTAATGTTACGTCATTACCCATTAAAGTATGTATCAATTCCTGGTCTTTTTTTGAGTTTTTTGAATATTGAACCTGAAGTAAATTTCTCGTTTCCGGATTAAGAGTTGTACCCCAAAGCTCATCCGGATTCATTTCTCCCAAACCCTTAAACCTTTGTATACTCATTTTAGATTTTTCAATTTCTATTAATTTTAAAAACTCCTTTGAGCCTTTCTTAGATTTTTTAATTTCTTTATTGTTAGTCACTATATAATTTTCCAATTCTTCTTCGTCTTTTATGTATATTCCTTTAGAACCTTTGTTGATTTTAAATAATGGTGGTTGAGCAAGGTAAACATGCCCATGTTCTATCAATTTGTTAAAAGGTTTATTATTAAAAAAAGTTAATAGTAATGCTCTAATATGAGATCCATCAACATCAGCATCAGTCATTATAATTATTTTTCCGTACCTTAAATCTTTTAAATCAATTTCATTAGCCTTTGGATCTAATCCAAGTGCATTAATTAAGGTAACTATTTCATTCGAAGATATCATTTTAGACAAAGCTTTTGTTCTTTGATCTGAGCCATTTCCATTTCCATTTCCATTTTTTTTAATATTTAAATCTTCAACGTAAGTGTTAAGTATTTTTCCTCTTAAAGGTAAGACTGCTTGATTTGATCTGTTTCTTCCTTGTTTTGCTGAACCACCTGCTGAGTCTCCCTCAACAATAAATAATTCTGTTCCTTCTTGTTTTGCTATTTGACAGTCTGCTAATTTCCCCGGAAGCCCACTTAATTCAATGGCTCCCTTTCTTCTAACATTTTCTCTTGCTTTTCTAGCCACATCTCTAGCCATTGCAGCTTGTATTACTTTAGCTAAAACTATTTTGGCTACTGAGGGATTTTGATCAAACCATATAGATAATTTTTCATTTACTAATGTTTCAACTATCATTCTTACTTCTGATGACACTAATTTGTCTTTTGTTTGTGAAGAAAATTTAGGATCAGGGATTTTGGTTGATAAAACGCATGTTAAACCCTCTTTAATATCATCTCCAGAAATTGTTAATTTGTTCTTTTTAAGAAGGTTATTTTCATTTGCATATTTGTTTATTATTCTTGTTAAGGCGCTCCTAAAACCTAATAAATGTGTTCCGCCATCTTTTTGATATATATTATTTGTATAAGGAAAAATATCTTCAGAATAACCTGCATTCCATTTTAGTGAGCATTCTAATTCTACGTCATTCTTTTTACCTTCAATATAGATTGGTTTCTTGAATAAATCGTTTCCATTTTTGTTTTGTAATTTTTCCCTTTTCTCATCTAAATAATTTACAAATTCAATTAGGCCTCCATCATATTTAAATTCTGAAATTTTTTCTTTTTTTTGAGAATTATCAATAAAAGTTATTTTTATACCTTTATTTAAGAAAGCTAACTCTCTCATCCTCTTAATAAGAATATTTGCACTAAATTTGATTGATGAAAAAACTTCTTTTGAAGGTAAAAAAGTTATTTGAGTACCAGTTTGTTTTGATTTGCCAGAAATTTTTAAAGGTGCTTTTGCTTCACCATTGTTGAATTCAATAGAATATTTTTTTCCGTCTCTGTTAATTTCTAAGAAAAGTTTTTCTGAAAGAGCATTAACAACAGAAACTCCTACACCATGTAATCCTCCGGAAACTTTATATGAATTATGATCAAATTTTCCACCTGCGTGAAGCTGGGTCATTATCACTTCAGCAGCAGATTTTTTTTCACCTTTATGTATATCTGTAGGAATTCCACGGCCATCATCAACTATAGTAACAGTTCCGTCTGAATTTAATTTTACATTAATATTTTTACAATATCCTGCTAAAGCTTCATCAATAGAATTATCGACAACTTCATAAACCATATGGTGTAAACCAGTGCCATCATCGGTATCACCAATATACATCCCAGGTCTTTTTCTTACTGCCTCAAGACCTTTTAAAACTTTGATTGAATCTGCTTGATATGTATTAGTTTTTGTCATTTTTAAATTTTGGAAATCATTAAATTATAACATTTTTTTTAAAAAATGCTGATTTATCTTCAAAAAAATATGAAGTTAATTAAGTTATTACCAACAAATATTGACCTATAAATGGCGGAGAGAATGGGATTCGAACCCATGAAAGAGTTTCCTCTTTACACGCTTTCCAAGCGTGCGCCTTCAACCACTCGGCCATCTCTCCAAAAATTGATATTATCATATTTTGAGTTATATAGTTTGAAAATTATTTAAGGTTGTTGACATAATAAAATTAAACCCATAAAAACAATATGCAAAATGGGTGTTACTTTTTTTGAATTTAAGTTTTTAGAACTAATCAAAAATGATATTAATTTTGGAAAGGTCCTAACTATTGGAAGGCAGGAAATAATATTAAATGAACACGATAAAAAATTATTTGGAATAACTGATAGTCAATTAAAAGATCAAAAGTATATAGATAATATACTTTTAAAACAGTTTAACTCTTTATCTGTAGATTCAGTGGATTTTTCTGATTTTGAAAAAGCTACAATAATAGCTGATCTAAATAAACCCATGGAAAAAAAAAATTTTTTTGACACCGTAATAGATTTTGGCACGAGTGAACATGTTTTTAATATTGCTCAATGTCTTCAGAATATTGCAAATTTGTGTAAAAAAGATGGTATAATTTTACATTCCCTTCCAGCTAATAATAACTGTGGACATGGATTTTGGCAATTTTCCCCAGAATTATTTTTTTCATTATATACTAAAGAAAATGGCTTTTCCGATACAGAAATTTTTTTATTTAACTCGATTAATAAATATAATATCTGGAAAATAAAAAAACAACCTATGGGAAATAGATTGGAATTGTCATCAGATATCCCATTATTTTTATTAGTTAAAACAAAAAAAATAAAAGAGATTACAGCTCAAAATGTCAATCAATCTGATTACCAATTTCTATGGAATAAAAATGTCATCAACGAAGGTAAAAGAAAGAATAAAATTAGTAAGATTTGGAAAAAAATTAAAATGAATTTGAAAAAACTTTTTCTAAAAAAATTATTACCAAAAAAATTAGGGGAAGAAATTGAAGGTAAAAACAATTTATTAAAAAAAGACTACTTAAAAAGTATTTATCTCGATAAAATTAAAATTTAGATAATAATAATTTTTTGTATCTCCTAAAAGTTCTTTGCTGTCTATTTTTAAATCTTGTTATCATATTTCTTTTTAAGTCTCTTCTTGCAATAATTGGGTAATTTTCTAGGTGATACCAAATTCTACTTTTGCCATTTTCGGCCCATTCACATTCAGAACTTGATAATTTAAAAAACTTATTTTGTTTTGATAAAATCGAAAAAACACTTTGGTCCCATCTACTCTCTATAAACCTAGGGTCTTCTAAATTTTTAGATTTAGTTCCATCTATCAAGTGATTTTTTTTCATCACTTTAAGCCAATTTTTTAAAATCATTTCATTTCTCAACGTTTTTTTTAAAAAAAAAGTCCCAGACCAAATTTGAGGTGAATTTAAAATTTTTGAATTTTTTTCATACTTAAAATATTTAATCAAATCTTTTTTAGAATATTGAAATTCAAGGTACTTTTGAAAATGTAGATCAGCATTATTTTTACCTAGTTTTTTTCCGTCATATTCAAACACCAATGATTTGTATTTATTGGCAATCTTTATATAATTTTTAAATCTATTTACTCCACCAGAATTAAAGTGACACCCTATATCTGAATATTGTAAAACACTATTCTTAGGTATATTTTTAAAAAAATCTAAAACAATATAAGGTTTCCAAATTCCATATCCAAAAGCCCGATTTTCTTTTAATAAGTTTTTTTTTATTTTTTTTTGGAAATTTTTAAAAAGGTCTTTTTGATCATAAATTTTAATGTTTGTATCTTTATAAAAAAATCTAGCTTGCTTTAAAAATCTTTTTTTACTTCTTGATAAATCATCAGATGCAAAAGAACAAAGAAAAATATTATTTATCATAATTTTCAAAAAATACCCACGGCCACTCTAGATATTTAGTATTCTTTTTAAACCAAAAGGGTAAAAATCTTTCTGCGAGATAAGCATACAATCTGCCAGTGTCATATCCTTTCAAATCTTGAAAACCAAAAACCTTTTCACAGTTAAAAAGCCACTCGAATAAATCAGTAAACCAATGATTTAAGATCTTCGTCTTGGAAATACACATTATGTTTGGATTTAAAATTGAGGTATTATTTACATAATCATAAAATTCATGTTTATATTTATTATTCATTACTGAAATTGCTTTTTTTAAATTCCCATGCCCATGGTGCATATCAAAATGTAATAATAAATTTTTTTTGTTTTTATTTATTAAAATTGATGGGTCACGTAAAATAGATTTCCAACCTCTTTTAATCAATTTCGAATTTTTTACATCTCTTACACTAATTGGATTACAAATAATTGACTCATAATTACACCAGGTAGGATCTGGTTCAATGAGTAGGCTTTCCTTAAAATTATCAATGTTTATTGAAATATCTTTAAAATTTTTATTAATCCAAAATCTTCTTTTTTGGCAAAATCCTACCCAATTTTCGTTTGATAAATCTAATTTATTTTTCCAATACCAATAGTGAAAAGTCAACTCAGAATAATATTTTTCTTTATCAAAAATATTTTTACCCTTGTCAGATCTTAAATAATTATTTTCAAATTTTCCCGAGCCAACAATCGCAAGTTTATATTTAAAATTCTCTAAAATATTAATTCTTTTATTTGTTACACAATAAATTTCTAGATCGCTCATAACTTTTGAATGAATAATTGAGAATTTGATACTTTTAATATTTTAAATTTTTTTTTTAATTCTTTTAAATATGCATTAATAACATAACAGGGATTATCTTCAATTTTATCAAAAAACTTCCAAATAAAATCATCAAAAATTAATATCCCATTTTTATTCAATACTTTCCAAGCATTTTTAAAATCCTTTAAAACTTGTTCAGCTTTGTGATATCCATCTATATAAATCAAATCAAAAGTAAGATTATTATTTAAAAAGAATTCATCACTGGTACATTTTTTTTTTATAACATTGTCAAATTCTTTTAAATTTTCATCAAAGTTTTTTTCTAGCGTTTTAAAATTCAAATTATTATATTCTTCAGTTCCAACCCAATTATCCACACAGTAAATTTGTGTATTTTTTAAATATCTAGCAAAAAACATCGAGGAGTTGCCTTCAAAACTTCCTATTTCTAACAAATTGTTTATTGATTTATTTTTTATAACTGAGGTGAAGTTATAAGTATGTGGTGAAAAATAATCATGCGTAATTTTTTTATTTTTTAAATAATTTATATTTTCTTTCTTAGACTTTTTAATTTCCTTTTTAATGAGAAAGTTTAATAATTTAGATAAAAAAAATTTTCCAATAATGTCAATTCCAGCATTTGATTTTTTTAAAAAAAAAGTTTTCTTTATAAAATTAATCATCTTATTTTATTTTTCTAAAAACTATTAAAAATCTTGAATTTATGAGAGAATTTCTAATTTTTCCTTTTTTTATTGAATAATTCAAAGTGTTTAAAATTTTATAATTTTTTAAAAATTTTTTTTTAATTTCTAAACTTGAATAATATTTATATATCGTTGTATCAGGATTGTAATTATTAAAAATGTTTAAAAAAGAGTAAAAAAACTTATAAGATTTGTTAGGTGAAATAATAATAAATATTCCTTTAGTCCTTAATTTTTTTTCTAAATTTCTAATTAATTTAGAAGGATTTTCAATATGTGCTATTACATGACTCAAAACAACACAATCAAAGAAGCCATTTTTAAAAGGTATTTTTTTTTTAATAATTTTTATATTTTTCGAATGTAATTTAGGTTCTTTTTTAATTTCTTTGTTATTGTCTACTCCCCAATAATTAATATTATTATTTAAATATTTATTCAAGAGGCCATCATTACATCCAAAATCTAATATTCGATTCAATTTTTGTTTTTTTAGAATTTTAGAAATAATCTTTTTTTCTGCTATTTGATTTTTATTTTGAGAAAATTTTTTTACTCTTTTATGATAATTTGGATTTCGTTTACCTTTAATCATAATAAAAACTTTTAAGAAATCTTTTATAACTTCAATAATTCTCATATATTTTATTGTTTAAATTCTATAGTAGTATTGATATCAAATATATTTAAATGATCAAAAATCAAAAACTTTATGATTGTATACCATTTTACCAAAGCAATTTATTATTCGAGTTAAGACTTCATACTCTTTCAAATATAGTTGACAAATTTATTGTTTGTGAGGCTACAAAATCTCACTCTGGTGAAACGAAAAAACTTATCTTTGACTTGAAAAGATTTCATAAATTTAGAAATAAAATTGAGTACATTGTGGTTGATGATATGCCTGATAAAAAAAGTAAAATTTTTGATAAATACCCTCTATATAACTTCCAAATAGATAAACTTTTAAATGGGATAAAAGAAGCTGAGGATGAGGATTTTATCATGATTTCAGATGAAGATGAAATTCCAAATCCTAACGTAATTAAAAATTATAATTCTAAAAATTTCAAATATGCAATTTTTTTACAAAATCTATATTATTATAAATTTAATATTCAAAATAAGGATGAATTTAATGGAAATGAATGGCCTGGATCAAGAATATGTAAAAAAAAAAATTTGAAAAAATTTTCTACTTTTAGATCTTTAAAAACAAAAAATTCAAAAGCACCTTTCTGGAAATTTTGGAAAGAAAAAAGTATTCAACTAATAAAAAATGGCGGTTGGCATTTTACTTATCTCATGAATTCAGAAAATATCGCAAAAAAAATTAAATCTTCTGAACATAATGAATTTAATAGATCCACTTTTACTCAAATTAAAAAAATTGAATACAGAATGAATAATCTAATTGATCCTTTTGATAGATCTAATAGATTAAAAAAGGTGAATATTGATGAAAGCTTTCCAGAATATTTATTTAAAAATCAAGATTATTACTCGGAATGGATATTAAAATGATTTACTTTTCAAAACCTTTTATAACAAATCTGGAAATTGAAGTAATTCAAAAAGTTTTAAGATCTGGTGTATTAACAGATGGTTTTTATCAAAACCTTTCGGAGAAGATTATTAAAAAAAGATTAAAATCAAAATATATTGCTTTAACTCAAAGTTGTTCAGATGCTTTAGAGCTTTCTTGTTTACTGATTGATCTTAAACCCGGCGATGAAGTAATCATGCCATCTTACACATTTACATCTACAGCAAATTGTGTTGCTTTAAGGGGCGCTAAGCCTGTTTTTGTTGATATTAAGGCTAGCGATATGTGCATAAATGTTGATCAAATTGAAAAAATGATCACAAAAAAAACTAAGGCAATAATAGTAGTTCACTATGGTGGAAAATGCATGAATCTTAATAAGATAATTAAACTTAAAAAAAAATATGGATTATATTTAATTGAAGATGCAGCACATTCTTTCCTCTCAAAGTATAAAAATAATTTTGCTGGAACAATTGGTGACATAGGGGTTTTCAGTTTTCATGAAACAAAAAATTTAGTTGGGTCTCAAGGTGGTGCTATATCAATTAATAATAAGAAATTTTTAAAAAGAATTGATAATTTATTAGACAAAGGAACAGATAGATCAAGTTTTTTAAAAGATTACAAAAAACAATTTATTCGAGAAAAAACAAAAAAAACTAAATCAAAAAAATATTATTCATGGGTAGACATCGGGTCTGAATTTAGGGCAACGGAGATAGTATCAGCTTTAATTTACTCTCAATTAAAAAAAGAAAAAATAATTTCTAAAAAAAGGAGAACTATTTGGTTAACTTATAAAAATTTTTTTTCAAAATTAAATCATGATCAAATTTCAATTCTTGACAATGAGAATAAAGATCACAAAAATTCTTATCATTTATTCATTTTAAAAATAAAATCTTTAAATTTTGCACAAGAACTTAGAAAATATCTTCAAAAAAGTAAAATACCTGCTACTTTTCATTATGTACCCTTACATTCTTCCTCATTTGGGAAAAGGTTTAAGAGCGGAAATATGAAAGTAACTAATGATATATGGGATAAAATTATAAGACTACCTATTTATCCTGAATTAAGTGAAGACCAAATAAAATTTATATTAGAAAAGATAAATAAATTTTTAAAATAAATTAATCTTTTTTATTAATTTTTAAAACTCCAATAAAAGCTTCTTGTGGAATTTCAACTCGACCAAATTGTTTGGACCTTGCTTTACCTTTTTTCTGTTTTTCTAAAAGTTTTCTTTTTCTATCAGTAGCCCCTCCTCCATGAATTTTTGTCAAAACATCTTTTTTAAAGCCCTTGATGGTTTCCCTTGCAATAATTTTACCTCCAATAGCAGCTTGTATAGGTATCATAAAATTATGACGAGGTATTAAATCCTTCAATTTTTCACAAACTTCTCTTCCAGTTCTTTGAGCAAAATCCTTATGTATCATCATTGCCAAAGCATCTACTGGTTCACTATTGACTAATATGCCTAGCTTTACTAAATCACCCTCTCTATGTGCGATAATTTCATAATCAAAACTTGCATAACCACTTGTCATAGATTTAATTCGATCATTGAAATCAAATACTACCTCATTTAAAGGAAGTTCGTAATTCAATACTGCTCTATTTCCTGAATAACTTAAATTAGTTTGAATTCCCCTTTTGTCCTGGCATAATTTTATTATTGATCCCAAATATTCATCAGGAGTAATTATAGTAGCCTTTATCCAGGGTTCTTCAATGAATCTTATAAATGTAGGATCCGGAAGACTTGAGGGATTTTGTAAGTCAATTATCTCACCTTTATTTAAATGCACCTTATAAACAACACCTGGTGTAGTGGTAAGTAAATTAACATCAAATTCTCTCTCAAGTCTCTCTGTAATAATTTCAAGGTGAAGTAACCCCAAAAATCCACATCTGAACCCCAAACCTAAAGCAGATGATGACTCGGCTTCATAGGAAAAACTTGCATCATTTAACTGCAGTTTAGCTAGACCATCCTTTAGTTTTTGATACTCTGAACTATCTACTGGAAATAAACCACAAAATACCACAGGTTTGCTTGGTTTAAAACCAGGTAATGCCTCAACGGCAGGTTTTGAGGCATCACAAATAGTGTCTCCAACTTTTGTTTCTGATAAAATCTTTATTCCTGTTGTAATAAAACCTATCTCACCAGCATTTAATTCATTTATATCTTTTGGTTTAGGTGTAAATACACCAACTTTTTCAACAACATAATCCTGTTTAGTTGAGAGCATTTTGATTTTCATATTTTTAGTAATCTTGCCATTTATAACTCTTACTAATATCACCACTCCGAGATATGTATCGTACCAACTATCCACTAATAGACATTTTAAATCCTGATCTAAGTTACCTTTTGGTCCGGGTAATTGATTTATTATTTGTTCTAGTATTTCATCAATACCTTCTCCAGTTTTTCCTGAGCACGGAATAGCATTTTCTGTATCAATACCAATTACATCCTCAATTTGTTTGCTGGTTCTATCTAAATCTGACGCCGGTAAATCAATTTTGTTTAAAACTGGAATAATTTCGTGATTTATATCTAGAGCTTGATAGACATTTGCTAAGGTTTGCGCTTCAACGCCCTGCGTACTATCCACAATTAGTATAGATCCCTCACATGCGTAAAGAGATCTGCTCACTTCATAACTAAAATCAACGTGCCCTGGGGTATCTATTATATTTAATATGTAATCTTTACCATTTTTTGCTTTATAGTTTAATTTAACAGTTTGAGCTTTAATTGTAATCCCTCTTTCTCTTTCAATATCCATTGAATCTAAAACTTGCGATTTCATTTCCCTCTCTGTTAAACCACCACATTTGTGAATTATTCTGTCTGCAATTGTTGATTTGCCATGGTCAATGTGAGCAATAATTGAAAAATTTCTTATATTGTCGATATTGTTCATTTAAGTGTTAAGATCTAATTTTAGCGCCAGTTTTATTTTCAACTGTCTTAATTATCAAGTTGTTAATTTTTTCCAAATCATCCTCATTTAAAGTTTTTTCAGATGACTGTATTGTTACACTAATCGCTATTGATTTCTGATTTTCAGGAATATTATCTCCCTCATAAACATCAAAAACTTTGACATCTTTTACTAAACTTTTATCTACACTTAAAATAGAGACTATCAAATCTTGAGCATTCACTTCTTTGTTTACGATAAATGCAAAATCTCTCTCCGATTTTTGGTAATCAGAAAATGAGAATTCAGCTTTAAGGTCGTTTAAAGTTTTTTCTGACATTCTTAGATTATCCATAAAAATCTCAAAACCAACTAAAGACTCAGTTTTCATATCAATCTGCTTTAGAATATTAGGATGTATTTCTCCAAAATATGCAGCCACTTGACCTTTTCTGTTATCTAAAAACAATCTTCCTGATTTACCAGGGTGATAATAATTAGGTGTCTCGCTATCAATAAAAAACTTTTCAGAGTCATAACCTGCTTCAACTAAAGTTTGAACTACATCTCTTTTCACATCAAATACATCTATGTTTCTATCTTTTTCAATCCAAGACAATCTAGATTTTTTGCCTGCTGTCAAACCACATACTACAGTATTTTGTTCACCGGGATTAGAACCATTAAAAATAGGGCCTATTTCGAATACTGATAAATCTTTAAAACCTCTATCGAGGTTTTTATTAGTATGCATTATTAAATTTGAAAAAATTGAATTCCTTAAAACCCCTAACTCTGAACTAATAGGATTAATAATTTTTATCTCTCTTTTTTTATCTCTAAAATAATCATTATAACGTTTGTCAGTAAACGACCACGTGATCGCCTCTAGATAACCTTTAGATGCAACTGATCTTTGTAAAAAATGAAATAATTTCTGAAATTTGTTTAAAGTAGATTTTTTTCTTTTTTTAATTGGCTCTATATACTTTATCTTTTCATAACCACTTATTCTAACCAACTCCTCAACGATATCTACTTCCTGTGAAATATCTGGTCTCCATGAAGGAACAGTTAATTTGAGTCTTTTCTTATCCTTTTTTACTTCAAAACCAAGATCTTCTAAAATTTTAATCATTTCTTTTAAAGAAATCTTAAAACCAGATATTTTTTCAAAAATATTTGGGTCAAATGTAATTTTTTTTGTTTTGTAAGTTTCTATTTTTTGAATATCAATTTTACTAATTTCACCGCCACAAATTTTTTTTATTAATTTTGCAGCTTTATTCAAGCCATTTTCAATTGATAACGGATCTATGCCTCTCTCAAATCTAAACTTTGCATCAGTATCAAGATTCAATTTTTTTGCTGTATCTCTTATTGATCCTGGTTGAAAATAAGCTGACTCAAGTAATACATTTTTTGTATTAAATTCTGTACTAGATCTTGTACCACCAATAATTCCTCCGAGTCCTAAAACACCTTTATTATCACTAATAACACACATACCATTCTCCAATTTATAATTTTTATTATCAAGTGCTGTAAACTCTTCTCCAGACTGAGAGTTTCGAACAATTATACCTTTTTCAATTTTATCGACGTCATAAGCATGTAATGGACGATTAATATCAAGCATAACATAGTTTGTAATATCAACTATTGCTGAGATAGGTTTTTGACCAATAGAAATTAATTTATCTTTAAGCCATTTAGGGCTTTCAGAATTTTTCACATTTGTTATTAAACAGCTTCCGAATGCAGTACATCCTTGTCCTTTTTCCTTATTAATTTTCACTTTTAAGGTATGTTTATTTTTTGAATAAATTTTTTTTTCTTCTAAATCTACTAACTTTCCAAAACCTGATGCGGCTAGATCTCTAGCTATTCCTCTAATTCCAAGACAATCTGGTCTATTAGGTGTTATAGATAAATCAATAAGATTTGATTTTGATTTTGAAAAATAACTTTTACCAATATTATTTCTGAATTCCTCGGTTAGTTCAGTTATTCCATCACTTTCATCAGACAAATTTAATTCAGATTCTGAACAAAGCATTCCATAAGAAGTAACACCCCTTATTTTAGCTACTACTAATTTTGTCTTGGTTTTTGGGATAATTGCACCTGGAGGAGCATATATTGTAAGCAATCCCTCTTTCGCATTTTCTGCACCACATACAACTTTTTTAATTTCATTTTTTCCAATATTTACATCGCAAACTTTTAATCGATCTGCATTTGGATGTTTTTCAGTTTTTATGATTTCAGCTACTTTGAATAACTGACTATCAGCAGATAGACTTTCTACACTTTCTACCTCTAGACCTATGTTGGTAAGTTGCTCTAAAAGATTTTTTTCTTTTAGATTTGTTTTCAGATGATCTTTTAACCAATCAAATGTTATTATCATCGACTAAGGCCTCTATAATTCGTAGGTACATCTAATGGATCAAATCCAAAATGATTTAACCATCTATAATCACAATCAAAAAAAGCTCTCAAGTCATTTATTCCATATTTAAGCATAGCAAGTCTATCAATTCCGATACCAAATGCGTATCCTTGAAACTTTGTTGGATCAACTTTAACATTTTTTAAAACATTTGGATGAACCATCCCACACCCTAAAACCTCTAACCATTGATTGCCCTCTCCTATTATAATCTTTCCATCTTTCATCTCGTATCCAATATCAACTTCCGCAGATGGTTCTGTAAAAGGAAAATGGCTTGGTCTAAATCTCATCTTAATTTCGTCTACTTCAAAAAACTCTTTTATAAAATAATTTAAACATCCTTTTAAATGACCCATATTTATATTTTTATCTATGTGAAGTCCTTCAACTTGATGAAACATTGGTGAGTGAGTTTGGTCACTATCTGATCTATAAGTTCTTCCAGGTGCAATAATTTTAAATGGTGGCTTATCTTTCAACATAGTTCTTATTTGGACTGGAGAAGTATGTGTTCGTAATAGTTTTTGCTTTTTTTCATCTAGATAGAAAGTATCATGCATGTCTCTAGCTGGATGATTTTCTGGTGTATTAAGTGCTGTAAAATTATTATATTCATTTTCGACATCTGGCCCTTCCTCAACACTAAAACCTATTTCAGAAAAAATTGATGATATCTCATCAATTGTTTGTGAAACTGGATGAATTTTTCCTCGAACAAATGACCTTTCAGGTAAAGTAATATCAATTTTTTCTTTTTCTAATTTTTTGTTAATTTCAGCACTTTCAACTTCATTTATTTTTGAGCTTATTAAATCCTGGAGTTCATCTTTTATTATGTTCAAGTCAGAAGCAAATTTTTTCCTTTCTGACACTTCAATTGATCCAATCTTTTTAAATTGAGTTGAAATTAATCCACTTTTACCAAATAGTTCAGATTTAATTTGGTTTATTTCTGAAATATCTAATTTTTCACTAAGTTTTGAAAAAAATTCATCTTTTATTTTTTTAAGATCTGACATTCTTACAGATTATTTCCTCAGAGAAATAAAACAATAGCCAAGATTAATTTAAAGCAGATTGAGCTTTTTGAACAATAGTTTTAAAGGCTTCTGGACTATCATACGCTATCTCAGCTAGAATTTTTCTATCAATTTTTATTCCACATTTATTTAATCCATTAATAAACTTAGAATATGTCAAACCTTCTGCTCTCACCCCAGCATTTATTCTTTGTATCCACAGTGATTTAAAATCTCTTTTCTTATTTCGACGATCTCTATACGCATATTGCATAGCCTTTTCCATAGCTTGCTTTGCAACTCTGATGGTATTTTTTCTTCTACCCCATTGACCTTTAACAGCTTTTAAAACTTTTTTATGTTTTGCTCTACTAGTTACACCTCTTTTAACTCTTGCCATATTAACCCCTTAAACTGTAAGGCATATATGACTTAACAATTTTAGCATCTTGTTTTGACATAGTTGTGGTGCCTCTTAATTTTCTTATTTGAGAATTTGTACGCTTTATCATGCCGTGTCTTTTACCAGCTTGAGCCATTATCACCTTACCCTTTGCGGATATTTTGAACCTTTTTTTTGCGGAGCTTTTTGTTTTAAGTTTTGGCATAATTTTGCGATTTTATACAAAGAATGCTACTAATTTACAACTACTATTAAAGCTTATAAAGGCTGAATTACCATTATCATTTGCTTTCCATCAAACTTAGGGTGCAATTCTACCTTACCAATTTCCTTCATATCTTCTTTAATCTTACTCATTAACTCGTTTCCTAAATGTGAATGTTGAAGTTCACGTCCTTTAAATCTTATTGTAAATTTTACTTTATCACCTTTTGCAATAAATTTTTTTGCATTTTTTACTTTAAACTCATAATCATGAGTCTCGGTTACTGGTCTCATTTTAATTTCTTTTAATGAGATAATTTTTTGTTTCTTTTTAGCGAGGTTTGCTTTCTTTTGTGCATCATATTTGTACTTTCCCATATCCATGATCTTACAAACTGGAGGGTTAGCATTGGGAGCAATCTCTATCAAATCTAAACCTTTTTCTTTAGCCATAGATATGGCCTCATTTGTATTTAAAGTTCCCAAATTTTCTCCATCACTAGCAATTACTTGAACTTCTGGTGAGGAGATTCTATTGTTTGACCTAGGTCCGCGATCTTTGGTTCTTCTCTGAAAATAATTTTGTTTAAAATCTGCCACTTAAATTGAAGATGCTTTATTTAAAGCAGAAAATGTTTTTAAAAATTTTTCTAATTGCATATTTTCTTGTTTATTTGAATCCAACTTTCTAATAGTTACTGAGTTGCTGTCAACTTCTTTTTTACCACAAATTAATAAAACAGGGACTTTTGCAAGTGAATGTTCTCTTATTTTATAATTCAAATTATGATTTTTTAAATCAACTATCGAACTCATCCCAGCTTCTTTTATTTTTTTTGATACTTTGCTTGCATATTCCTCGAAATCCTCAGAAATTGGTATCACTACCGTTTGAAGTGGAGATATCCAAAATGGAAATTTTCCTGCATAATTTTCAATTAAAATTCCTATGAATCTCTCAAGTGATCCAAACAAAGCTCTATGTAACATCACTGGAATTTTTTTTGTTCCATCTTTATCAACATACGTTGCATCTAATCTTCCTGGTAAGTTCAAATCAACTTGCACAGTTCCACATTGCCAATCTCTACCAATTGCATCTCTTAATACAAATTCTATTTTTGGACCATAGAAAGCACCCTCGCCTTTATTTATACTGTATTCTAATTTTGTTGCTTTAACTGCATCTAATAAAGATGCTTCTGCTTTATCCCAGACTTTATCATCCCCCACTCTTACCTCTGGTCGATCAGCATATTTTAAAACTACTTTTTCGAAACCCAAATCTTTATAAATATCCAAAATTAAATTAGTTACATTTAAACATTCACTTGTAATTTGATCCTCTGAACAAAAAATATGTGCATCATCTTGTGTAAAAGCTCTTACTCTAAGAAGTCCATGCAAAGCACCGGAAGGTTCGTATCTATGTACTTTACCAAATTCTGTTATCCTTAATGGTAAATCTCTATAACTTTTTAAACCTTGATTAAAAACTTGTATATGACCTGGACAATTCATAGGTTTTATCGCAAAGACTTTTTCATCGGGTGTCTCAGAAGTATACATGTTTTCTCCATATTTTTCCCAATGTCCTGATTTTTCCCACAATAATCTATCCAGTACCTCTGGGGTATTTACCTCTTTATATCCTGCCGCATCTTGACGTGCTCGCATGTAATTAATTAATTTTTGAAATAATGCCCAGCCCTTTTCGTGCCAAAAAACTGATCCTGGGCTCTCCTCTCTAAAATGAAATAAATCCATTTCTTTACCAAGTTTTCTATGATCTCTTTTCTCAGCTTCCTCAATTCTTTTTAAATAATCATCTAAATCTTTCTGAGATGCCCAACCAGTTCCATAAATTCTTTGTAACATTTCATTTTTTGAGTCTCCACGCCAATACGCACCTGCAACTTTTGTTAGCTTAAAGGCCTTGCCAATTTTTCCAGAGGAAACAAGGTGAGGACCTCTACACAAATCATGCCAAGTATCACCATGATGATAGACGGTTAACTCTTCATTCTCTGGAATACTCTCAATTATCTCTGCCTTATATTTTTCACCAATTTTTTTGAAATGGCTAATCGCTTTATCTCTTTTCCAGACCTCCCTTCTTGTTTTTACATCTTTATCAATTATTTCTGACATCCTTTTTTCTATTTTTTCTAAATCGTCTTCTGTAAAAGGTTCTTTTCGAGCAAAATCATAAAAAAAACCATTTTCAATTACTGGTCCGATAGTTACTTGTGTGCCAGGATATAACTCTTGAACAGCCATCGCCATAATATGAGCAGTGTCATGTCTAATAACCTCAAGGCCTTCGGGGTCTTTTGCAGTAAAAATTTTAACCGAACAATCTTTTTTAATTGAAAAATATAAATCTCTTAGCTTACCATCGACGCTCATTATTAATGCTTGTTTTAATAATGACTTACTTATTTTTTCTGCAATATCTAAACCTGTAACTTCTTTTGGAAATTCAATATTTTTTCCATCTGGTAGTGTAATTATAGGCATTTAGTTTAATAATCTTTTATACTCTGAATATGTAGAAAAACACATTTTTTCAACATTAAATTTTTTTATTATATTGCTTCTTCCTTCTTTGCCCATTAGCTTTATAGATGTTTCATCCATTGTTAATGCATGAATTATTTTTTTACATAAAGATTCTGCGTCTCCTGATTTAAATAAAAAGCCTGTTTTTTCATCATTAATTGTCTCGTTAGATCCTCCAATATTACTAGCTATAATTAATTTTTCCATAGATTGTGCTTCTACTGCTACTCTTCCAAAAGCCTCTGGTTCTATTGAAGCTGATACAATTATATCAGAAACTTTATAGGCTAACGCCATATCCTCACAGTGTTCTATAAATTTGATTTGGCTTGTCAAACGATATTGCTCTGTAAGACGAATTAATTTTTTTTTATAAAGATCTCTTCCTTGATCGTTTCCAAGTATAACTGCATGAAAAGCTTCATAACCCAATTCAATTTTAACTAAATTAATTGCCTCAATAAATAATTCTTGTCCCTTCCAAGAAGTAAGCCTACCTGGCATTAGAATTATTTTTTTTTCGTCATTTATATTCCATTTTTGAAGTAAATTTTTTTCATCACTTCCTAATTTTGTAGAAGAGTCAAAGTAATCAACATTAATTCCCCTAAAAATAACTAAAAATTTTTTATGACTTGTCAAAAATTCAGAGTAATTTTCTTTAATATGTGAAAAAATAAAATTTGATCCTGCAATTATCAAATCAGATCTTACCATAACAGAATTGTAAAATTTTTTAAGCTTACCACTAAAGTTATATGTTCCATGAAACGTTGTGACAAACTTTCTATTAGTTAGCTTTGTTGCAAACAAGCAAGACCAAGCTGGTGCTCTACTTCTTGCATGAACAATTGTGATCTTAAAAAATAAAATTATCCCAATTAATAAAATTGTATTAATTAAAATTAATAATGGATTTTTACTATGTACCGGAAGTTTAATTAATTTTACTTTTTTTTTATCAACGAATTTTGTTAATTCCCCTCCACTTGTTACTATAAAAGATTCACACCCATTTTCTGGTAAATAGTGAGCAATATCATAACATCCAGTTTCTGCTCCTCCGTAACCTAGTTTTGGTATTACTTGAAGGACTTTTATATTAGACGACATACAGTAAGATTATATAATAATAGAGATAACTAATAAACTTTTATGAACAAATTCAACTACCTTAAATTAAACAAAGCTAAAAAAATAAGATACTTAAAATACACTCAAAAAAATGCAACTTACATTGTTTTTTTACATGGATTTATGTCTGATTTAGAAGGAAAAAAACCTAAAACATTTTTAAATTTCGCAAAAAAAAATAAACTTGGATTTCTTGCACTAGAATATTCAGGCCATGGTAAGTCATCTGGTAAATTTACTAATGGGAACATTTCAAAATGGTCCAAAGAAACAACTATATTAATTAAAAAAGTTGTCAAAAATAATAAAATTATACTTGTTGGCTCAAGTATGGGTGCTTGGATATCTTTAAATCAATTTAAATTTTTTAAAAAACAAATTGTGGGATTTTTAGGAATTGGTTCTGCGCCTCAATTTTTAGAAAGTTTGATGTGGAATAAGTTTTCAAAAAAAATGAAAAAAGAAATAGTAAAAAATGGAATAATTAATCTAAAATATGGAAATTATGATTATCCAATTTCTTTACAATTAATTAAAGATGGTCGAAAGAATAAAGTGTTACATAAAAAAATTTATAACAAATTAAAAGTTACCATGATTCATGGGCAAAAAGATGAGTCTGTTCCTGTGATTTATTCAAAAAAAATTTTAAAAATTTTTGTTAATTCTGAAAATAAACTAGTTATCGTTAAAAACGGTGATCACAGCCTATCTTCGCCAAAATGGTTAAAAATATTAAAAAAGGAGTTAAAAAAAATTATTAACTAACTTTTTTTATCTTAGACTTTAATGTAATAGGATTTTTAAGTTTGTTAATCATTTCTTTTGGACAAACTTGAACGAAATTTTTAATTTCATCTTTAAAATTGACAAAAATATTTTTTGATATCAAAGAATCTGTTTCTTTTGAATGTTCCAAAACTAATTCTTTTAAGTAACTTATCCAATAATCTGTTTCAACATTTTGCCAAATAACTGAGTCTGGATTTACTTTTTTTTCAAAATCATTAAATTTATCATAAATAAATGCCATACCCCCTGTCATACCGGCTGCAAAATTATCTCCGACATTACCCAAAATTACAACTGTTCCACCAGTCATATACTCACATCCGTTTGAGTCACATCCTTCAATAACTGTAGTTGCACCAGAATTTCTAACAGCAAATCTATCACCTGCTTGACCTGCAGCAAAAAGTTTACCTGAAGTAGCTCCATAAAGAACTGTGTTACCAATGATTGTATTTTCATTAGAAACTAAATTACTCTCATCTGAAAGTTTTATTGAGATTGTAGCACCTGATAATCCTTTACCAACATAATCATTTGCATCACCTTTAAGATTCAATCTTAATCCCTTCGATGAAAAAGCTCCAAAAGACTGACCTGCAGAACCTTTGAAATTTAGTGTTAAGAAATTTTCATCTAATTTTTCATAACCATACTTTTTGTAAAGATGGTGTGAAATTCTTGTACCAACTGCTCTGTTTGTATTTTTAATAGTAAATTCTTTTTCAATTTTTTCAGAATTATCTAAAGATTTTTCTATTTCTGGCCAAATTTCTTGATCTAATGTTTCGGGTACTTCGTTAATCTCTAAAGATTCACAATATCTTTTATTATTTCCAGGGTCTGCCTGAACAAATAATGGGTTTAAATCTAAGTCATCTAAATTTGGGGACGCTTTATTTACTTGCATTAATAAGTCAGTTCTTCCAATAATATCATTCAATGATTTAAAGCCTAATTCAGCTAATATTTCTCTTACTTCTGAAGCAATAAAAGTAAATAAATTAACAACTTTATCCGGTGTACCAGTGAATTTTTCTCTCAATTTTTCATCTTGTGTGCAAACTCCTACTGGACAAGTATTTGAGTGACACTGTCTTACCATTATACATCCCATTGCCACTAAAGCTGTTGTAGCTACTCCATATTCTTCTGCTCCCATCATTGCAGCAATTACAACATCTCTTCCAGTTTTAATGCCACCATCAGTTCTCAATGTAACTTTGTGTCTTAAATTATTTAGTGTTAAAACCTGATTTGCCTCAGTTAAACCCATCTCCCAAGGTATTCCAACATATTTGACACTTGTTTGAGGAGTTGCTCCTGTTCCGCCATTATGGCCCGAAATTAAAATAATATCTGCTTTTGCTTTAGCTACACCTGCAGCAATGGTTCCAATCCCCGATGATGCTACTAACTTAACTCCAACTCTAGCTTTTGGGTTTGTTTGCTTTAAATCATAAATTAGTTGTGCAAGATCTTCTATCGAATAAATATCATGATGTGGAGGGGGAGAAATTAATGTTACTCCTGGTGTTGAATGTCTTAACCTTGCAATTTCCTCTGTAACTTTGAACCCAGGTAACTGGCCACCTTCCCCTGGTTTAGCACCTTGGGCCATTTTTATTTCTATCTCGTTACAGTTATTTAAGTAATTTACAGTTACGCCAAATCTGGCTGATGCTATTTGTTTAACTCTTGAATTTGCACTGTCACCACTATCCATCACCTTAAATCTTTCTGCATCTTCTCCGCCCTCACCACTACAGGAAGCTCCTTTGATCCTATTCATCCCTATAGCAAGTGTTTCATGCGCTTCCTTGGATAACGCACCATGAGACATGCTTCCGCTACCAAATCTTTTTAATATTTTTTCTATTGGCTCAACTTCAGATATACTTATTGACGAACTAAGTTTCTTCTTTCTAAAATCAACTAAATCTCTCAAATTAATTGGAGGTAAATTGTATATACCCTCAGCATATTTTTTATATGCCTCATATGAATTTGAACCTACAGCACTTTGCAATAAATGAATGAGTTTTCCTTGATATTGGTGTGTTTCACCGTTTTTCCTATATCTATAAATACCTCCAATTGGCAATACAGTATCTGTACTTTCAAATGCTTCTTTATGAATTTCTCTTATTTTTTTTTCAATTCCAACTAAGCCAATGCCAGAAATTTTTGACGTAACTCCAGGAAAGTAATCATCTACAACTGTTCTGCTTAGTCCAACAGTTTCAAAATTGCATCCACCTCTATAAGAACTTAAAACGGAAATCCCCATTTTCGACATTATCTTTAACAAACCTGCATTAACTGAATTTATGTATCTTTGTACACACTCATCAAAACTAAATTGGCCAAAAAGTTTTTTTTCATATCTCTGATATAAGCTATCAAAAGCTAGATATGGATTTACTGTTGTTGCTCCAACTCCAATTAATGTTGCAAACGAATGTGTATCTATAGCCTCACCAGACTGGACATTGATAGAAACATATCCTCTTAATTTTTTTTGTATTAAAAATGTGTTTATGGCTCCAACACATAACAACATTGGCATCGGCAGTCTTTCAGAAGAGAGATTTTTATCACTTAAAATTAATTGGGTAACACCTTGTCTAACAGCAATTTCTGAATCTTTTTGAATCCTGCTAATAGAGTCCTCCAAATTATCATCTTTTGAAAAAGAACAATCAATAGTAACTGAATTTTTACCAAAAAAATTAGTGAACTTATTAAATTGTGAATTTGATAGAATAGGGCTGTTTAAAACATAAATATTCTCTTTTGTTAAGGTATCAAAATCAAGAATATTGCCTAAATTTCCAAATCTAGTTTTTAAACTCATCACTTTATTTTCCCTCAAAGAGTCAATCGGTGGATTTGTTACTTGACTAAAATTTTGTCTAAAAAAATGATAAAGGGGTCTATACTTATCAGATAGTACTGCTAAAGGAGTATCATCACCCATTGAACCAGTTGCCTCTTTTGCATCTTCTGCCATTGGATGTAAAATAAGCTCAAGATCTTCTAAACTTATTCCAAAAGTATATTGTCTTCTTCTTAAACTTTCACCATCAAAATTATGTTTTTCATTGGAGATTGTTAATTTTTCGTCTAAATCAATTATTTGAGAATTAAAATGTTTAAATTCTTTTGCTAAATAATCTTTGATTTGAGTATTTGAAAAAACTTTACCCTTTTCAATTCTAACTCCAATTATTTCTCCAGGACCCAATCTACCTTTTGTTAAAATTTTTTTCTCATTTAATTCTATCATTCCAGTTTCAGAGCCTGCGAAAAGCATTTTATCTTTCGTTATTGCGTATCTTAAAGGTCTAAGACCGTTTCTATCATTTGCAGCTATAACCCACTCATTATCCGTGGCTGCAATAGCAGCAGGTCCATCCCATGGTTCCATTGTACTATTCAAAAAATTAAATAATTGTTGATGACTTCTTGATAGTGTTTTATTTTTTTTTGACCAAGCATCAGGTACTAACATCAATTTAGCTAATGGTGCCGATTGGCCTGATTTATTCAATAATTCAAACACATTATCTAAAGCTGCGGAATCAGAAACTCCTTTTTGAATCACTGGTTTTAAATTTTCAATATCATCAAAAAGTGGACTGCTCATCTCCTGTTCATGAACTTTCATCCAGTTTTTATTTCCTTTGTAAGTATTTATTTCACCATTGTGTGCTATGGCTCTAAATGGCTGGGCTAAGCTCCAGCTTGGTGCAGTGTTTGTTGAAAATCTTTGATGGAAAATTGCATATCTTGAAATGAATCTTGTATCCTTAAGATCTAAATAAAAGTCTGATATTGCCTCAGCTAAATATAGCCCTTTATAAATTATAGATTTTGAACTAATTGAACAAATATAAAAATTATTCAATGAAGCATTAAATGCTTTATTTTCAATTCTCTTTCTTATTTCATAAATTTTTCTCTCTAAATTTTTATCTAATAAATTTGGGTCATTAGATTTAAAAAGAACTTGTGTGATTTCTGGCATGGTTTGAAGAGCTTTTTCTCCTAAAATTTTTGGATTAACTGGCACTTGTCGCCAACCATATATACTAAAATTATTTTTGGTTAGTTCACTCTCAACTATTGTTTTGCAATTTTCTTGCGCAGAATAGTCATTTCTTGGTAAAAAAATCATTCCTACACAGATTTCAGAGTTATCATAGTCGTGTCCAGTAACTTGTATTTTTTCAATGAAAAAATCTTTTGGAATTTCAACATGAATTCCAGCTCCGTCACCTGTTTTTCCATCTGCATCAACAGCGCCTCTATGCCAAACAGCTTTTAAAGCCTCAATTCCATACTCAACTATAGCTCTAGATTTTCTTCCTTCCGTGGATGCAATTAAGCCCACTCCACAAGCATCATGTTCCATTTCTTTTGAGTAAACATGATTTTTTGTAAGCAGCTCTAAATTTTTTTTATAATTTTCCATTATGCCACTTTTGTTTTTTTTAGTTCCATACTTTCTAAATATGTTTTCATAGAAGAAGCTGCATCTCTTCCATCTTTAATTGCCCATACTACTAACGAAGCTCCTCTTACAATGTCTCCTGCAGCAAAAACACCTTTTAGATTTGTTTCCATTGTATTAAAGTCAGTTTTAATTGTTCCCCATTTTGTTACTTGTAACTCTTGTGCATCAAATAATGATGGTAAATTTTCTGGATCAAATCCAAGAGCTTTAATTACCATATCAGCCTTTATCTCAAATTCTGAACCTTCTTTAATTTCTGGTTTTCGTCTTCCTGACTCATCTGGTTCACCTAATTCAATTTGGTTAACAATTAAATTTTCAATTTTATTTTTTCCTTTAAATTCTTTTGGACTTGAAAGCCAAACAAAATCCACACCCTCTTCCTCGGCATTTGCAACTTCTCTAGCAGATCCAGGCATATTTTCTTTATCTCTTCTATATAGACATTTTACCGACTTTGCCTTTTGTCTTACTGAAGTTCTAACACAATCCATAGCTGTATCACCACCACCTATTACAACTACATCTTTTCCTTCAGCATTTAAAATTCCTTTATCAAATAGATCTACTTTATCACCTAAGCCTTTTTTATTTGATGCTGTCAAAAATTCCATTGCTGGAAAAATATTCCCTAAATCGTTACCAGGCAGTTCAACTTCCCTCGGTTTATATACACCCGTAGCAATTAAAATTGCATCATGTTTTTTTCGTAACTGTTCTAAAGTTGCATCTTTACCTACTTCAAAATTTTGAACAAATTTTATACCACCATCTTTTAACAACTTCGTTCTTCGCTCAACTACATGTTTTTCAAGTTTGAAATTTGGGATACCATAAATTAATAATCCACCTGCACGATCATATCGATCATAAACGGTAATTTTATATCCATTTTTTCTTAATTGTTCAGCAGCTGCTAAACCTGCTGGGCCAGCACCAATTATTCCAACACTTTGCTCCTTCTCATGTTTTAAAGAAATTGGTTTAACCCAACCTTGTTCCCACGCTGTATCATTAATATATTTCTCAACTGAACCAATAGTTACAGTTCCATGACCAGATTGTTCAATTACGCAGTTACCTTCACATAATCTATCTTGAGGACAAATCCTTCCACATACTTCAGGCATATTGTTAGTACTTTGAGATAATTCATAGGCCTCTTTTAATCTCCCTTCAGCTGTAAGTTTTAACCAATCTGGTATATTATTGCTTAAAGGACAATGAACTTGGCAGAACGGAACTCCACATTGAGAACATCTGCTAGACTGTTCTTCAGCTTTTTTCTTAACGAACTCGTCATAGATCTCATTAAAATCCTCTTTTCTAGTGTCAGTCTCCCTTTTAGGTGGAGTTTGTTGACCTATTTTTACAAATCTTAACATTTTATTAGTCATAGAATCTCTAAATTTTGGGCAAATTATACATTGTTTTTATTAATAAAAGTATTATTTAGGTCAGTATTTATGACCTATAATTGACCTTATTTAGCTTAAAATATAGGAAATTTATTATTTGCATACCTATTATGATTAAATCGAATTGTTTAAAATGAATATTTTTTAAGTTACGACATCTGTATGTTTCAAGATTTTTTAGAAATCCTAATTCTCTCTGCTGTACAGGGAATTTCTGAATTTTTACCTATTAGCTCCTCAGCTCATCTAATCTTGATATCAAATTTTTATGATTTTAGCTCAAGCTCTTTGTTTATTGATATTGGTCTGCATTTAGGTTCTTTGTTTGCAATCATCTATTACTTTCAAAAAGATCTACTAAATTTAAGAAACAATCAAAAACTATTAGTTTTGATTTTAATTGGTTCGATACCTCTTATAATTTTTGGGTATATAATATATTCAACTGAAATTGTTAATCTTCTAAGAAATATAGAAATTATTGCATGGACAACTTTATTTTTTGGTTTAGTTCTATTTTTATCAGATAAAAGAGATATCAATCAAAATATTTCAACCAACTTAAATATAAAAACAATATTATTCATAGGACTATTTCAAATTTTAGCTCTTGTACCTGGTGTAAGTAGAGCAGGAATAACTTTAACAGCTGCTCGATTTCTAAATTTTAATAGAGTCGACTCAAGTAAAATTGCCTTTTTATTATCTATACCTGCCTTAGCGGGTGCCAGTTTTTTAGGTCTTAAAGACGCTATACAACAATCTGTTGAGTTCAATTATTTATTATTAATTGCAATTACCTTTTCTTTTATTTTCTCATTTATCACTGTCAAATATTTTATAAAATATGTGAGTAATTTTTCTTTAACTGTATTTGTGATTTATAGAATGTTAGTTGGTCTAATTTTATTATCGATAATTTATTTTCCTCATTAGAGGTAATAATTGAGAAATTAAAACGCCACATAAAATGAATAAACACCCTAATATATTGTTTAAATTTAAAATTTGACTTAATAAAAACCATGCTGCAATAGTTGCAAAAACACCTTCTAAAGAAAAAATTATTGCTGCTGGTGCAGGTGTTATATTTTTTTGAGCGTAAATTTGTAGAACAAATGCAAAACCACCTGATAAAATTCCAGCATAAAGAATAGAGTCTATCTCATTAAGAATATTTTCAATTACAAATTCTTCATAAATCAAACCGATAATAAAAGAAAATAAAGCTACCAATAAAGTTTGGATTGCGCCTAATGTTAAGGGTAAGTTGTATTTTTTAACAATCATACCAGTAAATATAATATGAGTACTCCAGAATAATGCTCCAAGAACGACCAATGTGTCTCCAAGTCTAACTTTAGCATCATAAAAATTGGTCAAGAGATATCCACCAATTAAGCATAAAATTACTGAAGGCCATACACTCCAATGTAATGAGTCTTTCTTAAATATGAAAATAATAATTGGTACCATAGGAACATAAAAAATTGTAAAGAAGGCAGCATTAGCTACATCTGTATAAAGCAGAGCTACTTGTTGCAATGCCGAGCCTAAGAATAATGATAATCCAATTAAAAAAGATAGAATAGCAAAATATCTAAAACCAATTTTAAATTCTATTCTAAATTTTTTAGTCTCAAATAATAATGCAAGAGGAATAATTGCTAAAAAACCTACAAAAAATCTAACAGCATTAAACGTAAATGGGCCTATGTTATCCATACCAGTATCTTGAGCAATGAATGTGGTTCCCCAAATAAATGTGCATAACAAAGCACTTAACAATGAAACGCCCTTAGACATAATTTTAATTAAACAGCTAACTTATATGCAAAGTTTTTACCAAGGTTTTCTTTTAATTCATTATTGAAACGAGCAGCTTCAGCACCATCAATAATTCTGTGATCATAAGATAAAGATAGTGGTAACATAGTACGCGTAACAAAATTTCCATCAATAAATACCTGTTTTTTCTCTGCCCTTCCTACTCCTAAAATTGCAACCTCAGGATAGTTTATAATTGGAGTGAAAAAAGAGCCCCCAATACCCCCTAGGCTAGTTATAGTCATAGAACCACCAAATAATTCTTTTTTATCAATTTTAAGATCTCTACACTTCTGACTTATTTTTTTTAGCTCTGTGCTTATTAAAGAAATATTTTTATTATCAGCATTTCTTAATTTTGGAACCATCAAGCCATGAGGAGTGTCTACAGCTATTCCAACATGATAATATTTTTTAACGGTCATTTTACCATTTTCAATTTCATCTATTGAGGTGTTAAAATTTGGAAATTTTTTTAATGATACCGTTAATGCCTTAACGATAAAAGCTAGTGGGGTAATTTTTTTTTTTTCTCCAGTATATATATCTGTTAATGAAGTTCTAAATTCTTCTAATTCAGTTATATCAGCTTCATCATGATTAGTTACATGGGGAATTTTGGACCAAGAATTCATCAAATATTTAGATGATAATTTTTTTACCCTTGGAATGTCTTTAATTTCTACTTCTCCAAACTCAGTATGGGAATACTCTTGCTCAATTTTTTGATTCGTTGTATTTTGGTTTTTAAAACTTTTATTAGATTTTGTTGCAACAAATAACTTTACGTCACTTTCAGTAACTCTTCCCTGCCTTTCACTACCAGAAACTGTGTTAATATCTATTCCAAGTTCCCTTGCAAATTTTCTTACTTTTGGTGATGCAGAAGTTTTTGTAGAAGTATCTTTAATTATTATATTTTCAGTTTCATTTCTTTCTTCAATTTCTTTTTTATATACTTTTTTTAATAATTGATTTTTTGGTGATTCTACAACATTTATCACTTTTGATTCTATCTCGCTTTCAATTTCTACAATTTTATCACCTTCAGATACCTTGTCTCCTATTTTAACATTTAATGAAATTACTATACCTTCATCTAATGACGGTATCTCTACACTTGATTTATCACTTTCAATAGTAATTAATGGATCATTCTTTTTTATTTTTTGACCTTTTTTGATTAAAACTTCAATAACCTCTACATCTTTAAATTCACCGATATTTGGAACTTTAATATCTTTCTTGGACATTATAATTTTGTTGGCATTGGTTTTTCTTTATCAATTTTATATCTTTTTATTGCCTCTTGAGCGTATTTTGAGGCAATTAATTGTTCCTTAGCTAAAATACTTAGTCCATAAGTAACAATATGCTCTTTATCAACTTCAAAAAACTTTCTTAAATTTTTTCTCGTATCACTACGACCAAATCCATCTGTTCCTAATGAATAAAAACTTTTATCTATATAAGGTCGAATTTGGTCTGAATTCATTCTCATATAATCAGAGGCAGCTAAAATAGGTCCCTCTGTTTTACCTAAACAATTTTCAACATATGATTTTTTAGGCTCTTTATCTGGATTCAAAAGATTATATCTTTCAACTTCTAAGCCATCTCTTCTTAATTCATTAAAACTAGTTACACTCCAAACTTCACTATCAATTTGATACTCTTTTTGTAGTATTTCAGCGCCTGCAATCATTTCTCTTAAAATTGTACCTGATCCTAAAAATTGAATTTTAGTTTTTTTATACTTATTGAATTCTTTAATCTTATACATTCCTTTTAAAATACCTTCTTCACATGATTTATCTTTTGGCATAGCAGGATGAGGATAGTTTTCATTCATGGTTGTAATATAATAAAAAATATTTTCTTTTTTCTCATGCATTCGTCTCAAGCCTTCTCTAAAAATAGTTGCTAATTCATAATGGAATGTTGGATCATAAGATTTACAATTTGGAATTGTTGACGCCAATAAATGACTATGACCATCTTGATGTTGTAAACCTTCTCCAGCTAAAGTTGTTCTTCCTGCTGTAGCACCAATTAAGAAACCTCTAGATTGACTGTCTGCTCCAGCCCAAGCAAAATCTCCTATTCTTTGAAAACCAAACATTGAGTAAAAAAGATAAATGGGGATCATTTCAATGTCATGATTTGTATAAGATGTTCCAGCTGCAATCCAAGATGACATTGCTCCTGCTTCATTAATCCCCTCTTCTAAAACTTGTCCACTTTTATCCTCTCTATATGAACTTAATTGTGCAGAGTCCTCCGGTTCATATTTTTGTCCTTCATGAGCATAAATACCTATTTTTTGAAAAAAACCTTCCATACCAAAAGTTCTGGCTTCATCTGGAATAATTGGAACTAATCTTGGAGCAACATTTTTGTCTCTTAAAAGATTTGTTAACATTCTAACTAATGCCATTGTTGTTGACATTTCTTTATCTCCTGTGGACTCTTTCATGTTATCAAAAATATTTTTCGGAGGTGTTTTAATAGGTTTTGCATAAGTGGTTCTCTCTGGAATAAAGCCACCCAACTGGAGTCTTCTTTCTTTAATGTATTTTATTTCAGGTGAATTTTGATCTGGCTTATAATATTCAATATTTTGAACTTGTTTATCCGTTAACGGAACATCAAATCTGTCCCTATAATACATTAAATCATCTATATCTAATTTTTTAGTTTGATGAGTTGTGTTTACACTCTCTCCACTTTTTCCCATTCCATAGCCTTTGATAGTTTTTGCTATAACAACAGTTGGACTTCCAATATTTTTGGACGCTTTATCGTAAGCTGCAAAAACTTTGTGTGGATCATGGCCACCTCTATTTAATCTCCAAATGTCTTTGTCCGAGAGACTCGAAACTAACTCTTTTGTTTCTTTATATTTACCAAAAAACTTTTCTCTCACATAAGAGCCATCTCTTGCTTTCATAGCTTGATATTCTCCATCCACTGTCTCATTCATTGTTTTTATTAAATGACCAGTTTTATCATTTGCTAATAATGGATCCCAATAAGAGCCCCAAATTACTTTTATTACATTCCAGCCAGCACCTCTAAAGATGCCTTCTAATTCTTGTATAATTTTTCCATTGCCTCTTACTGGTCCGTCTAATCTTTGAAGGTTACAATTAATTACGAATATTAAATTATCTAAATTTTCTCTTGCTGCTAAACCAATTGCTCCTAAAGACTCTGGTTCATCCATCTCACCATCACCTAAAAAGGCCCACACTTTTCTACCTTCATCTTTAATAAGACCCCTATTAATCAAATACTTCATATACCTAGCTTGATAAATTGCCAACATTGGTCCTAAACCCATTGAAACTGTAGGGAATTGCCAAAAGTTTGGCATCAACCATGGATGTGGGTAAGATGATAAACCGCCTGGATTAACCTCCTGTCTAAAACTATCTAATTGTTTTTCATTAAGTCTCCCTTCAAGAAATGCTCTTGCATACATTCCTGGAGCACTATGTCCTTGAAAGTAAATCAGATCTCCACCAAATCTATTATTTTTAGCTCGCCAAAAATGATTCATGCCTACATCATAAAGTGTGGCAGCAGATGCAAATGTTCCGATGTGTCCCCCAAGTTCAGGAAATTTTTTGTTTGCACGAACAACCATTGCCGCAGAATTCCATCTTATAAGTGATCTAATTCTTCTCTCAATATTTTGATCACCATTCGACTTTTTTTCCTCATTTGCTGGAATAGTATTTATATAAGGTGTGTTTTGCGTGTAAGGAATATTTGCACCCTCCATATAAGCTTTATTTATTAATTCTTTAATTAAATAATGTGCTCTTTGATTGCCGTCTTTCTCAATTACTGCTGAAAGAGATTCCAGCCATTCGTTTGTTTCCAATGGATCAACATCACCATCTTTAATAACTTGAATTATTTCAGATTTTTTTATCTCATTATTATTTTTCTGGAGGCTTTGCTCTTGTTTTTTTTCCAATGATTTTTCTGCTTCTTGAATTAGATTTTCAGTATCTTTAGGGATAGTTTTTAAAGGGGAAGTTTTATTATCTGAACCTAATATACTTAAAATCAAATCTCCTTTTGAAACTTTGTCACCAACTTTCACTTTTATTGAATCAATTATACCTGATAATGTTGAGGGTATTTCAACACTTGATTTATCACTCTCAATAGTTATTACAGAATCGTCTTTTGCTATTTCTTGACCTTCTTTGACGAGTAATTCTATTACCTCAACATTTTCAAAATCGCCTAAATCAGGAACTAATAATTTTTCACTCATTGAATAATAAGATCTTATACACTATAAAAATCTACTTAATTGCTAATTTTAACACATTCTGCTCAATTTTTTGACACTCTTTAAATGTAAATCTTAAAAATGATTAAAAAGTTATTTAATTCGCTATTTCAACCAAAAGAAAGCACCTATTTGGATGCTAAAATTTGGATACAGAAAATTTTGCTTGAGGAGAAATTTAGAAAGATTAATTCTTAAATTCTCTCAATACACAAAGCTATACCCATTCCACCACCTATACATAATGTTGCACAACCTTTATTCTTTTTCTGTTTTATCATTTCATGAATAAGAGTAACTAATATTCTGGCACCTGATGCTCCTATTGGGTGACCTAAAGCGATGGCTCCTCCATTAACATTAACTTTATGCTCTTCAATATTCAATTCACGTATTACTGCAATGCTTTGAGCTGCAAAAGCTTCATTAATTTCAAATAGATCTATATCATTCAAATTCCATTTTGCTTTTTTGACTGCTTTACGAACAGCCTCTATTGGTCCGAGACCCATTAGAGCTGGATCAACTCCAACTGAAGCCCATGAAATTATCTTTACTAATGGTCGAATTGATTTTTTTTTAGCTTCCTCTAAAGTTGTTAACAATAAAGCGGCGGCACCATCGTTAATTCCCGATGAGTTTCCAGGTGTCACAGTTCCATCTTTAAGAAATACCGCTTTTAATTTTTTTAAATCTGACCTAATTAACTCTTTTCTTGGATGCTCATCTTTATCAAGATTGATGCCATTTTGATTTATTTTAATCAGTTCTTCGTCAAATCTATTAGTATTAATTGCAGTTTCTGTTTTTTTTTGAGAATTTAGAGCAAAATTATCTTGTTCGAGTCTTGAAATACTAAATTTTTTTGCAACATTTTCAGCTGTTACACCCATATGATAATTGTTAAATGCGTCTAATAAACCATCGTTTATCATAGTATCTTTTAATTCTTGAGTAGAAATTTTTTTTTTATCTCTAAAAAAAATTGAATGTTGTGATGCAGACATATTTTCTTGTCCACCAGCAATTACATACTTTGACTCACCCAACTTTATTGATTGAAAACCAGAAATCACTGCTCTCAAACCTGAACCACATACTTGATTTATGATATAAGCTGGTTTCGAAATTGGTATTCCTGCATTTATTGATGCTTGTCTTGCTGGATTTTGTCCATTACCAGCTGTTAATACTTGACCCATAATTACTTCATCAATTTTTTTCTTATCACATTTTGTTTCTCTCAAAATTTCTTTAATAACTATTGATCCTAAAAGGTCAGCTTTCATATCTTTTAATGATCCATTAAACGCTCCAATAGGAGTTCTTAGTGCACTTACAATTACTACTTCATTTAAACGGTTGCTCATAAAATCTAAATTAAACTTATTATTAAAATACACTAAATATTGATATACAATAATCAATAAAAATTGTGGACCAGTAGCTTCAATTGGATAGAGCGCACCGCTACGGACGGTGAGGTTGAGAGTTCGAATCTTTCCTGGTCCACCATTGTTCAGAAAAATATTTAGCAAACTTTGTTATTTAACCAATATTAAGAATTTATTTTAATCTAAATCAAACTCTTTAGAATAATCTTTTTTGAGATTGGGATCTTGTTGAGATTTCTCTAAAATACAGTTTCCAATTACTAAATAATCTAATTCGGTTCCCATAAAACAATTAAAAGCATCTGTTGGTGAATTAACAATTGGTTCCCCCCTTACATTAAAAGAAGTATTGATTATAACTGGACATCCTGTTTTTTCTTTAAATTTCGAAATTAGATCGTAATAACGTGCATTGGTATGTTTGGTAACAGTTTGAATTCTTGCAGAATAATCAACATGCGTGACTGCAGGTATCTCTGATCTTTTAACATTTAATTTGTCAATTCCAAAAAATTCTTTTTGTTCTTGCGTCATTTCAAATTTTTTTTTTGAATTTATATTAGCAACAAGAAGCATATACGGACTATCGACATTAATATCGAACCATGCGGACAAATCCTCCCTCAAAATAGAGGGTGCAAAAGGTCTAAAACTCTCTCTATATTTTACTTTTAAATTTAAATTTTTTTGCATATTTTCAGATCTAGGGTCACCTAAAATTGATCTGCTCCCTAATGCTCTCGGACCAAATTCCATTCTTCCTTGAAACCAACCAATTGCTTTTCCATTACATAAAAAATCAGATGTCTTATTTAATAGCTCCTGATATTCAAATATTTTAAAGTTTGCTCCAATTGAATTTAGCTCTTTTTCAATTTCTTTTTGACTAAATTCAGTTCCTAAATATGAACCCTGCATATTATCTATCGAATTTACAGTTCTTTCATTATTTAATTCAATGTGCCACAATGCAAGAGCTGCTCCTAGCGCCCCACCTGCATCTCCTGCTGCAGGCTGTATCCAAATTTGATCAAAAATTTTCTCACTAAGAATTTTACCATTTGCAACACAATTAAGAGCAACACCACCTGCCAAACATAAATTTTTTATATTGTATGTCTTTCGAATTGATCTAGCTAACTTAATCATTATTTCTTCTGTTACTTTTTGAATTGAAGCTGCAATATCCATGTGAAATTGTGTTATCTTTTCTTTTTTTGGATCGCGTGGTTTTTGTGCGAATAACTTATTAAAATGATCATTAGTCATCGTTAATCCAGTAGCATAATTAAAGTATTTTTGATTTAACCTAAATGATCCATCCTCTTTTATATCAATCAATTTTTTTATTTTATCTTCGTAAATAGGAATTCCATATGGTGCAAGACCCATTAATTTATATTCACCACTGTTAACTTTAAAACCTGTGTAATAAGTAAAGGCAGAATAAAGAAGTCCCAAAGAATGAGGAAAATGGATTTCTTTTTTAATTTCTAAATTACTTCCTTTTCCAACTGCAACAGTTGTTGTAGCCCACTCGCCCACACCATCTGCTGTTATTACCACAGCTTCATCAAACGGGGATGGATAAAAAGCACTTGCGGCATGACTTAAATGATGATCAGAAAAAAAAATATTTTCATCTGACTTATAATTATTGTCGTGCTCTTTTAATTTATTAAATAAAAAGTTTTTTTGAAAAAGTTTTTCTTTAATCCAAAGTGGCATAGCTTTTGAAAAGGAAACAAAACCTCTAGGAGCAAAAGCTACATAAGTTTCTAACAATCTCTCAAACTTTAAAAATGGTTTTTCAAAAAATACTATCTTATCCACTTCACTTAATTGTAAGTTTGAATATTTTAAAACAAAATCAATAGCGTTTTGAGGATAACTAGGATCATGTTTTTTTCTTGTAAATCTTTCTTCTTGAGCAGCTGCAATAATTTTACCATTTTTCAAAATGCAGGCTGCACTATCGTGATAAAATGCGGAAATACCTAAAATTGCAGTCACTTAGAATATTGTATAAATAAATGGAGCTATTGCAGAACCTTGAGTCAAAACTATCAAGCCTCCAAATAAAGCAAGTATTATAATTATTGGTAAAAGCCAATATTTTTTTCTTACCCTTAAAAATTCCCAAAATTCTCTAATAAAACTCATTTTAAAATTGATTTTTCATTTTACTTTTTGGACCCTTTTTTTCAATCCAATATGAACCTGATTTTTTAAATTGTAAATTTAGTAAATCTTTTCCTAATATTCTCATAATCAACCCGATTGGTGTTACAACTAAAAAAAAAATAAATCCCATTATTAATGGTGATATGATCTTGCCTAATAATATTCCAAATTTAAACCAAACTTTGTTAAGAGGTGTTAGAATTTTAGAGTTAATTAGGCCTAATGTTAAAAAAATTAAAGAAATTACTATTGACCATTTTCTTATATCTCCTTCATTAATTAATGGGTAAAGACCTATAATTAAAAAAACAAAAAAGAAAACTATTCCAAAATTTTTGTTAGAATCCATAATTATAAATATATAAAATTAACATATTAAATCATAAAATTGTTAAATTCACTAAAGAAATCCTAATAACTCAAAATTAACACGAAACTTTATCAATAAAATTAATTTATTCTTATTGTAATTGACAACCTACTACAAAATAATTTAATTTAAACATCTAACACAAAAAGTCTAAGTTATAAGGTGTAATTATTACAAATGATAAAATGGTTAAATAAATCATCTCTACAAAATTCAGTTATATATTTTTTTATAATTATCTCTGTAATTTTAATAATATTTTGTTTTGTATTGTAATTAACTATGTCTGATAAATTTGAACAAATAAGTTTAAAAAACGGATTTATGAAACATAACGGAGGTTTTTTTTTTAGAAATATCTCTAATTCAGAATATGAGTTCAAATCAATTGTAAATGAAAACCATCTTAATGCCTTGGGAATAACCCATGGAGGGTATTTATCTGCTTTAATTGATGCTGGCTCTGGAACAGCAGCTTATCGTTCAACAGAAAATGCAACATGTGTCACAATCTCTTTAGATATAAAATTTATAGGTACTTCAAAAATTGGGGAGGAAATTATTGGATCTGTAAAAATTTTAAAAAAAACAAAAACTTTAGTATTTTTATATTGTGAACTTAAATGTAATAACAATATTATTACCGCAGCGAATGGCATCTGGAAAATTTTAAAAAATAAATCTCAAATAAAATAATTTTTTAAAAGAATGCATAATTAATATTGATTAAAATTCTTTTATTGTGTTTAATTAACTCAAATATATTAAATGAGAACTTTTTATCCTACGATTCGGTCATGTTTTAGTCTATTTTTGTTCTTTAGCAGTAACAACATCTTGTAGGTAAAAAATTACATATACCAAAGATAGAAATGATTAAAAATAAAATTACAGCAGTTTTGGGCCCCACTAATACAGGTAAAACTCATTTAGCTATAGAGACTATGCTATCTTTTAATAGTGGAATGATAGGCTTTCCACTTAGACTTCTCGCAAGAGAAGTTTATGACAAGGTGATTAAAAAAACAAAAAATGATGAAGTTGCTTTAATCACAGGTGAAGAAAAAATTATACCAAAAAATGCAAAATATTTTTTATGCACAGTCGAGTCTATGCCAATAGATAAAGTTTTAGAATTTGTTGGTGTTGATGAAATACAGATGTGTGCAGATCATGAAAGAGGTCATATTTTTACAGACAGACTACTTAACATGCGAGGGACAAAATTAACTATGTTTATGGGATCTAATACGATTAGAAATATCATATCCAAATTAGACGACGATATTGAATTTATTAATAGAAATAGACTATCAAAGCTCACTTATTCAGGGCATAAGAAGATTTCAAGAATTAATAGAAAAACGGCAATTATAGCATTTTCAACTGAGGAGGTATATGCAATCGCAGAATTAATTAGAAGACAAAAGGGAGGAGCCGCAATAGTGATGGGTTCTTTAAGCCCTAAAACTAGAAATGCTCAAGTTAATTTATATCAGTCTGGTGATGTTGATTTTTTGGTTGCAACTGATGCAATTGGTATGGGAATAAATATGGATTTAGAGCAAGTTTTTTTTTCTAATTTAAAAAAATTTGATGGAAAAAAGTTAAGAAGACTCAATCTTTCAGAAATAGGACAAATTGCTGGTAGGGCAGGAAGATATCTAAATGATGGTGGTTTTGGAATAACGGGAGATTGCAAAGAAATAAATTCTGAGGAAGTTGACTTAATTGAAAACCATAAATTTGAGGAAATAAGAACTCTTTTCTGGAGAAATTCTAATTTGAACTTCAATAATCCTACTGTTTTATTAAAATCTTTAGAAGAACGACCTAGTAAAGATTGGTTAAAAAAAGTTCATGAATGTGAAGACGAAAAAGCTCTTAAGTATTTGATAAAAAAATTAGAAATTCATAAGATGCCTAATATCAAACAAACTCTAACTTTGCTCTGGGAATGTTGTCAAATTCCAGATTTTGTTAAAAAAACCTATGGAAATCATATCATTGTTATAGAAAAAATATTTAATTTTTTAACAAGCGCTGAAGGAAAAATAAGTGACAATTTTATGCGTATACAACTTATGAAATTGGATAAATTAGAGGGAAATGTTGACTCTCTTGCTAATAGAATTGCAAATGTTAGAACTTGGTCTTATGTTTCTAATAAAAATAATTGGGTTGAAAATCAAAGTTATTGGATAGAAAAAACAAAATTATTAGAAGATCAATTGTCAGATAGATTGCATGAGGAACTTACAAAAACTTTTATTGATAAAAGAGCAAGTGTTCTTGCAAGAGGTCTAAAACAAGATATGGATTTTGACACTAAAATTTTAGAAAATAATGAAGTAATGATTGATGAGCAGTTTATAGGAAAAATAAATGGACTCAAATTAGAACTTGATCTTAAAAAGGGTGCACTAGAGACAGATATAAAATCTCTTAAAAAAGCTGCAAGACAAACTGTTGGTCCTGAACTTGAAAAAAGAATTCAAACAATAATAGATACTGGGTTAATTGATCTGGGTGAAGATTTTAAAATTTATTGGAACAATTCACCCATTGGTAAATTAGTTTCTGGTAAAGACTATTTAAGCCCCAATATTGAGCTGATAGTTGATGATATACTTGAGCAAGAGCAAAGAAATAAACTAATTAATTTTTTAGACAAATGGTTAAAAAATAAAATTTCAACTATTCTTAAAAGTTTATTTGACTTAAAAAACATAAAAGAAAAAAATACTTCGATTAAAGCTTTAGCCTATCAACTTTATGAGAATAATGGTGTGCTTAAAAGAGAACAAGTATCAGAATATTTAAAAAAACTTGATCAAAGCGAGAGAAAAATTTTAAGAGATTTAGGTGTTAAGTTCGGTAGATACCATGTTTTTTTACACAGATTAATTAAACCTGAGTCAGTTTCTTTAAGAACTCTACTTTGGAAAAATTATCATAATAAATACTTTAATTTGAAACCACCAACTTTTGGTCTGAATTTCTTAAATGATAACAAGCTTATGGATAAAAATTTTATGCTACTATGTGGTTATGAAAAATTTAACAATTCTTATGTTAGAATTGATATTTTAGAGAGGTTGTTCATGCAAATAATCAATTCTGATAAAAAAGAAAAAAAAGAAATTAAAATGAAGCCCGAAATGCTTAATTTACTGGGATGCAACAAAGATAATTTTCAACAACTTTTAAAATCAATGGGTTATAAGGTTTTAGAGAAAAATAATGAAATATTATTTAAGTATGTTCCAAAAAAAGTAATTAAAAATAAAAACAAAAAAATTTTAAAAGAAAATCCTTTTAAAGTTCTTAAAAATCTAAATTTCAATTAAAATTATGTTCTTTAAAGATAATAAAAATGAAGAGGATGATATCTCAAAAGTAGCTGCTTTGCTAATTCATGCAGCAAAGATTGATGAAAACTATACCGAAAATGAGGAAAAGATAATCAAAAATGCTCTTTTAGAGATAGGGGCTAACAATCGAAATATTGAAAAAATATTGTTAAATGGAAAAAAAATAGAAGAAAACTCAAATCAAATTTTGGATTTTACAAAAGAAGTGAAAAGTATGGAAGAACATAATAAAATTAAGATAGTAGAAACTCTATGGAGAATTGTTTATTCAAATGAAGAAGCTGATATTTATGAGGCCAACTTAATGAGAAGATTAGCCGGATTATTGTATATTGATAATAAAATTATGGCCAGTATTAAAGAAAAAATTAAAAAAGAAATTTCATAGTGACATATATAGTAAATGACAAATGTATTAAATGTAAATTAATGGATTGTGTCGAAGTGTGTCCTGTAGATTGCTTTTATGAAGGTAAAAATATGCTTGTAATTAAACCTGATGAGTGTATAGATTGTGGCGTTTGTGAACCTGAATGTCCAGTGGATGCTATCAAAGCAGATACTGAGCCAGGAAGTGAAAAATGGCTGGAGATCAATAAACAATATTCTGAGATTTGGCCAAATATAAGTGAAAAAAAAGATCCACCTTCGGATCATGAAAAATTTAAAAATGAGCAAAATAAGTTTGAAAAATATTTTAAAGAAAACCTTTAAAAAAAAACCAAAACCCAAGCCTAAAATAAAAATATTTAAAAAAAGTGTAAAATCAAAAAAAACAAAAACTAAAATTATAAAAAAACAAATTAAGCCAACTAAGAAAACTTCAGTTAAAGTAAAACAAAAATCTGAAAAAAAGAAAGAACAAGAGGTACAAAATCTACGAATTCCCAAGATTAATGAGGTAAAACCTGAAATTAAAAAAGTTAAAAAACAAAGTTCAGAGAAAAGAATTTATAAAATAAAAGATTACGTTGTATACCCAAAGCATGGTTTGGGTCAGATTACAGAATTTAAAAAAATTAATATTGGTGGGATTGATGTTGAGACGTACATTATAAAATTTGAAAAAGATAAAGCTAGTGGAATGGTTCCTGTAAATAAACAGTCTCATATGCGATCATTATCAACAATCAATCAAGTAAACAAATGTATTTCAATTTTAAAAAGTAAGCCAAAAATTAAAAGATCCATGTGGAGTAGGAGAGCTCAAGAATATGAAGCAAAAATTTCTTCCGGAAAAATCTATGAATTAGCAGAGGTGGTTAGAGACCTTAATAAAGGCGATGACTTAATGATAGATCAGTCTTATAGTGAAAGACAACTTTTTGAAAAAGCTTATGATAGAATTCTTGCAGAATTTCAAGTTGTTTTAGAATTATCCAAAGAAGATACACAAAAAAAATTAGATAAAGCTTTAAAAAGAAATCAAATTAAAAAAGAGGAAAATGAAGAGATAAAATCTACAAAGACAGCTAGTAATGAAATACCGGTTGAAGAACCGATTTCTGATGTAGAGGAACAGATTGATGAATAAAAAAAACGCCTCCCACACAATAAGTTATGAGAAGCGTTTTTCTAAAGAATACTAAGTTATTATCTTCTTCTTCTTTTTTTAGCTTTTTTCTTAGCTTTTTTCTTAGCCTTCTTTGCTTTTTTTCTTCTCTTAGGCATCTTTAGCTCCCTTTTTTAGTTAAACGAATCAAAATGATTCGTGATTAACTTATTTTTATTTTTTTATATACGTTATGTCAATTCTTTAATTAAAGTTTTAATTATTAAAAAATTAAAACTTAAAATTAATTTTTTTAAATTAATTTAAGTGTAAAAAAGTTAATGTTTATGCGCTTTATAATCCAATATTTTAATTAATTAATAAAATTTTTCCAAATCTTCTTTATATTTTTCTAAAATTTTTTTTCTTTTTAATTTTAATGTTGGTGTTAACATTCCATTATCAATTGTAAATTCCTCAACGATTAATTTAAATTTTTTAACTTTTTCAACTAAAGATAAAGTTTTATTTAGATTTTCTAGATAAATTGTAATATCTTTTCTGTTTTCAATGCTATCGGTAACAATTAATGCGACTAGATAAGTTTTTTTATCTCCATAAACAAAACTTTGTTTAATTTTTTCACTTAAACATAATAAATTTTCAATTTTAGATGGTGAAATGTTATCTCCACCAAGACTAACTATTATTTCTTTTTTTCTGTCAGTAATTTTCAAATTTCCATCTTTAGTGATCTCTCCAATATCACCAGTATGCAGCCAACCATTTCTTATGACTTCATCTGTCTCTTTTTTCATATTCCAATATCCAAGCATAACGTTTTCACCTTTGACTAAAATTTCACCATCCTTAGCAATATTTACCTGGTTTGTTTTAAAAGGAGGCCCTACTGTATCGATCTTAATTTTTCCAGGAATATTACAGCTTACAACAGGAGAGGCCTCTGTAAGGCCATAGCCTTGAAGGGTAGGCAAGCCTATAGCATTTAAAAATTCTCCAATTTTTTGGTCTAAAGCACCCCCTCCCGAGACGAAAGCCTTCAGTTTTCCACCAAACTGATTTTTAATTTTTCTTCTTACTAGTTTTTCACAAAAAAAATTAATTGATTTTTCCCACAATGTTAAATTTTCATTATTAAGCTTTTTAGTTCCTATTGAGATAGTTGAAGATATTAATTTTTTCTTAAAACCTTTTTGCTTTAAAAAATTCATAGAAATTTTACTATACAAATTTTGATAAAATCTTGGGACAGCTGTCATAATCGTAGGTTTTGCGATAGACATATTAGATAATAACTTTTCAAGACTTTCGGCATAATAAATTTTTGCACCAAGCGAGATTTGAACAAATTGAACTGCGTGCTCATATGAATGAGATAAGGGCAGCCATGTTAAAAAAGTAGCTTCACTATTTTCAACTAATTGATTTAATATCTCTTGAGCTCCCTCACAATTTGACAAGATTCCTCCATGACTCAGCATTACTCCTTTAGGATTACCAGTTGTTCCTGATGTATAAATTATACAAGCAAGATCTTTTCTTTTGAGATTTTGATTAAAACTTATATGGGAATCTGATTTGTTTTTTTTTAAATATTCATCAAATATATTTTCTATATTTTTAATTCTTTCATTTATAAATTCAATAGATAAAACTATTATCTCATCCGAGATAAACTTTTCAATTTTTTTTAGTTGGATTTCATTAGAGACGATACAAATTTTCGGCGTACAATCATTAATGATGTATTCATAATCTTTCTCTGAATAAGTTGTAAATAATGGCACCGTAACTCCACCTGCATTCATAATTGATATGTCAGAGATAAGCCACTCGGGTCGATTTTCGGATAATATGATACATCGGTCTCCCTCAGCTAAATTTGCTCTTAAGTATTCAGATAAAATTTGAATTTTTGACGAAACTTGTTCCCAAGTCAAAAAATCTTTTTCATTTTCTTTAAACCATTTTAAAAATGGCTTATCAGTAATTGAGCTTATTTCTTTATACTTTGTAAAAAAAAGTTCTACTAAACTGTTTATTCTACTTAATTGCATAATTTGGTGGGCGAAGAGAGAATCGAACTCTCACTTCTTGCGAAACACGATTTTGAGTCGTGCGCGTCTACCAGTTCCGCCATTCGCCCCGATTATTTAATAATTTATTAAATAGTATAAGAACTAAAATTATATTAAAACCAAAAAATGTTTAAAGATCTCTACAAAAAATGTTTAGATTTGGCAGGTCACAAAAGTTCTAAATACTACTTGGCGATTGTGTCATTTATTGAAAGTTCATTTTTTCCTATTCCTCCTGACGTTATGGTTATTCCAATGGTAATCTCCAAAAAAACTGATTTTAAAAAAATTTTTCTTATAACGACAATATTTTCAGTCTTAGGTGGTATGCTTGGTTATGCAATTGGTGCATTCTTTTTTGAGTTTGGAGCACAGATCATGAGTTTTTATGGTTATGAGAATAAGCTAAATAATATTAAAGAAAGCTTGGTTAGAAATGATGGTTTTTATGCTTGGTTAGGAATACTTTTTTTAGCAGGTTTTACCCCTCTTCCATATAAAGTTTTTACTATTGCAAGTGGTCTTATAGGCTTTAATTTTTTAATTTTTGTCTTGATAAGCTTAATTTCTAGAGGATTAAGATTTTTTTTAGTTTCATACTTCTCCTATAAATTTGGATACTTATTCAGTGAATTTATGGATAAGCATGGATCAAAATGGTTTACAATAATTGGAATATTAATTTTTATAATTGGATTAATATTTTATATAATTTTTAAATCTAATGTTTAATTTAAAACCTGAATTTCATTTAAAAATAATTTTTCTGTTTAGCTCTATTGCTTTAATATCTGCTTTTTTTATAGAATATGTTCTTGGACATCAGCCTTGTAATTTATGCTTAATAGAGAGAATTCCTTATGGATTAAGTATTATGATAATAATGGTGATCTTTTTAATTAAAAAAAATCAAAAATTTTTGATTTTATTATTAATTATCACTTTTATCTTCTCTTTTGCTATTTCAATTTATCATTATGGAATTGAACAGGGTTTTTTTGAGGAGTCATCTTTTTGTGGAGTAAAAAATCTGACCGGAAGTATCACCAAAGAAGATTTGCTTAAACAATTAAGTGAGAAAACAATAAGCTGTAGAGATGTGACATTTAGGATTTTTGGATTATCACTCACAAGTATTAATATTGTAATTAGCTTATTGTTTATTATAACGCTAATGAAAATTTTTTATAAATATGAAAAAAACAGATAAAAGAGTACAGGAATTTATTAGAGTTGATCATGCCGGGGAGAGAGGTGCTGTTAAAATCTATGAAGGTCAATTGTTAGCTTTAAATACTATTGTAAAAAATGAAAATTTAAAAAAAACAATTGAAGATATGAAAGAACACGAAATAGAACATTGTCAGTTTTTTGAAAACGAAATAAAAAAAAGAAATATTAAACCAACAAAATTTTTACCTTTATGGGATTTATTAGGAGTTGGTTTGGGATTTGGATCTACATTATTAGGTAAAAAGGCTGCAATGCTGTGTACAGCATCTGTTGAAGAAGTTATTGATAAACATTATTTAGATCAAATTAATGAGCTAGGTCCTGACGAAGAAGAATTAAAAAAGAAAATAATAAAATTTAGACAAGATGAATTAGATCATAAAGACATTGCTTATGAAGAAGGAGCAACAAAAAAAGGCTTTTACGCTATAATGGATAGAATTATCAAAACTGGGTCTAAATTAGCAATTAATATTTCTGAAAAAATTTAATCTTAAGCTTCAAGCTCTACATCCCAATATAGATAGTCCATCCAACTTTTGTGTAAATAATTTGGAGGAAAATTCTTTCCATTTCTATGTAAATCCTCAGTTGATGGTTGATAAGGATATTGATTGAGTTTCATTCCTGAAGATTTTAGTAACTTTCCACCTTTTTTAACATTACATGCCGAGCATGCTGTTACAACATTATCCCAGTGTGTTTCTCCACCCTTTGATCTTGGTAACAAATGATCAAAAGTTAGTTCTTCTCCACTTCCACAATATTGACAAGAAAATTTATCCCTTAAAAAAACATTAAATCTTGTGAAACTTGGTTTAGATTGAGGAACTATGTAATCTTTAAGAGCAATAACGCTTGGAAGCTGCATTTTGAATGATGGGCTTCTTACAATTCTATCATAACTACTTACTATAATTACTCTGTCTAAAAAAACCGACTTTACTGTATCTTGCCAAGACCATAATGATAAAGGGTAATAGCTTAAAGGTCTATAATCAGCATTTAAAACTAATGCAGGACATTTTTCTAATGACACATCTTGTTCAATAAAACTATTCACAAATTAATTTTAACTTAAATAAAAAATGATTTCAATATTTAGCACTCATTTTATTTTTTTTAAAATATAATTTAATGCTATACTAGACGCCTCTATGGGAATATGATGATCACAATTTTTAATTAAATGGGTCTCTACTTCAATATTAGATCTAATAAAGAAATCTTTTGCCTCTAACATATAGTTAGGTGAGACAACTTGATCAGAGTCGCCGTGAATTAGTAGGATATTTGTTGATGCTCTTTTTCTTTGTTTGAGGTCCTCCTGATTAATAATCTTACCAGAAAAGCCTACTACACAATTAAACTTATTTTTAGATGTAAGTCCTAAATTAATTGACATCATACATCCTTGACTAAAACCAGACAAACAGATCTTATTGTTTTCTAAGTTATATTTAATTTTTATTTCATCTATGAATTGATTAAGTTTTGTTTCAGCTTTAATTGATTGTTCTAAAATGTAATTCGGATCATCATTTGTAAGATCAAACCATTGATAACCCGATGGATTTATTGGACAGGATTCATGACCATTAGGACAAAGAAATATTGTATTTGCAAGGTGTCTTTTCCAGTTTAATGATAACATACTTATATCTTTACCATCACCTCCATAACCATGTAGTAAAATGACTGCGTTATCAATTTTTACATCTTTTTCTGGTTTTATAATGGTTGTATCAAGGCAAAATGTCATAGTAATTGATTTATGTTTTTTTATCTATAAAACACCCTACTATAATTTTATGATTTCTGGAATATTAGTAAAAGCATTATCTATAATCTTATTAGTTGCCGTCGGCTTAGTTCTAATTCTAGGTATTGGAACTTTATTTAAAGGTGGAGAAACAAGTAAAAAATACTCTAATAAATTAATGCAATTAAGAGTCCTGCTACAATTTATTGCGATTATAGCTTTAGTGGCTTTTGCATATTTTTTTAAAAATTAATTATAATTACTTAACCACCTCATAAATTTTTCATCAGTGAAATCGATTGATCCAATTATTCTTGCAAATTCTAGTCCATCTTTATTAAAAAAAATAGTTGTCGGAAGACCTCTTAATTTAAATTTCCTTGCCAATGTATCAGGTGAATCAAAATATATTTCTAAATTTTTTATCTCTAAATCTTTAAAGAATGTCAGAGATTTTTGATTAGTATCCTTGCCAATATTTATAGGAAATATCTTTAGATTATCTAAATTAGGATTTTCGCCCAATAAATCCAGAGATGGCATTTCATCTTTACATGGTGCACACCAAGTTGCCCAAAAATTCAATATAACTAGAGTTCCCTTATAATCATTTAATTTTAATTCTTTATTTTGGATGTCTAAAAACGTTATATCACTGTAACTTTTTAATTCTTTATTAATGACTAAATTTTTTATATCAGTAACTTCACTAGCAAAAGAATTTGATAACATTAAAATAAATATTATTAATAATCTCATATTAAATAGGTATAATTAATTATCATGGTAAAAAATAAAAACAACCAGACAATATGGAGTACAAGAATTAGAAATAATTCGTCAAATCTCTCACAAAAAATAGGTAGCTCTATTGATGTAGATAAAAGACTTTATAGAGAAGATATAAAAAGTTCTATTGCTCATGTGGAAATGTTATTTAAACAAAAAATTATTTCTTTTAGGACAAAAAATAAAATTATTTACGGACTGAATAAGATTGAAAAGGAAATATCTAATAAAAAGTTTGAATTTAATAAAAAATATGAGGATATTCATATAAATATTGAAAAACGACTTTTTCAAATTATTGGTGAAGAAGCCGGTTATGTTCATACAGCAAGATCTAGAAACGACCAAGTAATAACCGACTTTAAAATTTGGATTAAATCTGCAAATCATCAAATTAACATGATGTTAAGTAACGTAATTAATAATTCAATTAATTTAGCCGAAAAAAATATAGATACTATAATGCCAGGTTTTACTCATTTAAAAAATGCGCAAGCAGTTTCATTTGCACACTATCTTATGGCATACGTGGAAATGTTTAAAAGAGACAAAGACAGATTTAAGAATAATCTAGATAATCTAAATGAAAACCCATTAGGTGTTGCTGCATTAGCTGGAACTTCATTTAATATCGACAGGAATTATACAACAAAAAAACTCGATTTTAAAAAACCCACAAATAATTCAATCGATACTGTAGCAGATAGAGATTTTGTTTTAGATTTTCTTTATAGTGTTTCTGTTTGTTCATTACATTTATCAAGAATTGCTGAGGAATTAATTATCTGGAATTCTGATGGTTTCAATCTAATAAATCTATCAGATAAAATAGTTACTGGTTCTTCAATAATGCCACAAAAAAAAAATCCTGATCTCTTAGAATACTTAAGAGGTAAATCAGGAATTACTTTTGGTAATTTATTTTCAATGTTCACTATATTGAAAGGATTACCTCTTTCCTACTTCAAAGACCTTCAAGATGATAAAGAAATTATTTTTAAATCCTATGATTTACTTTTAGAAAGTTTAAAAATATTTAATGAAATTCTTAAAAATATAAGTCCTAATAAAAAAAGAATGCTTGAATTAGCATATTCTGGATATATTACTGCAACGGATTTAGCTGATTATCTTGTTAAAAATAATTCAATGTCTTTTCGAAAAGCTTACCAAAAAACAGCTTCACTAGTGAATTTCGCTGAAAAAAAAAAGAAAAAACTAAATGAATTATCCATGGAAGACTTAAAAAAAATAGAACCAACATTAACAAATGATGTACTAAAAGTGTTTGAATTAAAGAATTCTGTTAATTCCAAAAAATCTTATGGTGGAACATCTTTTGATAATATCAAAAAGATGATAAGGAAATATAAAAAATTGAAATGATTAAAAAAATTACATTTGTTATTTTAGTTTGTTGTATTTTAGTTTCTTGTGGAAAGAAAGGTGATCCTGAATTTAAAGCTTTTAACAAGGAGATTAAAATACCAACAGTTATAATTAACAAAACTTCATGAAATATATTAACAAAAGACTGACATTGGAAAAAATAAATTTCCAAAGGATAGCTAAAAAGTTTGGAACACCTTTTTATTGTTATTCATATTCAAAATTAAAAGAAAATGTAAATAAATTTAAAGAAAATTTTAAATCTTTTTCACCTTTAATTTGTTTTGCAATTAAATCTAATACTAACGTTAATTTAATTAGAGAAATTAAAAAATTTGGTTTAGGAGCTGATGTAGTTTCTTTAGGTGAACTTATGATAGCCATAAAAGCAGGAATAAAACCAAATAAAATAGTGTTTTCTGGAGTTGGAAAAACTTCTAATGAATTAAATTTTGCAATAAATAAAAAAATACTACTCATTAATGCTGAGTCATTGAGCGAAATAATGGAAATAAATAGACTTGCAAAATTAAGAAATAAAAAAGTGAGAGTTGGAGTTAGATTTAATCCTAATACAGATGCAAAAACACTAAATCAAATTTCTACTGGAAAAAAAGAGAATAAATTTGGAGTAAATAAAAATACATTTCTCAAAATCGTAGATTTTTGTAAAAATTCAAAAAATATAGACTTAAAATGTTTGAGTGTTCACATAGGTAGTCAAATTTTAGATCATAAGCCCTATAGAAAAATGCTTAAAGCTATTAGCCATATCTTAGACAAAACTAATCATCAATTTGAATTTATTGATTTAGGCGGAGGTATGGGAATTAATTATTCAGATAAAAACAAAACTCTTAATTATAAAAAGTATAATTCAGCAATTAATAATTTTCTCAAAAAACATAAAGTAAAAATTATTTTTGAACCTGGTAGATCTATAATTGGCAACACTGGTATTTTAATTAGTAAAGTTATTTATATTAAAGACAGTGGTAGGAAAAAATTTATAATTTTAGATGCTGCTATGAATGATCTTATGAGACCTGCATTATATGGGGCATTTCATAGAACACTGCCAGTAATAAAATCAAATAAAATATCAAATAAACCATATGAATTTGTTGGTCCAATTTGCGAAAGCACTGATAAATTTATAACGTTAAAAAAATTTCAAAAATTAGATGAAAAAGATTTAATAGCTATATGCGATGTTGGCGCCTACGGTATGTCTTTAAGCTCAAATTATAATTTAAGACCTAAACCGATAGAATTATTAATTAAAGGTTCTAAGATTAATGTAATTAGAAAAAGACAAAAGTACACGGAAATAATCTAGCTTTTAACACAATGCTAAGAAACTTTATATTTTCATTATTTTTTTTTACTGGAATTATTATTATTTCAATAATTTTTTTACCGTCATTTTTCTTACCTAAACAAGTAGTGTTATTTGGTGGTAAGTTAATGGGCCGCTGGACGGGTTTTTGCTTAAAATTTTTTCTTTCAACAAAAATAATAATTAAAGGAACTGAAAATATTATTAGAGACGAAAAATTTTTTATAGCGGCATCACACCAATCAATGTTTGAAACTTTCTTTCTTCAAACTTTATTTAACTCACCTGTATTTATTCTTAAGAAAGAGTTATTATTAATACCTATTTTCGGATGGTATTTAAAAAAAATTGGATCCATATCAATTAAAAGAGGTCAAATTACGAAAGATAATCTGAGTTTTTATGATGAAATTTCAAATGTAATTACTAATTCAGATAGACCTTTGATAATTTTTCCCCAAGGAACGAGGGTTTTGCCTAGTGATAGACCACCTTTTAAAAAAGGAGCTTCTAGAATTTATGAGAAACTTAAAATTGCATGTCAACCAGTTGCGATTAATTCTGGATATGTCTGGCCTAAATCAGGAAGAAAAATTAGCAATAAAATTATCACTATATCTATAATGAAACGAATTAATAATGACTTGGACAAGGATGTGTTTCTAAGGGTCTTGGAGGATAAAATTTATTCAGAATTAAATCTTATAGATTAGCCTTTCATAGGCATTACAACGTAGATACTATCAAAATCACCAGGATCTTTTATTAAAGCTGGAGATCCTGTATCATTTAAAAATACCTCTATTGCTTCCCCATCAAGCTGTGAGGCAACATCAATTAAATATCTTGAATTGAAACTGATTTCTAAGTCATGATCAAATTTAACACTTAAAGTTTCATTGCCATCGCCACTAGTAGTATTATTAACAGAAAGATTTAATGTATCCTTAGATAACTTAAACTTAACTCCATCTTTTTTATCTAAAGATACTGATGCAACTCTATCAATAGATCCTAAAAATGATTTAAGATTTGTCTCTAATTTTTTTTGATTATTTTTAGGAATTACTTGTACATAATTTGGAAATTTTCCATCAATTAATTTAGAAATCAAGATACTATTAGTTAATTCAAACTTAATTTTAGATTTTAAGTTAGATATTTTAAGATCACCATCATAATTATCTAATAAAGAACAAAGCTGAAAAATAGTTTTTTTTGGAAGAATAATTGGATCAAAATTTATTTTTTCACTTAACTTTATTTTTGAAATTGACATTCTATGGCTATCTGTAGCTACAGCAGTTAAATAAATCTTCTCTTCAACTTCGGTTTGGTGAAAATATATTCCACTTAAATAATGTCGTGTCTCATCATTTGAAATTGAAAATTTACATTTGTTCAATAGCTTTAAAAATTTTTTAGATTCTATCGTAAACACATTTTCATTAAAATTTTCATCAGTTAATGGAAACTCCGAAGGACTTATGCAATTTAAATTGAATATTGATTTTTCAGACTCTAGTTGGAGTTTATTTTTGCTATTCATAGATAAGTTTAATTTTTTGTCTGAAGAAAATTTCCTAACAATGTCAAACATAATTGATGAAGTTGTTGTTGTGTTTCCTTCTTCTAAAATTTCAACATTTTCTATCTTATGAATAAAAATCAAATCGAGATCTGTGGCTGTAATTGTTAATTTTGACTCACTTGCATTCAGCAAAACATTAGAAAGTATTTGTAGTGTACTCCTTTTTTCTATAACACCCTGACAGTAGCTTAAAGCCTCTTGAAGCTCTTTTTGATTAACGTTAAATTTCATCCCTCTTTATTATATAAAATAATATTTTTTAATTTATTTATATTATCATTCATGTTTGGGTTTTTTTGTTTTAATTTTTCTATTGTTTTAACAGAATGAATTATAGTCGTATGATCTCGGTTAGAAAATTCTCTTCCAATTTCTGGTAATGATTTTGTTGTTAAAATTTTAGTTAGGTAAATAGCTGTCTGTCTTGGTCTAACTAAATATCTTGATCTCCTTGAAGATAACATTTCATTTTTACTAATTTTGAAAAACTTACAAACAATTGTTTGAATTAAGTCTATAGTCACGTTATTTTCTGAAAGATTTAATAAATCTTTTAAAACAATCTTTGTCTCAGATAGACTTGGTAGTTTGTTATAAATCCTTGAAAATGAAACTATACGATTTATTGCTCCTACTAATTCTCTGACATTAGTTGTAATTTTTTTGCTTATAAAATCTTGAATTTCATCTGAGATATTTAATTTATCTTTATAAAGCGTCGTTAATTCATTTATTTTGTGATTGATGATCTTTCTTCTTAAATCATATTCAGGTTTTTGAATATCAACTACTAAGCCTCCAGAAAATCTTGATTTAATTCTCTCTTGAATTCTAGATAACTTGTTAGGAGGCCTGTCCGCTGAAACAATTATTCGAGACTCTTTATCCAAAAGTGCATTGAAAGTATGAAAAAACTCCTCCTGCATAGCCTCTTTACCATTCATAAACTGAATATCGTCTATTAACAAAACATCTGTGTTTCTAAAATATTCTTTAAATTTAACCATATCGTTAGATTTTATAGACTTTACAAATTGATACATGAATCGTTCAGCGGAAATAAACATTACTTTTTTATTTTTACTCATTTGATGACCTATTGAATTTAGAAGATGAGTTTTACCTAAACCTACACCACCATATATATAAAGCGGATTATAATAAGAAATATTGTCAGATACCTTAAGGGAAGCCTCAAAAGCAATTTTATTGCTTGAGCCAATTAAAAAGTTTTCAAATCTTTTATTAGGGTCTATCCGACTATATTGGAGATGAGAGTCTTTTATAAATGAGACATTTTGATTTTTATTTATTGGATTAAGTTCATTTGAACTTTTACTATTATCATTCTTTTTTTCTATAATCTTAAATTCAATTCTAACAATTTGTTTTTTATGTTTTTTGATAGTTTGTAAAATCTGATCTAAATATCTTGATGTAATCCAATCACGAATAAATCTTGTAGGGACAGTTAACAGAATATAATTATTAAACTCTTCAAGTAAATCAATTTTTTTTATCCAGCTCTCATAAACTTCTATTCCCAACTTTATCTTTAATTCAGACTGTATCAGTTTCCAATCAAGATTAATCTTATCAAAACTTTTATTTGTATACGTATTGTTCATTTCTTTGAGGAGAGTCCAGTTACATCAATAATGATCGTTATTGCAACAAATTATTTTACAAAACTGAAAATAAATAAAATCTAGGATTGTGTAAAAAGTTTTTTTTATAATTGTTTTGACAAATTTTTTTTTTATGCATTAGAAATAAAAATAAAATTTACGATTGAATTAAATATAATACTTTTTTACTAATTCTAAATATTGTTATTCATAATCAAAGCTTCATACATGAAGCGTATTCTTTTGGTTGAATCAACTTGAAGTATTTAAAATTATAAAGAACTTATTTTTTTTGTAATTCTCGATACGTTCCTAGATGCATTTTGTTTTTTGATAATTCCAGTTTTAGCAATCTTCATTAACTCAGAATTCAACTTAGGTAAGAACTTTAAAGCCTCTGATTTTTTTTTATTTTCAATCAGCACGTTCATCTTTTTTAATGCAATCTTGTATCTACTTTTTCTGGCCTTATTAACTGCTGTTTGTTTTGATATTCTTCTTATTCTTTTAATTGCTGATTTTGTATTAGCCATGATTTTGCAGGGGTATAACCGCTTAAATAGGCCTGGTCAATAATATATTTATCATTTTTGACATATTTCACACAAAAATGTTGATCTATTTGATTGGGTTATTTTATTAATTGTTCCCATACAACTAGGTCTTTTACAGTTTTGTTTATATCTACCATAAACTTTAAATTCTTTTTGAAAATTACCTTGTTTACCTTTGGTATTTTTAAAGTCTCTTATAGTTGATCCACCTTTCCTTATAGCATTATGTAAAATTTTTCTTGAATTTATAACGATATTTTTGCATTGATTTTTTTTTAAATATTTAGCTGATAGTGAAGGATTAATTTTTGATAAATATAAAATCTCACTGGCATATATATTTCCAATTCCAGATACAAAATTTTGATCTAATAAAAAATTTTTTATATTTTTATCCTTTTTTTTAAAATAATTAATCAAATATTTTGAATTAAATTTCTTATTAAAAGGTTCTGGGCCAAAATTTTTAAACTTTTTTTTTAATCCATTAAAATTATTAAAAAATTGAAAATAACCAAACCTTCTTGGATCATTATAAATTAATTTCATATTCTTAAAAAAAAATTCAACATGGTTATGTTTTTTAGGTAAATTTGGTGAACTATAAAAACTAGTATTGGTGGGTAGATTGTCTTTTTTATATTTAATAATATGAATTGTTCCTGACATTCCTAAATGAACTACACAAAAATTTTTATTTTCAAGCTCGATAATTAAATATTTTGAGAATCTTTTAATATTTGAAATAAATTTACTTTTTAGCTTCTTTTCAAAAGAAGTTTCTAATTTAAATCTTAAGTTTCTGTTTTTAACCAAAACTTTATTGATTTTTTTGCCTTTTATATTTTTTAATAAAGATTGTCGGACTATTTCTACTTCTGGTAATTCTGGCATTTACTATTATATTAAATGAATAATTAATTAAAAATGCAACAACATCTTCAAAATAAAAAAGGGCTAGTTCAGGGCGTATTTGATCAAGTTTTTGATAAATATGATTTAATGAATGATTTTATGTCATTTGGAATACATAGGCTTTGGAAAAAAAATTTAATCAATATGATGGGGCCATCAAAAAATAAGAGTTTGGTTGATGTTGCTTGTGGTACTGGAGATATAGGAAGACTTTATTTAAATCGCACAGATATTAATAATCATATTACTTGTATTGATCCAAATAAAGGAATGGTAGCAAAAGGGAAAGAAAAACTCAAAAATTATAAAAATATAAAATGGATAATTTCCAGCGCAGAAAAACTCCCGATCGCAAGTAATACTTTTGATTTTTATACAATTAGTTTTGGCTTAAGGAATACAAAAGATTTAAATAGATCCCTTTCAGAAGCTTATAGAGTTTTAAAAAAAGGTGGAAGGTTTTTTTGTTTAGAATTTTCCAAAATACAGAACAAAAACTTAGAATTTATCTATAAAAAATATTCAAAATTAATTCCTTTAATTGGTAAATACGTTGTCGGACAAAGAGAGCCCTATGATTATCTTATTGAAAGTATTGATAATTTTGTCAATCAAGAGGAACTCATAGAATATATGAGGATGAATAAATTTCAAAAATGCAATTATAGAAACTTCTCTAATGGAATAATATCTATTCATACTGGTTGGAAAGTTTAATGATAAAAAAATTTATTACCTTGTTTAAAATTGGCCGAAAAATAGCTAGTTCAGATATATTAGAGATAATTTCAAAATTTAAAAAGCCACCACTAGCAATTACACTACTATTCAAATTTTTATCATTATCTTTTTCGACTAAAAAAAAAGACTCAAATAAAAGTGAAGGTGAACGCTTATCTGACTCTTTGGAGTCTTTGGGCACGACTTTTATAAAACTTGGACAATTTTTAGCTACACGACCAGATATAATTGGAGATAAACTTTCAAAAGAACTTGAAAATCTTCAAGATAAATTACCACCATTTTCACTTATACAAGCTAAAGAGATCATAAAAAATGACTTAGGTCAGGAGACGTATGACTCAATTATCAATTTAAGTGAGCCAGTTGCAGCAGCCTCAATAGCTCAAGTTCATAAAGCTCAAATCAACGACAATGGGACTCTCAAAGATGTTGCTATAAAGATTTTACGTCCAAATATAAAACAAATTTTCAATGAGGAGATTGATGCAATTATGCTTTTTGCTTTTCTAGTAGAGTCTTTCATAAAAAAAACAAAAAGATTAAAGTTAGTTGAGGTAGTTTTTTTACTTAAAGAAATAACAAACTTAGAAATGGATTTGAGATTTGAAGCAGCAGCAGCTAACGAATATGCGGAGAATACTAAAAATGACGTTGGATTTAGAGTTCCTGAAATTTATTGGAATTTTACAAGCGAAAATGTAATGACATTAGATTGGGTTGATGGAATTTCTATCAGAGAAACCGAGGAACTAAAAAAAAGAGATTTAAATACTGAAAAAATTGCAAACGACATTATCCAGAATTTTCTAAGACATGCAGTGCGTGATGGATTTTTTCATGCTGATATGCATCAAGGAAATATATTTATAGATAACAATGGTCATATAGTGCCAATTGATTTTGGAATAATGGGCAGACTCGATAAAATGAGTAAAAGATTTTTGGCAGAAATATTATTTGGTTTTATCCAAAGAGATTATCGTAAAGTGGCTGAAGTACATTTGCTTGCTGGACTGGTTCCTAAAGAGGTTCCAATAGATGACCTTGCTCAAGCTTTGAGATCTATCGGGGAACCAATTTTTGGCCAAACAGTAAAAGATATTTCTGGTGGAAAATTATTAAAACAATTATTTGATGTTACAGAAAAATTTAACATGCAGACCCAACCTCAACTTCTTATGCTACAAAAAACAATGGTTGTTGTTGAGGGAGTAGCTAGAAAATTAAATCCAAATACAAACATTTGGACTACATCTAAACCTGTTCTGGAAAATTGGTTAAGAGAAACAAAAGATCCTATGGCCACAATTAATGAGACAATTCAAAGTACTTCTGAGGTAATTAAAAGATTGCCAGAATTTCCTGAGATAATGGATAAAGCTAACCAAGCACTAACATATTTAGCTAGTGGTCAAATTCCACAAAATTCAAATTCTTATAACGCGTTAAATACAAAAAAATCAGAAATGACCGCTTTTAGAAATCAATCTATTATTGGATTTTTAGTTCTTGTAATTTTTGGTCTATTGGTATTTTAATTCACACCATGAGTAACTTGAATAATAAAAAAATCTTATTAATAATTTGTGGAGGTATAGCTGCATATAAAAGTCTTGAATTAATCAGACTTTTAAAAAAAGATGGTGTAAGTATAAAAACAATTCTTACTAAAAGTGGTGCTGAATTTGTAACACCTCTATCGATAACTTCGTTATCTCAATCTAAAGTTTATCAAGATCTTTTTAGTATAGAAAATGAAGCAGAAATGGATCACATTAGTCTTTCAAGATGGGCAGACCTCATTTTAATTGCACCTGCAACAGCTAACACGATATCTAAACTTGCTAACGGAAATTCAGACGATTTAGCTTCTACTGTTGCTCTTGCGTCAAATAAAAAAATATTTATTGCTCCAGCAATGAATGTAAGAATGTGGGAACATCAATCTACTAAACAAAATATAACAAAACTTAAAACCTATAATTATGAATTAATTGGTCCTGAGGTTGGAGATATGGCATGTGGAGAATATGGCGAAGGCAAAATGTCAGAACCTAAAGATATAATAAGTAAACTGAAAATTTATTTCAAAGATTTAAAAATAAAAAATAAATTAAAGGCAATCGTAACTGCAGGACCAACCAAAGAGTACATTGATCCGGTAAGATATATATCTAATAAATCGAGTGGTAAACAAGGTTATGAAATCGCGAAATCATTATCAAAAAAAGGTTTTGAAACAACTTTAATTTCAGGACCAACAAATTTAGAAATAAATGATGATATTAATTTGATTAAGGTCGAGACTGCTGAAGAAATGTTTCAATCGACTCTTAAAAGTTTACCAACCGATGTTGCAATATTTTCTGCAGCAGTATGTGACTATAAGGTGAGAGAATCTTCAAAAATAAAAATAAAGAAACAAGATGAAATTAGTTTAGAGTTAGAAAAAAATGTAGATATTCTTGACTATGTTTCCAATCATAACTCCTTAAGACCAAAACTTGTGGTGGGCTTTGCAGCTGAAACGAATAATTTAGAAAACTATGCTAATAAAAAACTAAGTGAAAAAAATTGTGACTGGATAGTTGCAAATGATGTATCAAATGAATCAATTGGTTTTGACTCAGATTTTAATGAGGTATCAATTTTTTATAAAGATAAAAAAATAGACAGACTAAAATATAAATCTAAATCAAAAATTTCAGACGAATTAGTTGAAAAAATCATTGATCATTTAAACTAATGGTTAAAGTTTTAGTAAAAAAATTACAACCCTCTGTTAAATTACCATCTTATAAAACTGATGGCGCATCTGGTATGGATCTGATGGCATACATAGATAAATCAATTGAATTAAAGCCGGGGGAGTCATGCCTAGTACCAACTGGATTATCATTTGCATTTCCTAAAGAATATGAAATTCAGATAAGACCAAGGTCGGGATTAGCGGCAAAAAATAATATTAGTGTTTTAAATACACCTGGTACAATTGACAGTGATTATAGAGGAGAAATAAAAGTCATTTTATTTAATCATGGTAAAAAAAGCTTTAAAATAAGTAACAATGATAGAGTAGCTCAGATGATTCTAACACCAGTTATAAAAATAGATTTAGAGGAAACAAATGAACTTCCAGAATCAATAAGAGGTGAGGGAGGTTTTGGTTCAACTGGTAAATGAAAAACAGTTTAAACAAATCTCAAATTGAAAGATTTTCAAGACAATTAATCTTGAAAAATATTGGTGCAAAAGGTCAAAAAAAAATTTTGTCCTCTAAAATTTTAATTGTCGGTATTGGAGGTTTGGGCTGCCCTGCAGCAGAAAGTCTGGTAAGAGCAGGTATTGGATTCATTGGTCTTATAGACAATGATATTGTTAATCTCTCAAATATTCATAGACAAAGTTTATTCAGTTCTAAAGATATTAACAAATTAAAAGTAAGTGTAGCAGCAAAAAAACTTAGAGAAATAAATCCATTTACGAAAATAAAAATTTACAAATCAAGACTTAACAAAAACAATATCAAAGACATAATTAAACATTATGAAATTATAATTGACGGTTCTGACAACTTTAAAACTAAATTCTTAATAAATGATTATTGTATAAAATTGAAAAAAAAATTAGTAACAGGAGCAATAAGCAAATTTGATGGTCACGTATTTACATTTGATTTTAAAGACAATAAGACGGCGTCCTTAAAAAATTTCTATCAAGAAAATAAGGTTTCTGATGATAATCTAAATTGTGAGTTTGAAGGAGTTATAGGTACTACCGCCTCAATAGTAGGAACTACACAAGCGAATGAGGCTCTAAAAATGATAATGAAAATTGGTCAAAACTTAAAAAATCAAATATTAATTATAGATCTTTTAAATCTTAATTTTAGAAAAGTTAAATTTAAAAAAAACAGATTATAAAAAAGATAATGAAGAAATTAATTTTTTTTATTTCAATTTTTATTTTTTTTCCATTTTATGTTTTTTCGAACGAAACATTTCTCTCATTAAAAAAAGATAAAGTAAACGTTAGATATGGTCCAGGATTTGAGTATCCAATAAAATATATATATAATAAAATTGATTTACCTATCAAGCAAATTGATAAAAAAGAAAATTTTAGAAGAATAATTGATCTTAAAAATAATAGTGGATGGATACATGTTTCCCAACTTAAAAAATTAAATTCGATTATACCAAAGGAAGATAAAATCTTATTTAGTAAGCCAAGCAATTTTTCAAAACCTTTAGCGAAAATAGAAAAGGGTAGGGTTTTGTTGCTTCAAAATTGTATTGAAAAGTGGTGCAAGGTAAAAACTGGGAGTTTTAAGGGCTGGATTAAAATAGAAAACACCTGGGGCTTGAACTGATTTAATTAATCAACTCAAAAATCTATAATAACGAACTATTTTTGTTGTTCACAAACATCCCTAATTACTGGAGTATTTGCACATTCTAAACATTTTGTTTTTTGAACTATGCATCCATCGTCAAGGACTTGAACGTCAACAATTTTATCACACTTAGAACATGTAGATGAAATTGTTAATCCGCATTTTTTACAGTTATAGTTTTCTATCCGCATACTAAAAAAATAATTAGAAATAAAATTTATTTCAACAATAATCCTTGCGAATGATTATTATTATCTTTTTTTTTTTGCGAATGATTACTATTTGCTACTTTTTAGGGGGATAAACAATTTTAATTTTTTTAATTCCCAAATACAAAATTTATTTTTTTTTTGATTTACTTGCCCACCATTTATCTAAGATGAAATACCAAATTGAATTTGCAATAGGTTCAACTATTGCATCCGTTAGTGCAATAGCAAACGAAACATCAGCAACTAACATCAAAACTGTGATTGCTATTACAAAGTGTCCAATTGTATAGATTACTGTTCTGAGTAAAGAACCTTTATTATTTTGATAAATATTATTTGCTGCCTGAAATATACCGTTTGTAATTTCCATTATTTTTTAAAAGGGCTTTCAAGAACACAAGCTACAAGATGAATTCTGGCCTGTTCACCTCCATTGAAAAAATTGTGATATTTGGTGTTATTAGTTATCCAAACATTACCATCAGCAGGTAAATGCTTTGCAACATTTTCAATTACCATTGAACAGCCTTTATTAGTAATAATTGGTATGTGAAGTCGACATTCAGGGTCTTTATGCCAACTTAATGTTGATCTTGGCTCTTTTAATAGAAGTCTAACTCTTCCTAATTTAAATCTTTTACTCAAAGTTTCAAAGACTTCTTTAAAATAGGTTTTTTCAAATTCAGGGACTAATTGTGTGTACTTTGACTCGTCTATATCTACATCTCTAGCAACTTCTTTTCCCGTTTCGTCAGCAATAGTCCAGTATTTACCTCTTATATTATTTCCATTAATCGAATTGATATCATTTGGTATTTGGTTGATTGAAATAGCACCAAAATGTGTAACACCCGGACTTTTAAATTTTTTGTTTTTTAATATCTTATCCAAATCATTTTTCAACCTTGTAATATCAAAGTTGAGATCAGGAACTTGGTAAAAATCTTCGAAACTTACTGTAGGCATATAATTATCATTTACTTAGTGTTAATTAATTCAATTTCAAGTCAAATCGATCAGCATTCATCACTTTGACCCATGCTGCGACAAAATCATTTATAAATTTTTGTTGAGAGTCGTCACACGCATAAACTTCGGCAAGAGCTCTTAATTGAGAATTTGAACCAAAAATCAAATCAACTCTTGTTGCTTTCCATTTAGTTTTTTGAGTTTTTCTATCTCTTCCTACAAATGTTTCTTCTGATCTATCTTCCTCTTTCCATGTAGTATTCATGTCTAATAGATTTACGAAGTAATCGTTAGTAAGAGAACCAGGTTTATTTGTAAAAACGCCATAATTTGAACCATCATAATTAGTATTTAAAACTCTCAAACCACCTATAAGTGCTGTCATTTCTGGTGCGGTTAGACCCATTAGTTGTGCTTTATCAACCAATTTTTCCTCCGCTGAAACATTTGAAGTTCCTTCATTCAGATAGTTTCTAAAACCATCCGCCACAGGCTTAAGAAGACCAAAAGAATGAATATCAGTCTGGTCTTGTCTTGCATCTCCTCTACCTGCTGAAAACGGGATGTTAACTTTATGACCTGCTTTTTTAGCAGCCATCTCAATACCAACACCACCTGCTAATACAATTAAGTCTGCCATTGATACACTTCTCTTTTTATTATCAAATTGGTCTTTAATTTTATTTAAAGCTTTTATCACAATTGATAATTTCTTAGGATTATTCACAACCCAACTTTTCTGTGGTTCTAGCATTATTCTTGCACCATTAGCACCACCTCTTTTATCTGATCCTCTAAAAGTTGAAGCTGATGCCCAAGCAGTAGAAACTAAATCTGAAATTGATATTTTTGATTTAGAGATTTTGTTTTTTAAATCTTTTATATCATTTAATTTAAGTTTGTACTTTGGTTTATCAATTGGATCTTGCCAAATTAATTGCTCTTTTGGAACTTCACTACCCAAGTAACAAACTCTTGGACCCATATCTCTGTGAGTTAATTTAAACCATGCTCTCGCAAATGCATCATGGAACTCTTTAGGGTTTTGATGAAAATGCTTTGTAATTGGTCCATAACTTGGGTCAACTTTCATTGATATATCGGTTGTTTGCATCATTGGTGGATGAAGCACACCTTTTTGGTGCGCATCAGGAACCATTTTAATTTTTTGACCATTTTTTTTTGGAGTCCATTGATGAGCGCCAGCTGGGCTTTTTGTGAGTTCCCAATCATGACCGTATAAACAATCTAAATAACCCATATCCCACTTAGTAGGATTTTGAGTCCAAGAACCTTCGATACCACTACTTATTGTATCAACACCTTTTCCAGATTTATATCTACTGTTCCATCCGGTAGATTGATCTTGAAGCCTTGAAGCTTCTGGATCTGGACCTTTGTAAGACTCTGATGCTGCTCCATGAGATTTTCCGAATGTATGGCCTCCAGCTACTAAAGCTGCTGTCTCATAATCGTTCATAGCCATTCTTCCAAATGTCTCTCTAATATCGTGTGCTGCTAGTAATGGATCTGGATTTGCATCTGGACCTTGTGGGTTTACATAAATCAAGCCCATGTGTGAAGCTCCTAAAGGCTGCTCTAAATCTCTTTTTCCACTGTATCTCTCTACACCTAGCATTTCTTTTTCTGAACCCCAATAAATATCATCCTCTGGCTCCCATATATCAGTTCTACCCGCACCAAAACCAAAAGTTTTAAAACCCATTGAGTCTAAAGCTACATTTCCAACTAAAATAAATAGATCAGCCCATGAAATTTTTCTTCCATATTTTTTTTTAATTGGCCATAAAAGCAATCTTGCTTTATCTAAATTCACATTATCTGGCCAAGAGTTCAATGGAGCAAATCTTTGGTTACCGGTACCAGCACCACCTCTACCATCACCTGTTCTATAGGTACCCGCAGCATGCCATGCTAATCTGATAAATAATGGTCCATAATGACCATAGTCCGCAGGCCACCATTCTTGTGAGTCAGTCATTAATTTTTTCAAATCTTTTTTTAACGCCTTATAATTAAGTTTTTTAAATTCTTTAGCGTAATTGAATTTTTTATCCATTGGGTTAGATAAATTTGAGTGCTGACTGAGAATTTTAAGATTTAAACTGTTTGGCCAGAAATCTCTAACTGTTTGACCTCTCCCTGCAGAGAACTTTGCAGGTGTGCCTGCTCCTGTGAAAGGACACTTGCTTAACTCATTAGCTTTAAAAGATTTTTTTTTAAAATTTTCAGTACTCATTCATTCCCCATGATTAAGTTGATTTTTGCAGTTTATAATGGTTCTAAATAAGTGTCAATTGGTTAATAATGTCACTGAATAAATTGATAACTTAATCGTCGAGTTTAACTAGAACCTCAATGGACTTGATTTTCTTTCCATTAATTTTTCTTTTAATATTTATGGGTCCTACATCAGAATTTTCCAGGTCGATTAATTTTTCTTTTTTTAAGTCATAAAAATGATGATGATCAGTAACGTTGGTATCAAAATAAGTCTGATTTGAATTTAAAGGAATTTGTTTTAAATATCCTTTTTTTTCGAAAGCATGGACTGTATTATAAATTGTAGCTAGAGATATTTTATTATCTATCTTGTCTTTAATTCTTTGTTCTAACTGATTTATTGTAAAATGGAATGTCCTTTCAGTATCAAACAACACCTCACATATTTGAAGTCGCTGTTTTGTAGGTCTTAAACCAGAATTTCTTAATTTTTCTATATATTTCACAATTTGAGCAAATTGTTAGTTAAAACTATTCTAAACTGATAGAATAAATATATTATATAGTTTTAAAATCAAGTAAATAAGAGTACTCAATTTTATGAAAAAAAACTCTTACTCATATGATGAGCTTATAAATTGTGGTGAGGGAAAACTATTTGGTCCTGGTAATGCTAAATTACCTCTTCCACCAATGCTGATGTTTGATAGAATTACAGAAATTTATGATGACAAGGGAGCTTTTAAAAAAGGTTTATTAAAAGCTGAACTAGACATTAAGAATGATCTTTGGTTTTTTGATTGTCATTTTAAAGAAGATCCTGTCATGCCAGGATGTTTAGGTTTAGATGCTATGTGGCAATTAGTTGGATTTTATTTAGGATGGATAGGAAATCCTGGAAAAGGAAGGGCATTAGGAGTTGGAGCGGTAAAGTTTACTGGTGAAGTATTACAAAATGTTAAATTAGTAACATATGAAATTGATATGAAAAAAATTATGTCTCCAGGTGGAACAACTGTTGGTCTAGCTAATGGTGTAGTATTAGCTGATGGAAAAAAAATTTATTCAGCAGATAGTTTAAAAGTAGGATTATTTAAGTAATGAGAAGAGTGGTAATTACAGGTCTAGGTATAGTATCTTGTTTGGGTAATAATCAAGAAGAGGTTTATCAATCGCTTTTAAACTCAAAATCAGGAATTACTTTTTCTGAAGAATATAAGGAACATAACCTTAAAAGCCAGGTTCATGGAAAACCTAATATTAAACTTGAGGATCATATAGATAGAAAAACTATTAGATTTATGGGATCAGGATCAGCTTATAACTATATTGCAATGAAAGAAGCAATTAAAGATTCGGGCTTGGAGGAAGAAGAAGTCAGCAATTTCAAAACTGGAATAGTAATGGGTTCCGGAGGTCCCTCTATAGAAAATGTGATTTTGGCTGCAGATAAAACTAGAGCTAAAACTCCAAAATTAATGGGACCATTTATTGTTCCAAGAACAATGGCAAGCACTGCTTCAGCAACACTTGCTGTTCCTTTTAAGATAAAAGGAACAAACTACACGATGAGTTCTGCTTGTGCAACTAGTGGACACTGTATTGGAAACTCTATGGAATTGATTCAAATGGGAAAACAGGATGTTGTATTTGCTGGTGGAAGTGAAGAAATTCATTGGGCAATGACTGCTATGTTTGATGCTATGACCGCTTTATCATCAAAATATAATGATACTCCTGAGACTGCATCAAGAGCATATGACAAAACAAGAGATGGTTTTGTAATTGCTGGAGGCGGTGGAGTATTGGTGCTTGAGGAATATGAACACGCTAAAGCTAGAGGAGCCAAAATTTACGCAGAATTAACTGGCTATGGGGCAACTTCAGATGGATATGATATGGTAGCGCCATCAGGTGAAGGAGCAGTAAGATGCATGAAAATGGCTATGGCAACTGCAAAAAACAAAATTGATTATATTAATACACATGGAACATCTACCCCTGTTGGAGATATTACAGAATTAAATGCGGTGAAGCAGACTTTTGGAACTGAAATCCCAAAAATTAGCTCAACTAAATCTCTTTCAGGACATCCTTTAGGAGCAGCATCTGTTCACGAATCAATATATTGTTTAATTATGATGAGAAATAATTTTATTGCTGGTTCAGCAAATATAAGTGAAATGGATGAAGAGGCTAAAAAATTTCCAATAGTTGCTAATACTGAGACAAAGGTTACTTTAAATACTGTAATGTCAAACAGTTTTGGGTTTGGTGGAACTAATGCGGCTCTAATTTTTGAAAAGGTCTAGTTATGAATTTAATGAAAGATAAAAAAGGTTTAATCATGGGTGTTGCTAATGAAAGATCTATTGCCTGGGGTATTTCAAAAAAACTAGCTGAAGCTGGAGCAGATCTTGCGTTTACCTACTTAGGAGATGCATTAAAAAAAAGAGTAATACCTTTAGCTGAAAAATTAAATTCAAAAGTAACATTTAGTTGCGATGTTGAAAAAAAAGATGAAATAGTAAAATTATTTGAAAATATCAAATCCCATTGGGGTGAAATAGATTTTGTAGTTCATGCAGTTGCATTTTCAGATAAATCAGAATTATCGGGTGAATATTTAAATACGACACGAGAAAATTTTTTAAAAAGTATGTTAATTTCATGCTTTTCCTTTACTGAAGTTGCTAAAGAAGCTTCAAAAATAATGAAGAAAGATGGAAGCTTACTTACATTAACTTACGAGTCTACTAAAGCTATTCCAAATTATAATGTAATGGGTGTTTGTAAATCTGCACTAGAGGCAAGTGTAAAATATTTAGCTAGAGATTTGGGTAATAAAGGCATTAGGGTAAATGCAATAAGTGCAGGACCTATTAAAACCCTGGCTGCTTCTGCTATCGGAGACGCAAAATTCTTATATAAATGGAATGAAGACCATTCTTTCCTAAAAAGAAATGTAGATATTCATGACGTTGGAAATTCAGCTTTATATCTTTTAAGTGACCTTGCTAATGGTGTTACTGGTGAAATTCATTATGTAGATGCTGGATATAATAAAGTTGGGATGCCAGATCCTAAAAATATTACTTAGGTATGATATTATTTTTTTCACTTTTATCTACAATACTAATAATTACTGGAATTTCTTGTTTAGGAATTTTTCTTAGTAGAAAATATAAGTCAATTAAAAATTATTCATCAAAAAATCAATTAATTTTATTTTTGGTAATTTTAACGATTTTTGTATTTTTTTGGAATTTGAAAGAAGATGGAGATGCAGCATATGCAATTGGATTTACAATAGGTTATGTTTATTTGTTTACTATACCGTGTTCTTTTTTGGCAATATTTATAATGAATAAATTTAATTTTAGTAAAAAAGAGTTTTGGAATAGTTGGTTTTTTTCCTTAATACCAGTTTTCATAATACTTGTAAGTCAGTCTATTTTTGGAAATTAATTTATTTTAAAGGGGCGTTCTATTGCCCAACATTAGACTAAAAATTGGTATATTTTCTCACTTTATCAAAACACTCCATTGTAAAAATTCATTATTATCTTTTGCCTAGTTTTTTGGATATAGCACTTCATTATAAATTTGATAAAACTAGTTTTATGAAAAAACTATATCTATATATTTTTCTAATTTCGATATTTTGTAATGTCGGATTTGCTCAAAGCTTTACATATCACTGTAACCTCGATACTCAATTTATAAATAAGGGCGAAAAAAATTGGAAAAATAAATATATAAAATTTTCATTTACCTCTACCGACAATAAAACTATTTCAATTTTTGATCATGAAATTGAAGTTACTTATCAAAAAAAATTGGACATTTTAGAAAATGATCTTAGACTTTTTGCAATAACTATGGAAAAAAGCAAAATTAGAACATTAATTATTGATAAACAAAACAATTATGCAACTTATTCCCTTTCATATAGTGATGGAGCAGAACATGGTCAATATGGTATTGGAAAATGTAAATTACAATAATTAGAGACGTTCTGTTACTAGGAGCCCCTAAAATTTACTCAGCAGCTTGTTTCATAGAAAGCTTTACTTTACCTCTATCAAAACCAATCACTTTTACTTTTACCTCATCCCCCTCATTTACAACATCAGTAACTTTAGCTACTCTTTTATCTGCAAGTTCTGAAATATGAACAAGTCCATCTTGTTTTCCCAAGAAATTTACAAATGCACCAAATTCCATAATTTTCATTACTTTGCCTGAATAAATTTTATTTAATTCTGCTTTAGCGGTAATGTCTTTAATCATTTGCATGGCAATACTTCTGGCCTCTTCATCTGGTGCTGCAACTGTCACAACACCATCGTCATTGACATCAACTTTTGCACCTGATTTTTCTACAATCTCTCTTATTGTTGCTCCACCCTTTCCAATCACAGCAGCAATGTCTTTTTTATCAACATTGATTTTTTCCATTTTTGGAGTGTGTTTTCCAACATCTGATCTTGAGGATGATATTGCTTTATTCATTTCACCTAAAATGTGAATCCTTCCATCTTTAGCTTGACTTAAAGCCTGTTCCATAATCTCAAATGTAATACCAGTAATTTTAATATCCATTTGAAGTGAAGTAATTCCATCTTTAGTTCCAGCTACCTTAAAATCCATATCCCCAAGATGATCTTCGTCTCCTAAGATATCTGATAAGACACTAAACTCATCTCCTTCTTTAATCAATCCCATTGCAATACCTGCAACAGGTTCTTTGATTGGAACACCTGCATCCATTAATGCAAGTGACGTTCCACAAACTGTAGCCATTGACGAGGATCCATTAGATTCTGTAATTTCTGAGACAACTCTAAATGTATAGGGAAATGTTTCATTTGATGGCAGTGAAGAGTGAATAGCTCTCCATGCTAATTTACCATGTCCTATTTCTCTTCTACCTGTTCCTATTCTACCTGTTTCACCAACTGAGAACGGTGGAAAATTATAATGAAGCATAAATCTTTCTCTTTGTAGTCCATCTAAACTTTCAATTCTTTGTTCGTCATCAGACGTACCTAAAGTAGTAGTAACTATTGCTTGTGTCTCTCCTCTAGTAAATAAAGCTGAACCGTGAGTTCTTGGTAAAATTCCTACCTCACAAGAAATAGGTCTTACATCAGACAATCCTCTACCATCAATTCTATTTTTATTTTTTAAAATATCTGTTCTAACTATAGATTTTTCAATTTTTTTTAGCTCAGAATTTACATCCAGATCATTATAATTTTCATCTTCCTCATAAAGCTTTTTAGCCTTATCAGTAATTTCAGAAATTTGGTTTGATCTATCTTGTTTATCTCTTGTCGCAAATGCTTTTTTAAGATCTTCTGTAAAAGTTTGTTGAAGTTTTTTCTTAACTTCAGATAAATCTTTCTTTTCCACAGTCCATTCAGGCTTTCTGCATTCTTTTGACAATTCCTCAATCATTTTAATCACAGGAACAAAACCTTCATGCCCAAATTTAACTGCATTTAACATTTCTTCTTCTGTTAAACCACTTGCTTCAGACTCAACCATAAGCACAGCATCTTTTGTACCTGCTACAACTAAATCTAATTTTGATTTTTCTAATTCCATTTTAGATGGATTTAAAACATATTTTCCATCAATATATCCAACTCTAGAAGCACCTACGGGACCCATAAATGGCATTCCTGATATAGCTAATGCTGCTGACGAGGCAATTATTGATAGAATATCTGCCTCGTTTTCTTTATCGTAAGAAATTACAGTTGGAAGTAACTGAACTTCATTTTTAAATTCATCAGGAAACAATGGTCTGATTGGTCTATCAATTAATCTAGAGATTAATGTCTCGCTTTCAGTTGGTCTTGCTTCTCTTTTGAAATATCCACCTGGAATTTTTCCGGCTGCATAATATTTTTCTTGGTAATTCACAGATAATGGGAAATAATCCATATCTGGATTTACTTTTTTTGCTCCCACTACTGTTGCTAAAACGACCGTTTCTCCACATGTTGCGATTATTGCTCCATCCGCCTGTCTTGCCACTTTACCAGTTTCTAAACTTATTTTCTTTCCTGCTACTTCAATTTCCTTCTTGTATACTTTAAACATTTCATTTCCATTTCGTTTCGTTCTTTTCGTTTCATTCTATTTTGTCTATCCAAATATCTATTTTCTTAAATTTAATTTTGATAGAACGTTTTTGTAAGAATTCACTTTATTCTTTTTTAAGTATTCTAACAATTTTTTCCTTCTATTTACTGCTCTCAACAACCCAACTGACGAATGTTTATCTTTTTTAAATTGTTTAATATGTTTTGAGAGACTTTCAATTTTTTCTGTTAACAAAGCAATCTGAATTTCAGAAGATCCTGTATCTCTTTCATGCATTGCTAATTCTTGTACTTTTTTACTCATAATATTTACCTATTTATTTGATTGTTTAATTAAATTTTCTATCTTTTCCGCATATTCAAAAGAATCATCTTTTCTAAAAAGTAATTTTGGTAAAAATTTCATTATTACTTTTTGAGATAAGATTTTTCTTATCAAAAAAGAATTTTCTTTTAGTATATTTATCTTTACCTCAGCGTCTTTTCCACCTAGTGGAAGCACATAAGCCTTTGCTACTTTTAAATCCGCGCTCATTTTTACTTCTGTAACTGTTATAGTGTTTGTTTCTAAATTTGGTACTTTAGCCTCATTTCTAATAAAAATCATGCTTAATGATTGTTTAATCATTTCACCAACTCTTAGCTGTCTTTGTGATATCGGTTTGCCAATTCTATCTACCATTAGATTGACCTCTCAGTTGACTCTAAACTATAAGCCTCGACTATATCATTTTTTTGAAAATCTATGTAGTCTTTAACAGTAATACCACATTCTTGACCACTAGCTACTTGTTTAACCTGATTTTTTTCCCTAAATATAGAACTTATTTTACCAGTGTGAACTATTTTTCCATCTCTTATGATCCTGACGTCTGATGTACTTAAAATTTCACCCTCACTTATTTTTAAACCAGCTACTTTTCCAGCGCCTGAAACTTTAAAAATCTCTAAGATTTCTGCAGTACCAGTAACTGTTTCTTTGATATCTGGAGCAAGCAAACCTGACATTCTTTGTTTAATATAATCTAAAACTTCGTAGATTATATTATAGGAAGATATTTTAATATTTTCGTTTTCTGCAAGTTTTTTTGCCTCTTTGCTTGGTTTTACATTAAAAGCTATTAGTACAGCATTTGATGCTTTAGCTAAACTTACATCAGTCTCTGTTACCATGCCAATATCTGCTAAAATAATTTTAGGTTTTACCTCTTCGTGTTTAATCTTACTAATTGCATTTTTTATAGCTTCAGATGAACCATGAACATCAGACTTTATTATCATATTAAGTTCCTTAGACAAATTATTAGAAAATGCTGAATCTTGAGTTGCAAAGGTCAAAGGATTTTTTCCTTCTTTTTTTTCTTGAGCTCTATTTTCACTTAATATCTTAGCTTCTTTTTCGCTTTCTAAAACTACAAAGTCATCTCCGGCTTTTGCGGCACCATTAATACCCAGAATTTCAACAGGAGATGAGGGTAGAGCTTCATTTACATTTTTTCCTTTGTCATTAATTATTGCTCGTACTTTCCCCCACCTCAAGCCACTTACAAAAAAATCACCTTTTTTCAATGTTCCTGTAGTGACTATAATAGTTGCAACTGGTCCACGACCTACATCTATTTTTGACTCTAGAACAACTCCCGTGGCTTTTGATTCAAAATCTGTTTTTAAGTCTAGTATTTCTGATTGAAGGACAATTGCCTCAAGTAATTTGTCTAAATTCATTTTTTTCTTAGCTGAAATTTCAACCATTAAAGTTTCACCTGAAAGATCTTCTGCAATTAATTGATGCTCAAGCAATTGATTTTTTATTTTTTGCGGGTCAGCGTCTGGTAAATCACACTTATTAATTGCTACAACTATTGGAACATTTGCAGCTTTAGCGTGATTAATTGACTCGATAGTTTGAGGTTTAACACCATCATCAGCTGCCACAACAAGAACTACAACATCAGTCAACTTTGAACCTCTTGCTCTCATCTCGGTAAAAGCAGCGTGACCCGGTGTATCTATAAATGTTAATCTATTAGACTGACTTTCAATTTGATATGCTCCGATATGTTGAGTGATTCCTCCAAATTCTCCCGAAACTACATTTGCACTTCTTAAGACATCTAATACGGAAGTTTTTCCGTGATCAACATGTCCCATTACTGTAATTATTGGTGGTCTATTTTTTAAATTTTCAGCTCTTGATGCTTTAATTTTTTGAATAATTTCCTCTGTTTTTTCCTCTCTTATTGGATTATGTCCAAATTCTTTAACCAAAAATTCTGCTGTATCTGCTGCTAAAGTTTGATTTATTGTAACTGTTACACCCATACCAAAGAGATATTTGACAACGTTACTTGACTGTTCCGCCATTCTATTTGCTAATTCACGAACTGTTATTGCTTCAGGTATATTAATATCTCTTTTTATAGGTTTAATATCATCTTTGTTTTGTTCTTTATTTTGATTTTTATTTTCTTTTTCTCTAGCTCGTCTTACTGATGCTAAACTTCTTTCTCTAGCTTCAATTTCGTCACTCAAAGCTCTTGAAACGGTAAGCTTTACTTCCCTTTTTTTTGTTCCAAGTTTAATTTTTTTATCTTTTACAGGAATGTCATCTTTGAGTCTTTTGGTTGCTCTTTGTTCTGCTAGCTTTCTTTTTTCAAAATCATTTGTATTTGTTTTAACTTTTGAAGCAAAATTTTGATTATTAGGTCTAAATGAGCTACCTTTTTTTATAAATTTATTTTGAGGCTTTCCAATTACAACTGATCTTTTGCTTTGGAATTTAGATATTTGAGACTCATTTATGGTTTTTTTGGGTTTGCCAGAAATTGTTAATTTTGGTTTTTTGTTTTCCATAACTCATTACCTAATCTTTATAAACAATGTTTCTTGCAGACATAATTAATTCATCTGCCTCGTCTCTTGATAATGCAAAATCTTCAAGATAACCTTCAATTTTTACTTTTGAGCCTTTTATAACATCATATCCTCCAGTTAATTCATCTGATGCAAGGTCAGCAAAGTCTTCTAATGTAAGAATTTTTTTTTCACCTAATGTAACAAGCATACCTGGTGTTAATCCCTTAAGATTTATCAATGTTTCTTCTAGACCAAGGTCTTTGATTCTCTTAGAAATATCTTCTTGATCTTTTTGATGAAAATCTTTTGCTCTTTCTATCAACGCTTGAGCCGTATCTTTTTCAATACCTTCTATCTTAGCTAAATTTTCAACAGAACTATCTTTAATATCATCAATAGTTGAGAATCCCTCGGCAACCAACAATTGTCCAAGTGTTTCATCTAATTCTAAATTTTTAACAAAATTCTCCGTCTTTTCTTTAAACTCAAGTTGTCTCCGATCAGAGTCCTCTTGATCAGTCATAATGTTTATTTCATAATTTAGCAATTTAGTTGCCAATCGAACATTTTGACCTCTTCTTCCAATAGCCTTACTCAAATTTTCATCAGTTAGTATTACATCTAATTTTTTTCTTTCAGTATCTACATTTACTCTTAATACATCTGCAGGTGATAGTGCATTTGAAACTAATATGGCTGGATCCTCAGACCAGTTAACAATATCAATTTTTTCACCTTGTAATTCATTCACTACAGCTTGAACTCTTGAGCCCCTCATACCAACACATGCACCAACTGGATCAAGAGAAGCATCTATAGCTTTTACGCAAATTTTCGCTCTACTTCCTGGATCTCTTGAGGAAGATTTAATCTCAATTAAGCCATCATAAATTTCTGGGACTTCTTGAATAAAAAGTTTTTCCATAAATTTTGGATGAGCACGAGACAAAAATATCTGTTGGCCCCTTTGCTCTCTTTTCACATCAAAACAATATGCTTTTATCCTATCTCCAGCTTTTATATTCTCTCTTGGTATCAGCTCGTTCTTTTGAATAATTGCCTCAGTTCTACCTAAGTCTACTATGACATTTCCGAATTCTAATCTTTTTACTATACCGCTTAAAATAGAATCTTTCTTATCAATAAAATCGTTATATTGTTTATCTCTCTCAGCCTCTCTTACATTAGAATTTATTACTTGTTTAGCGATTTGAGCTGCTATTCTCCCAAAATCAAAAGATGGCAACGGTTGTAAAATCTCATCTCCAATTGACTTATCTTTGTTGTTATTATCAATAGTTATTGCGTCCTCTAGTTTAATTTCTGTATTTGAATTTTCTGGGTTTTCAGAAACTGTCAATCTTCTAAAAAGTTCAATATCACCATTGTCTCTATTAATTGAAACTTTGATTTCATTATCTTGACCAAACTTTGATTTGGCTGCCTTAGCAATTCCAGTTTCCATCGAAGTAATGATTAACTCTTTATCAATAGATTTTTCAAGAGCTACAGCCTCAGCAATTCTTAATAATTCCAGTTTATCTGCTCTTTTATTTAACATGTTTTTGTTTGCTCCAAAAAAAAATGGGCTAATGCCCATTTTTGATTTTCAATAATTAGTTGCAATATAATAAAGTTTATTTTTAATTCAACAGAAACTATTTAGAAAAAACATTTATTTTGTCTGTTTTTTCCCATGAAAATGAGCCATTATTCTCTGGAGCTCTACCGAAATGCCCATACGCCGAAGTTTTTTCATAAATTGGTTTATTAAGACTTAACATTTCTCTTATTCCTCTAGGACTTAAATCAAAATTTTCTTTTATCTTTTCAACTACAAATCTATTTTTATCTAAATCATTATCAAATAAATCTACATAGATAGATAATGGTTTTGATACGCCTATTGCATAAGCTAATTGGATTAAACATTTATTTGCAATTTTAGACCCCACAACATTTTTAGCTATGTACCTTGCTGCATATGCGGCCGATCTATCAACTTTAGTAGGGTCTTTTCCCGAAAACGCTCCTCCTCCATGAGGTGCAGCACCTCCGTAAGTATCAACTATAATTTTTCTTCCAGTTAAACCACAATCACCATCGGGTCCACCAATAACAAAGTTTCCTGTTGGATTGACGTAAAATTCATCTTCATTAAAATCTTCAATAAAATTCTTAGGTATTGACTCAAACAAATATGGTCTCAATAAATTTCTAACTTGCGCTTGATTTACATCTGCTGAATGCTGTGATGAAATAACAACTGATTTAATTTTTGATGGTTTTCCATCAACATATTCAAAGGTCACCTGACTTTTAGAATCTGGTTCTATATTTTTTAACTTTCCTGACTTTCTGTCTTCAGCCATCAATCTCAAAATCTTGTGAGAATAATGAATTGGTGCTGGCATTAATTCCTCAGTTTCATTACATGCATAACCAAACATAATGCCTTGATCTCCTGCTCCCTCATCTTTATTGCCAGACGAGTCTACTCCCATGGCGATATCAACTGATTGAGAGTGCAAATGACTTTCTATTTTAGTAGCTTCTTTCCAGGTAAAGCCCTTTTGATCGTAACCAATGTCCTTTATGCAGGTTCTAACTTTTTCAATTAATTCATCCTTTTTAATTTCAGGTCCTCTTACTTCGCCAGCCAAAACAACTTTATTAGTTGTGGTTAATGTTTCACAAGCAACTCTTGAATAAGGATCTTGAGAAATATAATTATCAACAACCATATCTGAAATTCTATCGGATACTTTATCTGGGTGTCCCTCAGATACAGACTCGCTAGTAAAAAGATAATTTTTTAAATTACTCATTATAAGTTCTATTAAATAAAAATATTAAGAAAATATACAAAAAAATAGTAAATACAAAAATTTTATTTTTATATTTTGAAAATATTGTTGATTTTATTTTTTTTGTTTCAGTCAAATCAACATAACCAGACTGATTTAAATCAACTAGTTTTTCAACAATTCCTAAGGGATTAACAATTGCAGTTATTCCATTATTAGCAGATCTTAAAACATATTTACCACTTTCAATAGCTCTATAAATACTGTGCACAAAATGCTGATGAGGACCTATGGACTGACCAAACCAACCATCCTCAGAAATATTTATAATGAAATCAAAGTCACTATTATCAAAAATATTTCCAGTGTAAATTATTTCGTAACAAATTAGGGGTAATAGTCTCACTGAAAAATTTTTTTTATTCACCTCTATAATGTTTCTTGTGTATCCTCTAGAATAAGATTGGTAATTGTTAGTTATTGTCTTTAATCCCATATGGCCTAGTATATTTTCAAAAGGTAAGAACTCACCAAAAGGAACTAGATTAACTTTGTTGTATGATTTTAATATTTCAAGATTGTGATCATAAACTGTAAATGAATTAAAATATTTTATAGTTTGATCTTCTTTTTTTATATCATTAATCCCGATTGATAATATGTGATTTTCGTTGAATTCATTTTCAAATAAAAATTTGTATTCCTTTAGTTGATCTTTTGAAATGTCTGGTAAAATACCTTCAGGCCAAATGAAGATTATTTTTTCATTATTTGGTGGTGAACTAATTTTGATTAGATCATTAATTACTGAAATGGGGTCAGTATCTTCATAGAATCTATCAATACTAACATTTGAACTTATAACTCGTATTTTGTAATTTAACTTATTGGCCTCCATATTGTTAAATTTTTCTAATCGCTGTGATCCGAAAAAATAAAAAAATAAAGTTGTTGTGAGAAATAAAATACAAACAATAATTTCTTTTTTACTGTCTCTTAATATTAAAAATGAAGTGCTAGCAAAAAGAGAAATGCAAAAAATATTAAAGGTATATGTACCAATAATTGAAATAATATTTAAAATTTCAATTTGGTTTGAAAAACTATAGGCAATTAGATTCCATGGGAATCCAGTTAGAATTGTTCCTCTTATAAATTCAATCGTTCCAAATAATAAAGAAAAAAGAAAAAAAGAACTTAAATTTTTCTTTGGCTTTAAGATTAAAAATAAAAATGAAGCAAATCCATAAAATAAAGCTAAAAAGGCCGGAATCAAAATTATAGTGATAGGTATCAAAAACTTGAAACTTTCATCAAAGGTCAATGATATCGAAATCCAGTATAAATTACTTGTAAAATATCCAAATCCAAATAACCAACCGTAGAGAAAAAATAACTTTTTATTTTTACTAGTCTCAAAAATTTTTACCAGAAGAATATAAACAGCACTGAAAGTTAAAAAATTAATTAAAAAATAATTAAATGGAGGTAAGCTTAATGATGAAAAAAAACCTAGTAGAATTAAAATAATCGATTCAATATAAATTTTTTTTTTCAAATTAATTAATTTTTGATTTTACATGTTTATATATAAAATTTTCTTCTCTTAACATTTTAAAATAATCATTATTATTTATATGATTAAAACCTAAAAGGTGAAGAAAACCATGAATAAAAATTTTAATAACTTTTTGTCTAAAGGATTTTAAGTCTTGAGATTTAGGCTTATTTAAACAATTGTAACTAATTATAATATCACCTAAATACATATTTTTTGAAATTCTAATTTTTTTATCAATTGGAAAAGATAAAATGTCAGTAGGTTTATTTTTATTTCTAAAATGCTTATTTAATTTTTTAATTTTTTTATTATTAGAAAGTAATAAACTTAATGATACCTTTTTGTTTAAAAATTGATATTTTTTTGGAAATGCTTTACATATTTTTTTAAAAAAAAGATCTTTATTTTTTAGTCTTTTTGACCAAGCCTTCTCTTCAGAGAAGACATTAATTCTAATCATTATTTAAGTATGCTTTTACTATTTTCGATACAAGGGGATGTCTAACAACATCTGAATGATCAAAATCAACAATTGAAATCTCTTTTAAATGCCCAAGTAATTTCTTTGATCTTACTAATCCCGAAATGTTTTTATTAGATAGATCAATTTGGGTTGGATCTCCGTTAACTACAATTTTTGAATTTTCACCAATACGAGTAAGAAACATTTTGATCTGAGTATCTGTTGCATTTTGTGCTTCATCTAAAATCGCAAAAGAATTTTTAAGAGTTCGACCCCTCATAAAAGCTAATGGGGCTATTTCTATATCTCCAATTTCAATCATTCTTTGGATTTTTTCAAAATCAAAAAGGTCATACAAAGAATCATATAGTGGTCTTAAATAAGGGTCTACTTTCTCTTTCATATCACCAGGCAAGAATCCTAAACGTTCTCCGGCTTCAACTGCAGGTCTTGATAAAATTATTCTTTCAATCTTTTTCTCTAAAAGCATAGTCAAACCCACTGCTACAGCCAAAAAGGTCTTACCTGTTCCTGCTGGTCCAGCAGAAATTACAATATCACTTTGTCTTAAAGCTCTAACATAATTCTTTTGTTTCTCAGATCTGGGAATTATAGATTTTTTCGGAGTTTTGATTATATCTGTTACATTATTACTTTTGATTTTTTCATCAATCATAAATTTGTCTACAGATGAGAGTATATCTTTATTTTCAATATTTCCATTATTAATAAATTGTTTGACTAAAAATTGAATTGCATTCTTTACTTTTTCATTTGTTTCCGGATCTGATTTTATAAGAATAGAATTTCCCCTTGAATATAAGCTGCATTTGGTAATTTTTTCAAGTTCCTGTAAATTTTTATTAAATTCGCCAACTACACCCATTAATAAATCGTTATTGTGAAATATAACACTTAAAGAGTTATTATCTGAATAAACAAACTTTAATACTTGATCAATATTTTTTTTTATTATTTCACTCAAATTTATGCAACTTTCTGATTTGAATTACCTACAATTTTACCAAATAAAGAACTTCTATTACTTTTGTGAATTTTTACTTGCACAATTTTTCCAACATCACTTTGATTACCATCAAAAATTACTGATGTCATGTGTTTAGATCTTCCGAATGTTTTAGTCTTATCTTGTGTAAAATTTTCAACTAATACTTCGACAATACTGTTTTCTAAAGATTTGTTCTTTTGAATCTGATTTTCAAACAACTCATTTTGAATTCTGTCTAATCTTTCAAATGAAGTTTTTTTATCAATTAAATCTAAATTTTCAGAAACTGTTCCGGGTCTACGGCTAAAAATATACGAATAAGAGTTTATAAATTTTACTTTTTTGATTAAATTTAAAGTATCTTCAAAGTCCTGATTTTCTTCCCCAGGGTAAGCTATTATAAAATCACTTGAGAATTCTATTTTTGAATTAATTTCTTTAAGCTTGTAAAATGTTTCAAGGTAACTCTCAATAGAATGATTTCTATTCATTAATTTTAATATTTTATTCGATCCACTTTGCACTGGTAAATGCACAAGTGGCATAAGTTTATTTGAACTTTTATAAACCTCAATCAGGTCATCGGTCATATCTTTTGGATGAGATGTTGTATATCTTACTCTTTTAATTTCATTTAATTTTTCAATACTTAATATTAAATCTGATAAACGAAAACCATTACTTTTATAAGCGTTAACATTCTGACCTAGCAAAGTTATTTCTCTTACACCACTATCGGCTAAATATTTTGCCTCGTCTAGAATTTGATTAGGTGACCGTGAGCACTCTGGTCCTCTAGTGTAGGGAACTACACAAAAATGACAAAACTTATCACAGCCCTCTTGAATTGTTAAAAAGGATGAAACTTTGCCAACTTTGTTTTTTATTTTACTAAAATATTCAAATTTTGAAACTGCATCGAATTCTGTCTCTTCAATTTTTTTTTGTTTTTTAATATAATTTAAAATCGTCTCATTAATTTTATGGTAAGCTTGAGGACCTATTACCAAATCAATAAAAGGCTCTCTTTTTAGCATTTCTTGGTTTTCTGCTTGAGCAACACAGCCTGCAATAATGACTAATGGTTTTTTTTTAAACCTAAAAATTTTTTTTACTCTACCGATTTCGGAGTAAACTTTCTCTTTAGCTTTATCTCTTATGTGGCAAGTGTTTAATAAATAGCAGTTTGCATCTTCATATTTCTCAGTTTTTTCATAGCCAATTTTTTTTATTGAGTCAAAAATTCTATTTGAATCATACTCATTCATTTGACATCCAAATGTTTTGATAAATATTTTTTGATTCATTTTTTTAGGATTTTTTCTTCATCCCATACAATTCAAGCTTATGATCAACAAGTGTATAACCATATTTATCAGCTATCTTTTCTTGAAGTCTGTTAATCTCATCATCAACAAATTCTATTATTTCACCAGTCTTAATATCTATTAGATGATTATGATCATCATTTAGCTCATATCTTGCTTTTCCAGTCTTAAAATCATGTTTTGTTAAAATTCCAGCCTCTTCAAAAAGTTTGACTGTTCTATAAACAGTCGCAATACTTATTTTCGGATCTATTTTTGAGACTCTATTATATAGCTCATCAACATCTGGATGGTCTGACTCTCCATATGCCTCTTTTGACTCTAGAATCACTCGTGCAATTGTTCTTCTTTGATCTGTTAATTTCAGACCTTTTTTTTGAAATTTTTGCTCTATTTTATCTACCATATTTTGATTTTAACCTTAATAAATAGGATTAATCAAATTTTTTTCAATTTTAAATTTCTTACACAAATAAGGTATATTTTCATAACTCAAGTCCTCTTTGTTCTTAAAATCCTTAAAACTAAAGCAATAATAATCAATTTTTTTAATCATGTGAATTGCTTTTATCATTGATAAACTGTTTCTAATGCCAGCAAAACTACCAGGACCCCTGTTTATATACATTAAATCAATTTTACTAATTTCTAGATTATTACTTTCTAAAAAATCACTTATTAAAACAATAAGTTTTTCGCAATTATTTTTGCTATTTTCATGTGTAACACTATAAGTATTATTATTACAGATGATCATTAGAAAAATATTATCTTTCACAGCATCAATAATTAATTTATTCATTTTTTCAATTATATTGACTTTTAGCTCAAACGCACAAGAAAATAATGTTAAATATTTTTCAAATGATGGAGGTGTATTATCTATTATGTACCATCGTTTTAATGAATTTAAATATCCATCTACTAATATCTCAATGGATGTTTTTAAAAAACATGTGGAACTAATTTTTGATGCAAATTTAAGTTTTTACCACCCAAAAAAATTTGAAGATGAATTTAATCTCCCAAAAAAAGAAAAGAAAATTCTTCTTACATTTGATGATGCATTTCAATCCTTTTATGATAATGCTTGGCCTTACTTGAAAAAAAATCAAATTCCGTTTGTATTATTTGTTTCCACTGAACCTGTTGGTAATAATGGATACATGGACTGGGATCAAATTAAAGAAATTGAAAGTAGTGAGTTTGGGGTTATTGGACATCATTCACACTCTCATGATTATTTAATTGATAAATCAGAGGAAATTTTTCTAAATGACATAAAAACATCAAATCTAATTTTTAAAGAAAAATTAGGATATGTACCAACTTTATTTTCTTACCCGTTTGGGGAATATTCAAAATTTATGAGAGATTATATATCTCAAAATTTCAAAATTGCATTTGGACAACATTCTGGGATTATTGATGTAAATAAAAATAGATATGAACTTCCAAGATTTCCGATTAATGAAAAATATGGAAAAATTAATAGATTTAAATCAATCATAAACTATTATCCTCTTGAATATAAAAACTTAGAACCTGAAGAAAAAAAATTATCAAAAGAAAATAATCCACCAAAATTTAAAGTAGAATTTTTTGAAAATCAAAAAAATATTGAAAATATTAACTGTTATTCCAACGAGGGCGATAAATGGATGAAATCGAATATTAAACTTGTTGATAGAGAACTTACTATAGAATTTAGGGAACCATTTTTACCCAGAAGAGGTCGAATTAATTGTTCTGTAAATGACAATGGTAAATGGAGGTGGTTTGGAACGCAATTTATTATTAGATAGTAAATTTAAATTAAACTTTCTAACTCAATGCTTGAAGGTAATAGTTTTGCATCATCAAAATCTTTTAAATTATTTTGTTGAATGATCTTTTGTAAAACTTTCACATACTCATTTCCTGTTTCAGCATATTTATCTAAATACTCTGATAAGATCATGCTGTCTAATGGTTCACCCAAATCTCTTAATTTTGCTCTTGCTAATCTAAAATCCTCATAACTTGAATGTGTATTTATATTTCTTTGGTAAGCTCTAACAGATGCTTGCAAAACATTAAATTTCATAACTCTATGACCTTCATTTTTATCTGCTTCTTTTGGTTTCAATCCATCCCCTGACCAGGTCCATTGTCCAAATAAAGCATTTCCTTGCTGAGCAAATCTTGAAGTTCCCCAACCTGTCTCTTTAGCAGCTTGAGCAAGCGCCAATGAAACTGGAACTACATCCATTCTTCTTTTTAATATTGATAAATCTCTTGAAGGTATACCGTATTGTTTATATTTTTTTTCTAACCATTGCTTCTCGGATTTTGAATTATTGCTCTTATTAATTATGTTAAATAATCTTTTTCTATCTAAATTAATGTTTTTATTTTCCTCTAAAATCAGTGGTAAAACAATTTGTATAAAAAATTCTTTTCTCTTTTTTACACTTTCTATCATTTTTATTTCTGTAGGAAGCAAAGTTAGAGCTATAGGTTTAACTAATTTTTTTTTTCTAACGTCATCAAGTTTATAATCCGTGTCTTCAAAAAGCTGTTTAATCGTTGAAGCATCTAATCTTACAGTATCCGTTTCTTGGTCATTTAGACTGTAAATATCGATTAACAAATCATCCTCATTAAGTTTTTGGGAATTTGATGAATTTGAAGATTTTTTATTAAGAGTGTATGCAAGTATTGCTTTTGAATTATTTTGAATTCCAGCTGAGTTTTCAATCTTATTGCTAGTAAAATTTATAATTATTGGCAAAGAATAAAAAAATAAGATAACAAGTGCACTACTCAAGAAAATTCTTGGAAGTGAATTTAAACCATTTTCATCAAAAACTTTGAAAGGTTTGATTTTGTTTTTTTTAAAGATTTTTTTCATCTATTAAATAGCTTCAACTGCTTTAACTTCTGGCAGATAATGACACAAAAGATTTTGAACACCCTGTTTTAAAGTCATTGTGGAACTAGGACAGCCTGAACAACTACCTTGTAGTTGAACTTTAACAACTCCATTTTTGAATTCTTTAAATTTAATATCCCCTCCATCTTTTGCTATTGCTGGACGAATTTTCTCCTCAAGTAATTGAACTATTCTTTTCTCAATTTCATCAAAGCTATCATCTTGTTCATTTAAATCTTTATTAATTACAAATTCTTTACCTGATGCATAAAATTCATTAATATGTGAGATAACAATATGCTTGATATCATTCCAAGAATTTTTGTCATATTTATTAACTGAAATGAAATCTTTACCTAAAAAAATTCCCTCAACACCATTCACAGAAAGAATATTTCTAATAAGCTCATTATTAACATTGTCCTTTTTAGTTACTTCAAATGATCCAGTGTTAGAAACTATCTTGCCAGGTATAAATTTTAACGAATTTGGATTTGGTGTTATTTCAGTTTGAACGAACATAAATTATATATAAGCAATATTTAAGAAAATGGTACTGCTTTGTGAAAAAAACTTAAAAGCCTACTATTTCTTGAATTTTTTTGATTTTTTTTGAGGCAATTTCATTAGCTTTTTCTTGACCGTCTTCAAGTATTTTTTCTAAAAAGACTTTATCAGCTAATAACTCTTTGATTCTTAATGAAATTGGATTGATTTCATTAACAATTATTTCTGATAACTTTTCTTTAAATTCTGAAAAATTTTTTCCAGCTAATTCATCAATAGATTTTTGAATTGTGTTATTCATCAAACTTGAGTAAATACCAACTAAATTTTTGGCCTCTGGTCTTTTTTCTAATTCTTCAATTGTGTAAGGTAAAGGCAGGGTATCAGTTTTTGCTTTTTTAATTTTATTAATTATTTGATCTTTTTCGTCAGTTAAATTAATTCTACTTAAATCTGAAACTTCTGATTTACTCATCTTTTTGAGACCGTCTTTTAGACTCATAATTCTTGAAAATTCTTTTTTAATCAAAGGTTCAGGGACTACAAAAAAATTTTCAATTTCATAATCCTTGTTAAATTTTTGTGCAATGTCGCGACATAGCTCCAAATGTTGTTTTTGATCATCTCCAACTGGTACATGGGTTGAGTCATATAATAAAATGTCAGCTGCCATCAAAATAGGATAAGAATAAAGTCCGATACTTGCTTTTTCTTTGTCTTTTCCAGCTTTTTCTTTAAATTGAGTCATTCTATTTAACCAACCCATTCTAGCAACACAGCTTAAAATCCATGCCATCTCCGAATGGGCGCTTACTCTAGACTGATTAAAAATTATACTTTTTTGAGGATCTATACCGCTAGCTACAAATGTAGCTACTGTCTCATGAATATTTGATTTTAACTCTTTTGGATTTTGGCTGACAGTTATTGCATGGAGATCAACTACACAAAAGATACATTCATTATTAACGTCATTGTTGAGATCAACAAAGTTTTTAATAGCACCTAAATAATTTCCCAAATGTAGATTTCCAGTGGGTTGAACACCTGAGAAAATTTTTTTTTTCATACCCTAGTACTTTATTTTAATATCATCATAATTAAAAGCTTTGATAAAATATGACAGTGTTAAATAAAAAAATATCGCTAAGAAAACGCATAATATTAAATAAACTGATTTAAGAAAAAAGGTATAACTTAATTCATTTTCAAAAAAAAATATAAGATACTCAAAGAAAAAACCCATCATAATTGAGACAAAAACTATCTTTACAAATTTTTTGAAAAAAATTTCATTAAATGAGAAAAAATCATTATTTTTTAAGAAAATAAATAATATTAAAGAATTAAACCATGAGGATATTGTTGTTGCTATAGGAATAATTATAAAACCAAAATCTTTGAAAAAATAAACACTTATTAAAATATTTAATAATACAGAAACTAATGAAATGTAAAATGGAGTTTTAGTATCATGATTTGCAAAAAAAAATGTTGAAAAAACTTTTATTAAAGCAAAGGCAGGAAGTCCTAGGGCAAAATAATAAAGAGCCTTTGAGGAATTTACTACTGAAACTTCAGTAAAAGAACCATATCCAAATAGCGCTGAAATAATTTGTTCAGATCCTATAACTAATGCTACAGAGGCTGGTATACTTAAAAACATGCTTAGCTCTAATGCTTTATTTTGAATTAATAATATTCTTTTCTTTTTTTTTTGATGAACATGTTTTGAGAGCTGGGGCAAGACGACGACACCTATAGCTATTCCGGCTATTGCTAAATTAATTTGGTATATTCTATCTGCATAATATAAGTAAGATACAGCACTTGCCTGAAATGAGGCTATGATTGTTCCAACCAATATATTAATTTGTGTAACTCCAGAGGAGAAAACACTGGGTAATAATTTTTCAAAAAAAATTTTTACTTTTTTTGTAATTTTGAATTTAAAGTTAAAATCTACTACATAATGTTTTTTAACAAATCTATATAAAAAAATTAATTGTAATAATCCCGCAAAAGATATTCCAAAAGAAAGAAAATAAATTAATTCATCATCTAAATATCTTCCAAAAAATAAAATAGTTATTAAAACTATATTTAAAATTATTGGAGCTGCTGATGCAGCAGCAAATTTATTGTGTGAATTCAAAATTGCACCAAAAAAAGAAGATAAGCTAACGAACATTAAAAAAGGGAAAGTAATTCTTGTTAAAGTTGTTGCTAATTCAAATTTTTTAGTATCTTCAACAAAACCTGGTGCTATTAATCCAACAAAAATTGGCATGAAAACTTCGATTATGAGAACTAAAAAAAATAATGCTAAAAATAATAAATTAAAAACATCGTTAGCAAATTTATTTGATCTAGATTTATTTTTAACTAATTCGGAGGTGTAACTAGGCACAAAAGCTGAATTGAAAGTTCCCTCAGCAAAAAGTCTTCTAAAAGTATTAGGTATTCTAAATGCTACAAAAAAAGCATCAGCTAAAAAACTTGTTCCAAGAAAAATTGCTATTAAAACATCTCTCAAATATCCAAGTAATCTGCTGATAATAGTATAGAAACCAAAAGTCCCTGTTGACTTAACTAAATTCATAAATCATATTAGTCTTAAATTTACCTCATTTGTACACCTAATTAAGCTAAATGAAAAAAACAAAAATTGATCATTATACAGATAAAGAAGCTTTAGATTACCACAGTCATAATAGGCCAGGTAAAATTGAAATCTCTTCCTCAAAAAATATGACAACAAAAAGAGATCTTGCATTAGCCTACTCTCCAGGAGTGGCAGCACCAGTTAAAGCTATTAGCCAAAATCCAGAAGCTGCATTTGACTACACAAGTAAAGGGAATCTTGTTGCAGTAATAAGTAATGGTTCTGCAATTTTGGGCATGGGTAATTTAGGAGCTTTAGCTTCAAAACCTGTCATGGAGGGAAAAGCAGTATTATTTAAAAGGTTTGCTGATATTGATTCCATTGATCTTGAAATTGACTCTGAAAATCATAGTGAAATAATAAACAGTATTAAAAATTTCGCTCCAAGTTTTGGAGGTATTAACTTAGAAGATATTGCGTCTCCTGATTGTTTTATAATTGAGGAGAAACTTAAAGAAATTTTAGATATCCCAGTCTTTCATGATGATCAACACGGTACAGCAATTATAACTACAGCTGCATTAATCAATGCGCTTGACATAACCAAAAAAAAAATTGATGAGGTAAAATTAGTTATAAATGGTGCAGGTGCATCTGCAATGGCGTGTGCTAATTTATTTAAAAAAAATGGCGTTCCACAAAAAAATATTACAATGGTTGATAGAACAGGGGTGATCTATAGTGGACGAAAAAATTTAAACCAGTGGAAACTAGCTCATGCTATTAATACTCAACATAGAACTCTAGCAGATGCAATTAATAACGCTGACGTATTTTTGGGATTATCAGCTAAAGGGGCTTTGACAAAGGATATGGTAAAAAAAATGGCTAAAAATCCAATAATATTTGCATGTGCAAATCCTGATCCAGAAATTAAACCAGAGGAAGTTGCAGAGGTAAGAAATGATGTAATCATGGCTACTGGAAGATCAGACTATCCAAACCAAGTAAATAATTTAATTGGTTTTCCTTACATATTTAGAGGTGCATTAGACGTAAGGTCCAAAACAATAAATGAGGAAATGAAAATTGCTGCAGCCCACGCGATCGCTAACCTAGCAAAAGAAGAGGTGCCAGATGAAGTTGTTGCTGCAATGGGAGGTGAAAGACCGCATTATGGAAAAGACTATATAATTCCCTCAACATTTGATCCAAGATTAATAAGCGTAATTCCAGCTGCAGTGGCTAAAGCAGCTATAGATACTGGTGTTGCTAGAATTAATATAAAAGATTTTGATAATTACAAAGATCAATTAAGACAAAGGTTAGACCCCACTGTTACTATCATGCAGGGTGTAAATAATTATATTAAGAAAAAATCAAAAAAAGTAGTCTTTGCGGATGGTGAAGATGAAAATATGCTTAAGGCAGCAATAGCATTTAAAAACTCTAATCTAGGATTACCAATTTTAGTGGGAAAAGAAGATTTAATTAAAAATCAATTAAAAAAAATAGGTTACAGTGAAAATTTTGACATAGAAATTGTTAATTCAAAAGATACTAAGAAAAGAGAAAAGTATGCAAAATATCTTTTTGAAAAACTTCAAAGAAATAAAGGAATGCTGGAGAGAGATTGTGATCGTTTAGTAAGAAATGATAGAGTTATTTGGGCATCTTGTATGGTTGCATGTAAAGATGCTGATGCTATGGTCACTGGGAATACTAGAAGATATTCGTCATCACTTGAAAAGATAACTCAAGTTGTAGATCCCAGAGCAGGAGAAATAATGTTTGGTCTAAACTTAATAGTTAATAGAGGAAAAACAATTTTTATATGTGATACCTCTGTCATTGAATATCCTGATGCAAATCAGCTTGCAGAAATGGCAAAATCAGCAGCAAGAGTTGTGAGATTATTTGGATTTGATCCTAAAGTCGCCTTTTTATCACATTCTACTTTTGGACAACCTGCTACTGAGAGGACCAAGAGGTTAAGCGATGCAGTTGAAATCTTAAAAAAAGATAAAGTAGATTTTAAATTTGATGGTGAAATGCAGCCTGATGTAGCATTGGAAGGATTATATAAAGAGCTTTATCCTTTTTCAGAAATTGTAGGAAATTCAAATGTATTGATAATGCCTAGTCAACATAGTGCAGCTATTTCATACAAAATGATAAAATCAATGAGTAGAGCAAAGGTGATAGGACCATTACTAATTGGTTTGGGCCTTCCAATAGAAATCGCTCCTCTAAGGACCTCCACTTCAGAAATAATTAATCTTGCATCAATTGCCGCATATTCGTCAGATGTGATTGATTATGAAAAAGATTAATTTTTTTGAATTCTTAAATCATCGACAATTAAAATACTAGCTATTACATCCTCTACATCTAATATTTCTTTAGCTTCTTCTACTACTAATTTTTTTTCATCTAATGTTAAAGCTATACCATAAACATAAATTTTCTTTTTATACGTATCTATTTGGTAGTTAGTCGCTTTTATTTCTTTATTTAAAATTAAAGCGGTCCTTAACTGCGAAGTAATTAGAATATCCTTTGCAGATTGCTGAAAATTAAATCTCTCCTTAATTTTAATGTCATTTCTGACAGACCTAGCTCCTTCTGTTTCCCAAGCTAATTTTGTTATTTTAAGTTTATCTTCTGGGTTATCAACTTTACCAGTTAAGAAAATTCTTCCATCCAGAACTTTTGATTTAATAGATAAAAAATATTTTTTGTCCATCATTATCAATCTTGCAGATAAGTTTTTTTGCATTATAGAGTCATCAATCTGTGTTCCTAAAGATCTAGGGTCTAAAGCAACAGACACTCCTGTTCCAAAAATTCCCTTAGAGGAAACGCCAACACATCCTGAAAAAAAAAGCGAGGTAAATATTAATAAAATTAAAAATCTAAATTTCATTTTTTATTTTTAGGCAAAAATTATAAATTTCCTTTTTTGGTATAGTATTATTTTGAGAAATTAAATTTACAATTTCTTTAATACTTAATTTTTTAATCATTTTTCTTATATTATTCTTATCTGATTCACTTAATAAAAGAGAACCTTTTTTTACTTTATTTCTTTCTGATAGCACAATAGTTAATTCACCTTTTAAGTTTTCATCAAAAGATTTCAAATCATCAACCTTATATCTTAAATATTCCTCATAAAATTTTGTCATTTCCCTACAAATCAAAATTTTTCTCTCGGAAAAGTTATTTTTAATATATGGAATTACTTTATTTATTTTTTTTGATGAAATAAAAAAAACAATACATGAGTCTAGTTGAGACAGAGATTTTAGATCATTTTTAATATCTTTTAGTTTCGATGGAAAAAAACCATAAAAAAAATATTTTTCAGAGAAACCACTAATAGATACCGCAGTACTGACTGCAGAAGGCCCTGGCAATGGAAAGATATTTATTTTTTCCTCAACACATTCTCTTACCAAGACAGCTCCTGGATCTGATATTCCGGGAGTACCAGCATCCGATATGAGTGATATAATTTTATCATTTCTTAAATGATTTATAATTTGAGATAAATTTTTTTTCTCGTTAAATTTATGATTAGATAATAATTTTGATTTAACCTCAAATTTTTCCATCAATTTTCTCGAAATTCGAGTATCTTCACATAAAATAAAATCAGATTTTTTTAAAATTTCTATTGCTCGGTAAGTAATATCTCCCAAATTTCCGATCGGAGTGGGTATTAAATATAGACCTTTTTTAATTTCTTTATTTTGAAATTTAGGGTTTACAGTCATAATTGTACAATACTAAAATTATATAAATCATTAAATGAATAAATTTTTTAAAATTCTTTTTTCTATATTATTAGTTTTATTATTTGAAACATCCATTTCCTATGCTGAGGAGTCAAAAATTAAGATTGGGGTATTGGCTCCACTATCTGGGGAAAACGCGTCCATAGGAAAACAAATAGTTAATTCAATAAGGATGGCCCTAATTGATATAAAAAATAATAATATAGAAATATATCCTAAGGACACCAAGTCAGATCCTGATGTAACTTTGCGTTCAGCTTTAGAATTTGAGAAAATGGGAGTATCATTAGTTATCGGTCCAGTTTTTTATAAAAATTTATTATTTTTAGATAACGTAAAAAATATTACTTTTTTAGCATTAACGAACAAAACTTTAGATCTCCATAAAAATGTCATCAGTAGCGGAATTAACTCTTCTTCACAATTGAACACAATTAAAAAATTTTTAGAAATGAATGAAATTAAAAAAACAATTTTTTTAATTCCTAATTTAAATTATGACATAGAGATTAAAAAGGGAATTAAAGAATCAAAAATAAAATTTTTTAAACAATACAACTATGATATTGACCCTACTAAATTAACAAAACAAATAGAGAAAATTACAAACTACGGAGTCAGAAAACAAAACTTATTGGATGAAATATTAAGAATTGAAAATTCTGAAGATCCAAATAAAGAAAAAATTTTAGAAAAACTTGAAAAAAAATACACTCTTGGAAAAGTAAAATTTGATTCTGTTATAATTGCAGATTTCGATGAAAGTTTAAAAAGTGTTGTTACCTCATTACTATACACTGATGTATCACCAAAAAATAAATATATAATTACTTTAAACCAATGGTTTGATGAGAGTTTATTAAAAGAAAAAAATTTACAACCAATTTATTATCCTTCAATTAATAAGCAAAATTTAGATGAGTTTACTAATAAATTTTTCAAAAAATTTGATTATAAACCAAGTTATCTATCATTATTGAGCTATGATTTGATAGGATTAATATATTACCTATCACTAAAAAATAAAGCTTTAGAAATAAACAAATCATTTAAAACACAAAATACATTTAAAGGAAAAATAGGAGTTTTTGAAATCAAAGATAATAAAATTAATCACCAATTAAATTTTTACGAAATTAATAATGGTAAGCTTAGAAAAATTTTTTAATTTTTTTAAATGCTATTGATCTATGGTCTATTTTACTTTTGTTAGAAAACTTCATTTCACCAAAAGTTTGTTTCTTTTTTTTTGGAATAAAAATCGAATCATATCCAAAACCGTTTTTTCCTCGAATTTTATTTGAAATGGAACCTTCAATTTTTCCTATCACACTTGCAATTATTTTATCTAAATAACAAATTGACAGTGCGCATACAAATCTTGCTTTAATCTTTTTAGTTTTCCAATTTTTATCTTTTTTATTTAATTCTTTATATACTCTCTTAATTGCTTTACTAAAATCTGCCTTAGATCCCGCCCATCTTGCTGAAAAAATTCCGGGTTTTTTATCCAAACAATCTATTTCAAGACCAGAGTCATCAGCAATACAAATTAAATTAGATTTTTTTGAAAAATATTTAGATTTAATTATTGAATTTTCTTTAAATGTTTGTCCATTTTCAGGTGGGCTTTTAAGATTAAAATCTGATGTGGAGAAAATTTTTATCGATTTTGGTAATAAAGCCTTAATTTCTCTGAGTTTTCCTTTATTATTTGAGCCAATTAATATTTTTGATATTTTTTTTTTTAACATCTGGAAATTTCCAAATTTCTTACCATATAAGATCTCATGGAAAAAGAGCAAAAAGAAAATAATCAAAACAAAAATTTAGCAACAGAAAAAAATACACAATCTACTCAGCCTCAAGATGAAACAGAAAATGATAATAATAAAAAAAATGAGGAAGAAAAAAAACAATTAAAACCTGAGGAAAAGATTTTAGAGCTAGAAGATAAACTAGCTAGAACATTTGCTGAAATGGAAAATCAACGAAGAAGATTTGAGAAAGAGAAGGAAGATGCATTTGAATATGGTGGTTTTTCATTTGCTAAAGAAGCGCTTAGCCTCATAGATAACTTAGAAAGATCCAAAAGTATTTTAGAGAGTGACGAAAAGTTGAAAGATACTGAAGCACTTAAGAAAACATTAGAACATTTTGATATAATTCATAAAGATTTGATATCTATATTTAACAAAAATGATATTAAACAGATTGATAGTTTAAATAAAAAATTAGATCCTAACTTGCATCAAGCAATGATGGAAATTGAGGATGATACAAAAGAGCCGGGAACTATAATTCAAGAAATTCAAAGAGGTTTCACAATTAAAAATCGATTACTTAGACCATCTTTAGTCGGTGTAGCCAAGAAAACCCAAAAAAAAGCAACTAAAACCCAAGAAACCAAAGAAAATTCAGAGACTAAATAATGCTTCAAACAACTTGTAGAATTAAAAATAACACATATATGACCAGGAGAATTAATTATTATGAGTAAAATTATTGGGATAGATTTAGGGACAACTAACTCTTGCGTAGCTATTATGGAAGGTAGCCAAGCAAAAGTTTTGGAGAATGCAGAAGGTGCTAGAACAACCCCATCTGTTGTTGCCTTTACAGATGAAAAGGAAAAATTAATAGGACAACCAGCTAAAAGACAAGCTGTAACTAATCCTGAAAATACTATCTTTGCAGTCAAAAGACTAATTGGAAGAAACTTTGATGACCCGACTGTTAAAAAAGATATTGAAGCTGCTCCATTTAAAATTGTTAATTCAGAAAAAGGAGATGCGTGGATTGAGTCTAAGGGAGAAAAATATTCTCCTTCTCAGATCTCAGCTTTTATCTTACAAAAAATGAAAGAGACGGCAGAAAAATATTTAGGCCAAGCAGTAACAAAAGCTGTAATTACCGTTCCTGCTTACTTTAATGATGCTCAGAGACAAGCAACGAAAGATGCTGGAAAAATTGCAGGTCTAGAAGTTTTAAGAATTATTAATGAACCTACTGCTGCCTCATTGGCTTACGGTTTAGATAAGAAACAAAATAAGAAAATTGCAGTTTATGATTTAGGCGGCGGAACATTTGATGTTTCAATACTTGAGCTTGGTGATGGAGTTTTTGAAGTTAAATCAACTAATGGAGATACATTTTTAGGTGGTGAAGATTTTGATAATTCTGTTGTTGAATATTTAATTGCGGAATTTAAAAAAGATAACGGAATAGATTTGAAATCAGATAAGCTTGCTCTTCAAAGATTAAAAGAGGCAGCGGAAAAAGCTAAGATTGAATTATCTTCAGCTGAACAAACTGATATTAATTTGCCATTTATTACAGCCGACAAAACTGGTCCAAAACATATTAATCTAAAACTTACAAGAGCAAAACTTGAAGCGCTAGTTGAAGATCTTATAGCAAGAACAATTCCACCTTGCAAAACAGCATTAAAAGATGCTGGTATAACAGCTAATGAAATTGATGAAGTTGTAATGGTTGGTGGTATGACTAGAATGCCTAAAGTAATCGAAGAGGTTAAAAACTTCTTCGGCAAAGAACCTAATAAGAGCGTTAATCCTGACGAGGTTGTAGCAATGGGTGCTGCAATTCAAGCAGGTGTTCTACAAGGTGATGTTAAAGACGTATTATTGTTAGATGTAACACCTTTGTCTTTAGGTATAGAGACTTTAGGTGGGGTTTCTACAAAATTAATCGAAAAAAATACGACAATACCAACTAAAAAAAGCCAAGTATTCTCGACTGCTGAAGATAATCAGCCTGCTGTTTCTATTAGAGTGTTACAAGGAGAAAGAGAGATGGCGAGTGATAATAAAATTTTAGGAAACTTCGAGCTTGTTGGAATTGCACCTGCGCCTAGAGGTGTTCCTCAAATTGAGGTTACATTTGATATTGATGCAAATGGTATCGTAAATGTTTCAGCAAAAGATAAAGGCACTGGTAAAGAACAAAAAATTCAAATCCAAGCTTCAGGTGGTCTAAGTGATGAAGAAATTGAAAAAATGGTAAAAGATGCTGAAGCCAATAAAGAAGCTGATAAAAAGAAAAGGGAGTCTGTTGATGTACGGAATCAAGCCGATACTTTAATTCATTCAACAGATAAAAATCTTAAAGAACATGGCTCTAAAGTATCCGATGCTGACAAAAAAGCTATTGAAGATGCTTCAAGCCAGTTAAAAGAGGCTCTTAAGAGTGAAAACACTGATGATATCAAGAAAAAAACAGAATCACTGGTTCAAGCTTCAATGAAACTTGGTGAGGCAATATATAAATCACAACAAAATACTAAACCGGATTCCAACAAAGATGATGGTAAAGATGATAAAGGAAAAAAAGAGGACAATGTTGTTGATGCTGATTTTGAGGAAGTAAAAGACGAAAATAAAGAGAAGAGTGCTTAACATACGTTTATCTGTCCGGGGTATTAAATGGCAAAAAGAGATTATTATGACGTCCTCGGTGTAAATAAAAGCGCCTCCCCCGAAGAGTTAAAATCCGCATATAGAAAGTTAGCAGTAAAATATCACCCAGATAAAAACCCTGGTGATAAAGGAGCAGAAGACAAGTTTAAGGAAGCAAGCGAGGCTTACGGAGTTCTTTCCGATAAATCTAAAAAAGAGAATTATGATAACTTTGGTCATGCTGCATTTGAAAATGGTGGCGGTAGTCAAGGAGGTTTTGGAGGATTCAGTGGTGCAGATTTTTCAGACATATTTGAGGATTTTTTTGGTGACTTTGGGAGTGGAAGAAGAAGCTCTAGAGGAAGAAACTCAAATAATCGAGGCTCAGATCTAAGATACGACTTATCTATTACACTTGAAGAGGCCTTTTCAGGGAAAAAGCAAAACATACAATTTTCGACTTCAGAAAAATGTAACACTTGTAAAGGAAATGGATCTAAGCCTGGATCTAGTCCTGATAGATGTACTTACTGTGGAGGAAATGGAAGAGTAAGATCTAATCAAGGATTTTTTACAGTTCAACAAACATGTCCTCAATGTGCTGGAAGTGGGGAGGAAATAACCAACCCCTGCTCGGACTGTAATGGACAAGGAAATACTCAAACCTCAAAAAAGATATCTGTAACAATACCAAAAGGTGTTGATGATGGAACAAGAATTAGACTAGCTGGTAAAGGTGAAGCAGGAACGAGGGGTGGTGCTAGTGGGGATTTATATTTATTTATAAATGTAAAATCTCATGAATTATTTAAAAGATCTGATGTAAACTTATTTTTTGAATTTCCAATTTCCATTGCTGATGCAGCATTAGGTACAACAATAGAAATACCAACAATTGATGGAAAAAAAGCAAAAATAAGAATACCTGATGGAACTCAGGATGGTAAACAGTTTAGATTGAAAGGTAAAGGTATGCCTTTTATGCGTAGAGGTGATTTTGGAGATTTATATGTACAAATTAAAACCGAGGTTCCAGTGTTCTTAAATAAAGAACAAAAAAGTCTTTTAGAAAAATTTAGGGAAATAGAAAATGATAAATCTAATCCAAGTATTAAAAAATTTTTTCAAAAAGCAAAAGATTTTTGGAAAAGTTAATATATTCAGCTACAGTTCATCATAAAATATTTAAGTTGAAATAATTAATACCTAGTTTAATAAATAAATATGATTATCTGGATTGCTTCATATCCAAAAAGTGGAAATACATGGGTAAGATCTTTTCTAACTGCTTATTATTTTTGTGAAAATGGAATTTTTGACATAAATAAATTAAAATTAATTGAAGATTATCCAAATAAGCAATTTTTTAAAGAAAAAGTTAAACAAGGGGAAATCCATAAACATTGGGAGGATTCTCAAAAGGATATTTGTGATCAAAAAAAAGTAAAGTTTTTAAAAACTCATAATTCTTTAATAACTGCTTTTGGAAATGATTTTACAAAACCTGAATATTCGTTGGGAGTTATCTATGTTATTAGAGACCCTAGAAATGTTATTACTTCAGTTAAAAATCACAACGATTTAGACACTTATGATAAAGCATTAAAATTTATGCAAGATGAAAATAAAGTATTAGAAGACTATCCACATTTAAAAAACTATGCGAAGACAAATATCGTTAACTCTTGGAGAATTAATTACAGATCTTGGTTAAGTAGCAAGCTTTTTCGGAGAGTTACAATCAGGTACGAAGATATGGTTAAAGATCCAACTCAAACTTTTAAAAAACTAGTAGCTTTTGTTAATACTTTAATGAGATTTGACAATAAAATTGATCAAAAAAAACTTAATAATGCAATTGATACTACTAATTTTAAAAGCCTTCAAAACATAGAAAATGAGGGTAAGTTTGGTGAAAACGTATATTCTTTAAAAGACAATAGAAAAATAAAATTCTTTTATCAGGGGCCAGAAAATGACTGGAAAAAAAATTTAGATGAGAGCATGATTAAAAAAATGAATGAATATTACAAAAATGACTTAAAATTTTTTCAATATGAAAAATAAAAAAATAAATTTAACGATTACAGGCTGCTTAGGTAGAATGGGAAAACAATTAATTAAATCTGCAAGTAAGGATAATAGATTCAAAATTAATAGTCTCACAGAAAATAAGATACATAAGAAAAAAATATTTGGCATTGTACCCAAATTGAATAATGCAGAGACTTTTAGAAAAAGCGATGTTATTATAGATTTTACAATCCCAAAATGTACGCTTGAAGTTCTTAACATTGCTTCTAAACAGAAAAGAAGAGTGGTAATTGGAACTACAGGCTTCACTTTAAAAGAAGAAAATATAATAAAAAGAATTTCAAAAAAAATTCCAATTCTAAAAGCTGGAAATATGAGTCTTGGAATTAACCTTTTAATGTATCTAACTGAAATTGCATCAAAATCTTTAGGTAATAATTTTCAAAGTAAAATTTTTGAAGCTCATCACAAATTCAAAAAAGATCACCCATCAGGTACAGCATTAATGTTGGGTCAGGGAATTGCAATTGGAAAAAATCAAAACCTCTATGGAATTATCGGTAAAAAATATTTAAATAAAAAAAAATTTCCTTATGGAAAAAAAATAAATTTTAATTCAATCAGAAAAGGGAGAGTTATTGGTGAACATGAGGTTTTATTTTCTAGTGGTAAAGAAATAATAAGACTTAATCATGAAGCATTTGATAGAGCATTATACTCAGAGGGTGCGCTTGCAGCTGCGAGTTGGTTAATGAAAAAGAAACCTGGCTTATATTCGATGAGAGACTTAATGAATTTCAAATAATGAATGAGGTGCAAAGAGCAAAAATAATACTAAAAATACTTAATAAAATATATCCAAGTATTAAGGTACCCCTCAAGAGTCGTAACGTATTTACTTTATTGATATCTGTTCTTCTTTCAGCCCAATGCACAGATGTAAATGTAAATAATGTGACTAAGAATATTTATCCAAAATATCATAAACCTGAGCACTTTGTTAAATTAGGAAAAAAAAAAATAGAAACTTTAATAAAAAAAATTGGTATCTTTCGAATTAAAGCCAAAAGTATTTATAATTTATCAAGAATACTAGTTAAAGATTATCACGGTAAGGTACCAAAAACTTTTGAAGAACTGGAAAAATTACCCGGTGTAGGACATAAAACTGCAAGTGTAGTAATGTCTCAAGGTTTTGGTCATCCAGCTTTTCCCATTGATACCCACATTCATAGGTTAGCTCAGAGATGGGGATTAACAAATGGAAAGAATGTTGTCCAAACAGAAAATGATCTTAAAAGGTTATTTCCAAAAAAATATTGGAACAAATTACATTTACAGATAATCTATTATGGAAGAGAATATTGTAAAGCCAGAGATTGTTATGGATTAAGTTGTAAAATTTGTACTTCTTGCTATCCTAATCGAAAAAAACCATTTATTGCAAAAAAACCTTAATGAAAATATTAGGTATTGGAAACGCTATTGTTGATGTGCTTTGTAAAGTATCAGATGAATTTTTAGCACAACATTTATTAACAAAGAGCACTATGAAATTAATAGATGAAATAGAATTTAAAGAATTACTTAAATCTTTAAAAATTGAGGAAACCATTTCAGGCGGATCTGTTGCTAATTCAATAGTTGGCCTGTCTCAATTAGGAAATGAAGTAGGATTTATTGGAAAAATAAGCGATGATAGTCTTGGTGAGAAATATGAGGATGGTTTAAAAAAGGAAAAAGTAAAATACTTATATGAAAAAAAACAAGAAGAAATGCCAACTGGGTCTTGTTTGATTTTAATAACACCTGACTCTGAGAGAACAATGTGTACATTTCTTGGTACAGCTGGAAAAGTTAATGATAACGACATCAAAGAGAAACATATAAAAAATGCAGAAATGGTTTTTTTAGAGGGTTATTTGTGGGATGAAGGTGATCCAAAAAAAGCCTTTGATAAAGCTATTGCTAACTCAAAAAAAGTTGCTATGTCACTTTCAGATCTTTTTTGTGTAGAAAGACACAAGTCACATTTTTTGGAATTAGTTAAGAATAAATTAGATATTATTTTTGCAAATGAACAAGAAATATTATCCTTAATTAGCTCAAAAACATTTGGAGAGGCAATCTCATTTTCAAAAGAAATTAAAAAAAATGTTGTAATTACAAGAGGCGAAAAGGGTGCGGTTTCAATAACTCAGGACCAGATTATAGAGGTCAACGCTCAACCCAATTTGAAGATAAAAGATTTAACTGGAGCTGGAGATTTATTTGCTGCAGGATATCTTCATGGTATTATTAACCAACTAAGTACTAAAGAATGTTTAATTAAAGGAACAGAGTTATCCTCAAAGATTATTCAAAAAATAGGTGCAAGGATTTAATCACTAATCTATCGAATAACCATTGCTTGTATTTATAATAAAACTTTCATTACCAAAAGTTTCTCTCATTTTTTTCCTCAATCTATAAATGTGTGTTTCAACAGTATGAGTATCTAAATCTGGTGAATAGTCCCAAACCATTTTTTGCAATTCTTTAACTGTTACATTTTTTTTATCTTTAATAAAAATTATTAAATTTGTTTCTCTTTCTGTTAAATCTAAACTTTTGTCCCCGACTGAAATTTTTCTAGAGTTTAAATCTAAATTATATTTACCTATTTTTATATGTGATTGATCTAAAAATTTATCTTTTAAAAACTTTATGTTAATTATTTCAATGAGTTTTTCAATTCTAATGGGTAAATTATCTAAGATTAAACTGTTCTTAATTCCTTCAATTTTTTTTTTTGAGACAATTAAATAGTTATTTTTTGGATCATACTTAAATTCTTTTAAGTCCTTATTGTTAGATTGAATAATCTCAAAATTTAAACTTTCACTAATTTCATTTAATACTTGGTATAAAATTTGATATTCGTATATTATTAAAATTCGAAAGCTCATTTTTTTAAAATATGTTAATTATTGTCAAAAATAAAGATACACTTTTAGTTGATGATTTTAAATTTAGGTGTTCTATTGGAAAAAAAGGATTTAATAAAAAAAAGAGAGAGGGTGACTTTGCAACACCAACGGGTACATTCAGATTAGGTAATATATATTATAGGGCAGATAGGACTCAAAAACCATTTTCAAAAATTAAATCGATACCAATTAAAAAAAATATGGGTTGGTGTGATGACCCAAAAAGCAAATTCTATAACAAATTAATTAAAATAAAAAAAAATCTTAAAGTTAGATATGAAAAACTATACAGGAAAGATAATAAATACGATTTACTAATTTTAATAAAATATAATTATGAAAATGTAATTAAGTTTAAAGGGAGTGCTATCTTTTTGCATTTAACGAAGAACTTTTTTCCTACAAATGGGTGTATTACTTTGAATAAAAAAGACTTTTTAATTTTATCTAAATTAATTAATAATAAGACAAAAATCAAAATTAATTAGTTCTTTTGCCAAATATACCTGTGCCAATTCTTAAATATGTTGATTTATATTCTAAAGCATTCAAGTAGTCGTTACTCATACCCATACTTATTTCTTTAAGACCCAAGCTATTATTTAAGTCTAATAATTTTTTAAAAAATGGTTTGGGGTCTGTGTTATCTGGGGGAATACACATAGTGCCTATTATGTCTAATTTTAATAATAAACAATTTTTATGAAAAGATTCTAAGTCAGCAGCATCAATACCGGACTTTTGCTTTTCTTTACCTAAATTAACTTGAATAAAAATTCTGACCTTTTTATTTTTTTTATGAATTTCATCAGCTAATTTATTTGCAAGTTTTTGACTGTCCAGAGAATGTATATAATCAAATAAATCAACTGCGGATTTAACTTTATTTGTTTGCAATCTACCTAACATATGAAGATTAACTTTTTTAAATCTCTCCTTCAGACCTATCCATTTTTTTTGAGCCTCTTGAACTTTATTTTCACCAAAATCAAGGTGTCCATTTTCCAATAATGGCAGTATATCAGGCTCTAAAAAAGTTTTTGATACGGCAATAACCTTAGGATTATATCCTGATAAAGATAATTCATTTATTTTACTCTTAATTTTATCCTCTATTTCAATTAAATTAATCTGCGTATGATGCATATTAAAAATTTTAAAAAATATTATTTTATAGACAAATTTGAATATTCAAATTTAATTAATAAAAATAAAAATATATCTTTTATATGGAGAAATAAAGATAAAGAAACATCAAAAGGTGCTTTGATCAAGCTACGTAATTTTTGCAAGAAAAATCAAAGAAACTTTTATATAAGTAATAATCTCGAATTAGCAACAAAAATTGGTGCAAATGGTATATATATTTCATCTTATAATAAAGATTTAAGTTTTAAGTTAACAAAGTTAAAAAAAAACTTTAAAATTTTAGGGTCGGCACACAACTATAAAGAAATTAGAATTAAAGAACTTCAAAATGTTCAGGAAATTTTCATTTCTCCACTATTTAAAGATAAAAATAACAAACAATTGAATATTTATAAGTACCTAAAACTAAAAGAGTTTACTTCTATGAAAGATATATCATTGGGGGGTATTAATAATACCAATATTAAAAAGCTTCGTATGATAAATCCGTTTGGTTTTGCGGCTATTTCTTTTTTTGAATAAAAAAAAGGCCCCTTAAAATTAAGGGGCCTTTTTAAAATTAGCTAATCAGATGATTAGAATGCAAATGAGATTGCAAAGATAGTAGCTTCGATATCTTCTGCAGTTCCACTTCCACCTTTACTTTCATTTTTGTTGAATCCACCAGACATTGAGATTGAACCCATTGTGTAAGATGCACCAAAACCAGAGTTTACTTCGTCTTCTCCTTGGCCATCAAATTCAATTTCTTGTCTACCAGCAGATACTGAAAAGTCTTCATTAATCGCTACAGATACACCGTAGTGAGTTGCGTCTTCGTCAGTGTTTGAAGTAGCTGTGTAGTCAACTTTAGTTATTTGGTAAGCAGCTGTTACATTACCCATAGTATATTCTATACCATATGTATCGTTTTCAGCTTCATCACCATCATCAAAATAACCAGCGCTTAATGTTAAACCATCCATTAAACCTGAGTATTTAACTGCGTAACCAGTTTCAGCAGCTTTACCTGCAGCACCTGGTTGCGGGTTGTATGACATAGATAGATCAAATCCACCTGCTGTTACATCGTAACCCCATTGACCTGCTTGAGCGTTTCCTGAAGCATCAATTAAACCACTATCAGTAGAGTCTGTTGCTTCGTAAACTGCTGAGTAAGCTGTTGGTACGATATCTTTTAGTTTGTCAACACCACTTGAGCTAGATGAGTTACCTGAGAAAGACAAAGTTCCTGCATCACCCATACCTAGTTTTAGGTTGTAGTCATCAAAAACATTGTTTCCTTGGTCTAGTTCATAGTAGACAGATACTGTCATACCATTATCTAGATCTCCACCACCATTAAACTTGATGCTGTTATTTTGAGCCCAAGGATTAGTGTGTGAGTTGGTGCTAAGACCAGTGTAAGATAATGCTGCACTACCAGTTACAGTTAGTTCACCAGCAAATGAAGCTGAAGAAACTAAAGTAGTAGCTAACGCAGTTAATCCTACTTTTTTTAGATTGTTCATAAATGTACTCCTTTTTATAATTAATTATAAACACCGCTTTTTTAGCAAATAATGGGATAATTCTTAGCTTATTATGTAATCTTCGCCAAAAATTTATTATAGTGTTGTATTTTTGCATCACTTTTCTTCACTATTTACTAACACTTTTAATGAGACATATTCTAATTTTAAACATAACAATTTATGTTAATAAACCTAATATTATGATCTCTAGAAATATATTAATTCTACTATCTATACTAATTTTCTTGACCCAAACAGGTTGTCAAGCGCTCAAACCTAAAAAAGTTAGTGCAAAAGATTTTCCCCCAGATCCTAGAGAAAGAGTCAAAAAAAATGTCGAGGAAGGTAGAGGTTTTAGGCTCATGGGCGGCTCAAACTCTGGAACTAATTATGAGTTTGCTAGTTCAAATCCGTTATGGAGGGCAACTTTAGATACACTAGATTTTATGCCATTAGTTTCTGCAAATTATAGCGGTGGAATTGTTATAACTGATTGGTACAGCGAAAGCGGGTCACCAAATGAGGCGGTAAAAATTTCTGTTAGATTTTTAACAAATGAAATTAGATCAGATGCTTTAGACATTAATGTTTTTTTAAAGAAGTGCTCTCAAAATTTAACAAATTGTTCAATTAGTAAAAATAATAATGATTTAGTTGCAGATTTAAATTTAAATATCCTAAAGAAAGCTACCAAATATAGAAAAGATGCAATTGAAAAAAATAAAAAAGAAAATCCATATATAATTGGAGATAAAGATTAAAAGAAAATAAAAAATCATTAATTGTGGAAAGATATAATTTTAAGACAGTTGAAGATAAATGGCAAAAATATTGGTTAAAAAATAAAACTTTTAAGTCATTAATAAATAAAAATAAAAAAAAATTTTATTGTTTAGAAATGTTCCCTTATCCCTCTGGGAAAATTCATATGGGACATGTAAGAAATTATACGATTGGTGATGTTCTCTCCAGATATAAAAGTTTAAAGGGAAATAATGTACTCCATCCGATGGGCTGGGATTCTTTTGGAATGCCTGCAGAAAATGCAGCAAAACAAAATAATTTAAATCCAAAAAATTGGACAGAGGATAATATTAAAATAATGAAATCTCAACTTATGATGTTGGGTCTATCTATAGACTGGGATAGGGAAGTTTCAACATGTTCACCTGATTATTATAAACATCAACAAAAAATATTTTTAGACCTTTTTGATAAAGGTCTTGTTTATAGAAAAGAAAGTTACGTAAATTGGGACCCAGTTGATAAAACAGTTTTAGCTAATGAGCAAGTAATAGATGGAAAAGGTTGGAGATCTGGTGCTTTAGTTGAAAGAAAAAAACTTAATCAATGGTTTTTTAAAATTTCACATTTTTCAGAAGAACTTTTAAGCGATCTCAATGAACTAAATGAATGGCCGGATAAAGTGAAAATAATGCAAAAAAATTGGATTGGTAAGTCATTTGGTTGTGAAATAGATTTTAAAATTGAGGGTTCTGAAAATGTCAAATCAATAAAATGCTACACTACCAGACCAGATACTTTATTTGGATTTTCTTTTTTAGCCCTTTCAGTGGATCATCCTCTATCTAAATATTATGATAATAATAAAGACTTCATTAAATTTAAAAATGAATGTTCCAAAACCGGTACTACAGAAGAGTCAATTGCTCAAGCAACTAAAATTGGTTTTAAAACTGAACTTTTAGCCATAAATCCTTTGGATAACAAAAATAAAGTCCCAGTTTATTTTGCTAATTTTGTTTTAATGGATTATGGATTTGGAGCAGTTTTTGGTTGTCCTGCTCATGACCAAAGAGATTTTGATTTTGCAAAGAAATATAATCTCGAAATTAAAACGGTTGTAAGACCAAAAAATGAAGATGCAAATTATCAAGTTGAGAATGAAGCTTACACGGGACCGGGAAAAATAATTAATTCTAAATTTTTAAATGATCTTGATGTACCTGAAAAATCAATAAGTGAAACTATTAAAATTATTGAAGAGAAAAAATTAGGAAAAAAAAAAACAAATTATAGACTTAAAGATTGGGGAATATCTAGACAAAGATACTGGGGTTGCCCAATTCCTATAGCTTATGATGAAAAAAATAATGTTGTAAAAATACCTGAAAAAAATTTACCTGTCAGACTTCCTGAAAATATTAACCTCAACACTAATGGTAACCCTCTAGATTCTCATGATGAATGGAAAAAAGTTGTTATTGATGGAAAAATTTGTCAAAGAGAAACTGATACATTAGATACTTTTGTTGACTCCTCTTGGTATTATCTGAGATTTTGTTCAGCACAGAGTAAAGAAGAACCATTTGAGAAAAATGATACTGATTATTGGATGCCTGTTGATCAATATATTGGTGGAGTTGAGCATGCAATATTACATCTACTTTACTCACGTTTTTTTATGAGAGCTATAAGCTTAGATAATAAAAACACAAAACTGAAAGAACCATTTAAAGGTTTATTCACTCAGGGCATGGTGTGTCATAGAACATTTAAAGACGAAAATAATAATTGGATTTATCCTGATGATGTAATTAGTGAAGATGGTAAAAATTTTTACCAAAGTAAAGATCCTTCAAAAAAAGTTATTGTTGGTCCCTCTGAGTCAATGTCCAAATCAAAAAAAAATACTATTGATCCTGAAAAAATTATCAAAATGTATGGTGCTGATGCAGTAAGGTTATTTATCTTGTCTGACAGCCCACCAGAAAAGGATGTCCAATGGTCCGACACCGGGATTAGTGCTTCATATAAATTTCTACAAAAATTATGGACCTTACATGAAAAAATAATTCTGAATAAAAAAAAATTTTCTAAATTTGATGAAGGTCTAGAAAAATTTACTAATCAGATTATTTATAAAATAAACAATGATTTAGAACGCTTTGGTTTTAACGTTGTAATTGCATCAGTCCATAAAATCTATGCTTTTTATAACCAGCAATTAAATAAAGACGATTGGGGAAATAATTTTGAAAAAAATTATGTCAATATTTTAAAAGTACTCAATCCTATAATTCCGCACTTCTCAAGCGAATGTCTTGAACAGTTAAAACAACCTTTACAAGATATTCAATGGCCACAAATAGAACAAAAATTTTTAGAAAAGGAAGTATTCAATGTTGTCGCTCAAATAAATGGAAAAAAAAGAAAAGTTTTTTCGATAAACAAATCAATTAATAAAGAAACATTGATTAAAAATATTCAGAAAGATGAACAAATAAAAAAATACCTTGAAAATAAAGTGCTTATCAAGACAATATATATAGAAAATAAGTTAATTAACTTTATTATTAAATAAATGAAAAACTTAAAATACTTATTAATTTTAATCTTTCTGTTTAGTTGTGGTTATAATCCAATCTACCAAACTAATCAAAAAGATAACTTCAAAATTGATACAATAAAATATTCTGGAAATAAAAAAATAAACCTATCGATTATCAGTAAAATAGAAAAATTTAAAAAAAATGATGCAAAAAATATTTTTGATTTAGAATTAAAAAGTTTTAAAAAAGAAAATATAATTTCAAAAGACAAAAAAGGTAATGCCTCTAGTTATAAACTTATTTTAGAAGTTAATATGATTTTAACGAATAAAAAAAATGGTAAGATTTTTGCAAAGAAATTCTTAAAAGAATCGCCATTTAATTCAATGGACAATAAATTTGAGCTAAATCAATATAAGAATAATATTGAAAAAAACATGATCTCAAAAATTTTACAGGATATGAACATATTTTTTAACACTATTCAAAATGATCTCTAAACATTTTGAGATTAGTAAATTTAAGGAAAAAGCCAATTTTTTTTTGTTTTATGGTGAAAATGAGGGACTAAAATTAGAAATAATAAAAACACATTTTAAAAATTTTAATAAAGGAAACACTTACAGATATACAGAAAAAGAAATTATAACTAACAAGGAAATCTTTTTTGAAAGTATATATTCAAAGTCTTTTTTTGAGAACGAGAAATTAATTATAATTTCCGATGTTACTGATAAGGCTTTAAATATAATTGAGGAGATTATTGAGACTAAAATCGAGGGTGAAGTTTTTATACTTATAGCCAAAAGATTGGAAAAAAAATCAAAAATTCGTAACTTTTTCGAGAAGGATAAGCGAACACTTACAATTCCATTTTATGAGGATACGAGCCAGACACTAGCCACAATTGCCAGAAAAATTTTAAATGAAAACAAAATAAATTTATCACAAGAAAATTTAAATTTAATTGTTGAAAGGGCTCAAGGAGACAGAATTAATCTTAAAAATGAATTACAAAAAATTATTAACCTAAGTAAAAACAATAAAAAATTAGAATTAGAAGATATTTTAAAATTAACAAATCTAAGCGAAAATTACAGTGCTGGAGAGTTAGTAGATAATTGTTTAAGCAAAAATAAAAAAAGAACTCTCAATATTCTTAATGAAAATATCCCATCTAGCGAGGATAATATTCTAATTTTAAGAACTTTTTTAAACAAGCTAAAGAGACTAAGAAGGTTAAGATTAAATTTGAATGAAAATAATAATATTGATCAAGTAATTAACTCATTTAAACCTCCAATATTCTGGAAGGATAAAAATATAATTAAGCAACAGATCAAAATATGGGGATTGAATGATATTGATAATTTTATTATAGATCTAAACAATACTGAGAGTTTAATTAAAAAAAATCCTCAGATTTCTAATCAAATCATAAACAATATGATTTTAGATAAAGTTGAAAATACTAATATCCAGATTTAATAATATCAATAATCTTGTTTAATTGATCAAGCTCTTTGTAATAAAATGATATTTTACCTTTATTGTTTTTATTATTTTTAATAGAGACACTGAGTCCGATTTTTTCAGATATAGAGTTTTCTAAATCTCTAATATTTGAGTCTACTCTACTGGAGGTATTTCTTTTAGTTTTTCTAAATATTTTAACCAAATTTTCAGCTTGTCTAACAGATAATTTTTTTTCAATAAATTTATTTGCTAGAAAAGTAGCATTATCTAGTCCTACTAATATCTTTGCATGACCAGCTGTGATTTTTTTTTGTTCTACAAAATCAAGAACTTCTTTGGGTAAATTAAGTAATCTTAATGAGTTAGAAATATAACTTCTGCTTTTACCTATAAATTTTGATACTTTATCTTGATCATAAGCAAATTCATCTATCAATCTTTTATAACCTTGTGCTTCTTCTAAAGGATTTAAATCATGCCTTTGCACGTTTTCAACTATTGCAAATTCTAATGATTTTAGATCGTCGGCATCTGTAACGACTACAGGAATTTCATTAAGTCCCGCTTTTTGTGCAGCCAACCACCTTCTTTCTCCAGCTATAATCTCATATTTAGAATTATTCGTATTAGATTTTCTAACTATAATTGGCTGAATAACACCACGTTCTTTTATTGAATTAACTAAATCATTTAAGTTCTCTTCATCAAAATTTTTTCTTGGTTGATATTTGTTAGGGACTATGTCGGCTAAGCTTAAATTATTTGTTTTATTCTCAATTTTAGTTTCACCGATTAAGGAAGATAATCCTCTGCCCAACCCTTTTTTTATTTTGTTCATTACGCTGCACTCCCAACTTTATTTTCTTGTGCCAAGAACTCATCTGTAAAACTATAATATGACTTACTTCCTGGACAATTCTTATCATAAATCAATACCGGAATACCATGAGATGGTGCTTCTGATAATCTTACATTTCGAGGTATTACCGTTTGGTAAACTTTATCTTTGAAATAATCTCTCGCTTCCTGTTCAACCTGTGAAGAAAGTTTATTTCTTCGATCATACATAGTTAAAAGTATGCCTTGAATATCTAATTCAGGATTCAAGTTAATTTTTATCCTCTCTATAGTCTTCATAAGCTGTGTTAGTCCTTCTAAAGCAAAAAATTCTGTTTGTAATGGCACAAGCAGTGAGTTAGATGATACCAAAGCCATTACAGTTAGAAGACTCAAAGAAGGAGGGCAATCAATGAGAATATAATCATATAATCCTCTAGAATCATTTAAAAACGCGGTTAATTTAGCTTTAAGAATAAAGGCTCTGTCACTATCTCCAGCGGTTTCAACCTCCAGTCCAGACAGATCTACATTGGATGATATTAAATCAAGATTTTGGAACTCTGTTTTTTTAATTACGTTTGAAATTGACATTGTGCCATTGAGAATCCCATAAATTGTCTGATCGGATTGAGAGGTGTTGGATAATCCCAGTCCTGTAGTAGCATTCCCTTGAGGATCTAGATCGATTACTAAAATTTTTTTTCCAAGTTGGGATAACGCGGACGCTAAATTTATTACAGTTGTTGTTTTTCCAACCCCACCCTTTTGATTTATAATTGAAATAATTTTCATGAAACTTTTTTTTTTATTTTTCTAATATTTAATATAAATGAGTCGTCACTTGTTAAACTTTTTTTTTCTTCATAATCTAAATCCCACTCTTGAAGTGTTTCATTAAGAATTTTTCTTCCACTACTTCCCATAAAAAAAATAATATTTTTATATTTTTTAAAATTTTCATTAACTAAGTTTAAAATCACAGGCATTGGCTTAAACGCCCTTGACATAATTGTTCCTGTTTCAATATTTCTAAGTGAAAAAATATCTTTCTGAATTATTTCTGTATTTAAATTTAATTTTTTTGAAACTTCTCTCAGGAAAACACATTTGTGGTAGCTTTTTTCATAGAGGTTTACTTTCATGTCATTTTTAATTTTTTTCATCACTATAGCCACTATTAATCCTGGCATTCCACCTCCTGTACCTAAATCTGAGGTTGTATTGCAATTTAAATCAACAAAATCAACAATTTGTGCAGAATCTATTATATGACGCTCTCTTATTGCCCCTTTTTCATACATTTTTTTACTTATAATGTTAATTTCCTGATTTTTTTCCTGTATCATCGTAATTAAGCTCTCAAGCTCATTACAAGTTTCACGTGAAACATTCAAATTGGAAATTTTGGAATAAGAATTTAAAATTAAGTTATCCATTAAGCTATATGCTTAATAGACTTTCTTTTGACATGTGACAACAAAATATATACGGCTGCAGGTGTTATTCCATCGATTCTTAAAGCCTGACCCATAGTTTTAGGCCTTATTTCTTTGAATTTAGCTTTTACTTCATTAGACAGGCCTGAAAATTGATCATAATCAATATTATCTGGTATTGTTAAATTCTCATCTCGTTTAAAAGCTAAAATATCAGCCTTTTGTTTCTTTAAATATCCTCTGTAATGAGAGTTAATCTCAATCTGTTCATCAATTTCATTACCATAATCAGGAATTTCAGGCCAAATATTCCTAATTTTTATCATATTAACACTTTTTTGGGTAAGAATTTCTTCTGCTGATCTAAAAACACCGTCTTTAGCTATTTTTATTCCAAATTTATCTGCCTTAGAGGGCGAAATGTTTAAATTAGACATTTGTAGAGATATTTTGCTTAATTTATTAAATTTATCCTCAAAGAGTTGTTTTCTATTTCCTGCTATTAAACCAATTTTAATTCCTTTATGGGTAAGTCTTAAGTCTGCATTATCTGATCTAAGACTTAGTCTGTACTCTGCTCGAGATGTAAACATTCTATAAGGCTCCGCAACACCTTTGGTAACTAAGTCATCTATCATAACGCCAATGTATGCATCTGATCTATCTAAAATAAAAGGTTCCATATTCCTTAAAGATAAAGCAGCATTAATTCCCGCTATAAGTCCTTGAGCAGCTGCTTCCTCATAACCTGTAGTTCCATTAATTTGACCAGCGAGATAAAGATTTTTTATTTTTTTTGTCTCAAGTGTTAAAAAGAGCTCTCTTGGATCAATATAGTCATATTCTATAGCATATCCTGGTCTAATAACTTTTACATTCTCTAAACCACTGATATTATTGAGTATTTCATATTGCACAACCTCAGGTAGAGATGTAGATATGCCATTAGGGTAAATAGTATGATCATTTAGACCCTCAGGCTCTAGAAATATTTGATGTCTTGTCTTATCAGCGAATTTTACTATTTTATCCTCGATAGAAGGACAATATCTTGGACCAACGCCTTGTATGCTTCCAGAATACATTGCACTCTTAGATAAATTCTTTTCAATTATTTTGTGAACCTTTTCGTTAGTATAAGTCATGGAACAAGACACTTGTTTGTTTAAATTTTTTTTGGTCAGAAAAGAAAAAAAATATGGATCTTCATCAGCAAATTGTTTTTCCAAATTTTTAAAATTAATTGTTCTAGAATCTAGTCTAGGAGGTGTCCCTGTTTTTAATCTTCCGATTTTGAAACTATACTTTTCTAACTGCTCACTTAGGCCTGTACTCGGTTTTTCATTAAATCGTCCAGCAGGAGTTCTTTCATCGCCTATATGTATCAAACCATTCAAAAAAGTGCCCGTTGTCAAGATTAACTTGTTACAACTCACTTTGTTACCATTAAGTGTTATAAATCCACTTATTTGGTTTTTTTCAAAAATAAACTTTATTACAGGATCTGAAAAAATCGTTAAATTACAGTAGTTTACAAGTTTTTCTTGCATATATTTACGATATAATGATCTATCAGATTGAGTTCGTGGGCCTCTTACCGCAGGTCCTCTACTTCTATTTAGTAATCTAAATTGTATTCCAGACTTGTCAGCAACCTCGCCCATAACTCCATCTAAAGCATCAATTTCTCTAACCAGGTGACCTTTACCTAGACCACCTATAGCCGGATTACATGACATTTCTCCGATTGTATTTTTATTATGTGTAAACAAAGCGGTATTTACACCAAGCCTTGCTGAGGCCGCTGCAGCTTCGCACCCGGCATGACCACCGCCGATTACAACTACATCAAACTTTAAATCTTTTTTCATGGGCTAAATTTATATTCGATTAAGATATTTACAAGATTTCTGTTTTTTTTAAAAAAAAGTGTTATTTATCAACGAAAATCAATAAAAAGCTTCAAAAAAACCCCATAAAATGGCTATTATTTTCCAATACAAAAATCGTTGAAAATACTACCTAATATCTCCTCTACATCGACTTTACCGACAATCATACCTAATTGTCTCGTAGCTAACCTTAAATCCTCAGCTCCTTTGTCGAAATCCTTTTTATCATTTTTATCTGAAAAATTATTCAGGTGTTCAACACACTGTAGCAAATGTTGTCTGTGCCTTTCTCTTGTAATTAAAATATCTTCCTCAGATATAAATTTATTTTCTAAATTATTTTTTATTTTTAAAATTAATTTATCTATATTTAGATTATCCTTTAATGAAATTAAAACATGATTGAATTTAGAAATTTCGGGATCTAATTTTCCTTTCAACAGATCAGATTTGTTTATAACTAGAATGGCATCTTTTTTTAATAAATCATTCAAAAATCCGCTTAAATCAATACTTTTAGCATCCACCACTACTAGCTTTAAATCAGCGTTTTCAGCTTTTTTTAATGATAATTTTATCCCTTTTTTTTCAATTTCATCCTTAGAGTCTCTTATGCCTGCTGTGTCTGAAATTATAACTGGATAACCGTCTATGTTTAGATGAGTTTCGACAACGTCTCTTGTTGTACCAGCAATTTCAGAGACTATAGCAACTTCCCTGTTTGATAAATTATTCAATAGGCTGGACTTACCGGCATTGGTTGGTCCTACGATTGCAATTTTAAAACCTTCACGTATTATTTCTCCAACTTTTTGATCATTCAAAATTCTGTTAATCTCATTTAAAACATCCAAGGAATCTTCTTTTATCTTTTTTAAATTTTCTTCTGGTAAATCTTCGTCAGGAAAATCTATTTTTGCTTCAACGAATGACAAAATTTTTAATAATTTCTTTCTCAACTCATTAAATTTTTCTGAGGATTTTCCTTTCATCATTTTTACGGCTTGCAATCTCTGAATTTCGGTCTCTGCTGAAATCAAATCGGCTATACTTTCTGCTTTTAGCAAATTTATTTTACCGTTTTGAAAAGCGAGTTTTGTAAACTCACCAGGGTCTGCAAGTCGGCACTCTTTTATATTTGAAAGAGCATTTAAAAGCGCCTCTACGACTGCTTTACCACCATGAATCTGAATTTCGACCATATCTTCACCTGTGTAGCTCTCAGGGCCAGGAAACCACAAAATTAACCCCTCATCAATAAGCTCAGAAGTGTTGATATTGTTTATTTTTCGAAGGGTGGCCACTCTCGGAGCTGGCAATTCATGCTTCGTCAGTAATTTCACTACTTTTGAAGAATCTGGACCTGAGATTCTCACAACAGCAACGCCAGAAATACCAGGCCCACTAGATAATGCGTAAATTGTCATATAATTTGGTTTTTTATTTTATATAATTATAAACTTTTATGATTATTTGGGTAGCATCATATCCGAAGAGTGGAAATACATGGGTCAGATCTATAATTTCTTCCCTAATCTATACTGAAGATGGAATATTTGATTTTTCCAGCATAAAAAAAATTGACCAATATCCACAAAGACAATTTTTAGAATACTTCACACAAGATTATAATAATATTCACGAAATCAAAAAGCATTGGATTACATCTCAAGAAAGAATTAATTTAGACACTAAAATAAAATTTTTCAAAACACATCATTTAAACTGTAAAGTTGACAATTATCCTTTTACTAATAAAGAATGCACACGAGCTACGATTTACATTATTAGAGATCCTAGAAATCTTATTGACTCCATATCAAACCACTTCGGTAAATCTATTGAAGATTCTAAGAAGTTTCTTCTCACATCGAAAATTCTTTCTCCTGGTAAAGAAATTGAGTTAAAAGGTGGAAACGTAATTACATATCTTGGTTCGTGGAAAGAACATTATAGATTCTGGACAAAAGATAACGAGAATTTATTGATTATCAAATATGAGGATTTAGTAAAAAATATACATAATGAAATTGATAAAATTATAGCATTTCTAAAAAATTTTATAGATTTTGAGGTCTCAGATATAAAAAAAGAAAGCATTATCAAGTCAACTTCTTTTGAAGCTTTAAAAAAATTTGAGGAAGATGGTAAATTTACTGAAAACGTTTTTGTAAAAGGAACCAATGAAAAAGTTAAATTTTTTAATAAAGGTCCCGATAATAATTGGGAAGATTCACTTCCAGAAGACATTAGAAGAGAGCTAGAAGCTGAGCTTAAAGATGAATTAATTGAACTTGGCTATCTATGAATTAACTAGGTTTATTCATTGAATTGAAAAAATCAGAATTGTTTTTAGTATCTTTTAACTTAGAACTAATAAACTCAATTGCATCCATTGTTCCCATCGGAGCAATTATTCTTCTTAAAACATTCATTTTTTGAAGATCATTTTTATCAAATAATAATTCCTCTCTTCTAGTACCTGATTTTGTTATATCAATAGCAGGATAAATTCTTTTATCAGCAATTTTTCTATCTAATACAGTTTCGCTATTTCCAGTTCCCTTAAATTCTTCAAAAATTACTTCATCCATCCTACTTCCTGTATCTATCAAGGCAGTAGATATAATGGTTAAGGATCCACCTTCCTCTATATTTCTCGCAGCACCAAAAAATCTTTTGGGTCTTTGTAGTGCATTAGCATCTACACCACCGGTTAATACTTTTCCTGAGCTTGGTATAACAGCGTTATACGCTCGACCTAATCTTGTTATTGAGTCTAGTAGTATTACGACATCTTTCTTATGTTCAGTAAGCCTTTTAGCCTTTTCTATTACCATTTCAGCTACTGCAACGTGTCTTTGCGCAGGTTCATCAAAGGTTGAGCTAATAACTTCACCTTTAACAGTTCTTTGCATATCTGTTACTTCTTCTGGACGTTCATCAATCAATAAAACGATCAGATAACATTCTGGATAATTTTTAGCGATTGAGTTTGCAATGCTTTGTAAAATCATAGTCTTTCCTGCTTTAGGTGGAGAAATTATTATTGATCTTTGACCTTTTCCAATTGGGCTAACAAGGTCTATTAACCTTGGTGTTAAATCCTGTTTTTTATCTGGTTTTGCCACCTCAACTTCCATAACTAGCTGTTTATCTGGGTACAAAGGAGTTAAGTTGTCGAATGCTATTTTGTGTCTAGATTTATCGGGCTCTTCAAAATTTATTTTACTAACTTGCAATAAGGCGAAATATCTTTCACCTTCTTTCGGAGCTCTTACAGGACCTTCCACTGTGTCTCCAGTTCTTAAACCAAATTTTCTTATTTGACTTGGACTGACATAGATATCGTCAGGACCAGGTAGATAGTTTGATTCCATTGCTCTTAAAAAGCCAAATCCATCCTGTAGTAATTGTAAAACACCAGCTCCTGTGATTTCCTCTTTCTCGGCGACCTTTTTAAGAATTGCAAAGAGAATTTCTTGTTTTCTGAGTGTGCTTGCGTTCTCAATACCAAGTTCCTCTGCTTGAGTAATAAGTTGTTCAGATGATTTAAGTTTAAGTTCTTGAATGTTCATGATTAGAAATTATTAAGGATTTAATAACCTAATTAATATATATACTATTACAACTTTTACAAGAGTATTGCTTAGATTTAAAATAACCTCTAATTTAGTGGTTTTTCAACAACTCAAGCTTAATTCTTGAGCAAATTCATCCACTTTTGACCAATCTGTGAACTCATAAGATTGCGAAGTGTCTGTTGGACCATTTGTAATAAACATTATTAGTTTAATTATGTATTTGTCGAAAAAACCATAGTTTGGATAATCTACCTTGCCTGCAAAAACTCCTATTTTTTTTGGCTTCCAATTAGAAGTTTTTAAAAATTTTTTAATGTATGGATTGGTTTCAGGCATACTTTTCTCCGGTTTTCTTGCGACTACGTTTACTGAAAAAAAAACGCTTTGTTTTTGGTTTAGAACATCTTTATTTAAATCAACAAATTTATAAAGTTCCTTAGAGTGTTTACCGTACCTTATGCTTGCACCTATTATTATTTTTTTAAATTCTGATAATTTAAATTTTTTTGCCTCATCTAGGGGTATGATTTTGATCTCGTTTCCATCTTTTAAAAAATTTGTTAACCTTCTACAAATTGTTTTTGTATGTCCATCAGTACTTGAATAAATTATTAGAGTATTGGGCATTTTAAGAATACTAATTTTTATTCATAACTTGTTGTGGCATCTCTTGATAATATTTTTTATCAAGCTGATATTCGATATCCTCTTTATCTTGAGCTGAACCTTCTGCTTGCACAAAAGTATATTTTGCAAAATCTTTACACCAATTTTCATTTGTATTAAGACATTCCACTGGGTAGATATTGCCACCCAATTCCTTTGCTTCATTAACCAGTTCATGGCCTAGCTCATCAGTAGTTTCTAAACAATCCGCAACAAAACTTGGTGAATAAATCGCAATTTCTTTTTTTCCATCGGATATTAACTTTTTGACTACATCCTCAGTATAAGGTGTTATCCATTCCTCTGAACCAAAACGACTTTGGAAACTCATCATACATTGCTCTGGTTTAATGTATTTCAGATTTTTGGTAATTAGGCAGAACGTTTCATAACAATGTCGGTAGTAATCGTCTCCTTTGTTAACAATTCTTCTTTTTTGCATTCCATGAAAAGTTATTATTAAACTGTCAATTTTCTTTCCTTGACTAATTAACTCATTTAATTTTGTGTCGACTTGTTTTACTGAATTATCAATAAATGCGTGGGTTCTGTGAAAATTTGTTATGACTTCAAAAGTTGGTATTTTCACTCTTTTAGATAATTCTTTTGCTAAAGCATCTATGCCAGAAGCTATAGTGCTTTCAGAATATTGGGGAAACATCGGAATTACAAGAAGCTTTGTGGCTCCAATACCTTTTTTTAAATCCTCCTCCCAACTATCATAGACCTCATTTACGTACGGGGGAGATAAAAGGAAAGCGTGATTCACTTCAACATAACCTTCTGGATCGATTTTTTTTAATTCTTCGCTTACATTTTTAGTAAAATCTCTAGTATTTGTAATTAATGGAAAACTTTTACCATCCCAAATCCTTGCATAGAGCTTAGCAGATTTTTGTGGTCTAAAAGGCAATACAAAAAAATTTAAAATAATTTTCCAAAGCCATGGATTAATATCAATAACCCTTGGATCTCCTAAAAATTTTCGTAGATATGTTCTTAAAGCTTTAGTGGTTGGCGCAGCTGGTGATCCAAGCTGAACAAATACGACTTTGGTTTTTCTTTTTGGGTGTGTATAATCCATATTAATAATCCTTAACTATTTTTACTAAATAATCCATCATACCAGTATCTGTTTCAGGCAAAATACCGTGACCTAAATTAAAAATATAAGGATGATCTTTAAATATATCTAGGTATCTTTTTGCCTCTTTTTTCAAATTTTCTTTATCTGAAAGTAAAACTTTAGGATCCAGTCCTCCTTGTACAGGAATACTAATTTCTTTTTCAATTTTCCTAGGATCTACATCATAATCTATACAAATCACACTTGGTTGAACAATTTCACAAAAATCTTTATATTTTTTTATGCCTCTCGGAAAACAAATTACTGGTACATTTAAAGATTTAACATAATTAACTAAATTACAGGTAGGTTCATATACATATTTATGTAGGTCTTTATTTTCAAGTAAACCAGCCCAACTGTCAAAAATCTGTATGATCTGGGCACCGTTATCAATTTGATTTTTAATATGAATCTTTAAGAATTTTTCTAAAATTGTTAAAATTTTACTAATTAAAATATCGTCTTTAAAAAAATTATTATTCAATCCAGATTTCGGAGATTTTTTATTTAACATATAAACTAATAAAGTCCAAGGCGCACCTATAAAACCTATTGTGCTTTTATTCTTGGTTAACTGAGAACTGCTTACTAGTTTAATTAATTGATAAACTGGATTTACTTTTTCTATAAAATCGATCTCTTGAATTTTAGAAATTTCATTTAAATCTAGATTTCCAAGTATTGGGCCAATATTTTTTTTAAATTCTACATTTTGGTTTAAACCATATGGTAACATTAAAATATCTGAAAAGATTATTGCTGCATCTAAATCATATCTCTTTAAAGGTTGTAAAGTAATCTCACTAGATAATTTTTCATTAAGACAAAGCTTTATAAAATCAGGATTTTGTTTTCTTATTTCTCTAAATTCTGGTAAATACCTTCCGGCTTGTCTCATAATCCAGATAGGATTAATATTGTTTTTTTTATTTATTATTACTTCCTCAATTGGAGACATATTAATAATTAAATATAATTAATTGTAATGTTAGTATACTTTGTGAATATTGGTGATTAAATTTATTGAACATTATATTAACATCTTATTAACATTTAGGATTAAAATTTTAATAAATATATACTCAAAATTGAAGCTTATTAACTAAATACATTAAATGGCTACTAAAGATCTCAACATGTTTAATATTGTTAATAAAATCATTGTTTTACAACATAAATTTTAAAATATGAAATTTGTTCAATATGATAAAAATAATACAGATTTATACATAATTTATACATGAGTAACTTATATCAAATTTATCTTATTTCTGATGCAACTGGTGAAACTTTAGATCGTATTTTTACAGCTATTAAAGCTCAATTTAAAAACATAGATTATAAAATACATACTTATTCTTTTACAAGAACGGAAAATCAAATTTTAAAAATTTTAGAAAATGCAAAGAAGGAAAAAAATGCAATTATTTTATATTCTATTGTTGATAGCAACCTAGCAAAATACCTCGCCAAAAATAGCGATATAAAAAAAATTCCTTGTTTTGGAGTTTTAGGTGACTTAATATTAAGTTTTTCAAAGCTTTTAAATCAAAAAGCACTTCATCAGCCAAGCGGTCAATACGTTCTGAATGAGAATTATTATAAAAGGATTGAGGCAATTCAATTCACCATGAATCATGATGACGGTAACCTGATCAAAGAAATAAAAAAATCTGATATAATTTTATTGGGAGTTAGTAGAACGAGCAAAACACCCACAGCAATTTTTCTGGCCAATAAAGGCCTTAAAACTTCTAATATACCTTTAATTAATGAAAATTCTATTCCTGAAATTTTGAAAAGAAACCCTAGAGCTTCATGTGTCGTTGGATTAAACACTGAACCAGAAAGGTTGGTGGAAATAAGAAAGAATAGAATGAATTCTCTTAAGGAGAATACTAACAAATTATACACTGATTTAGATCAAATAAAAAAAGAAGTGGACATGGCAAAAAATACTTTTAAAAAATATAAATGGCCAACTATTGATGTAACAAGAAAATCTGTGGAGGAAACAGCAGCTTCAGTTATAAAAATATACGAAATATATAAAGAAAATGTCTAAAATTATTCTGGCTTCTAAAAGTAAGGTTAGAAAAAAAATACTTGATGATTATAATATTTTAAATGAGGTAAAACCATCCAATGTTGATGAAGAAACTGTTAAATTAAGTTTATTAAAAGAAAAAGCTTCACCAGAAATAATATCTAAAAATTTAGCTGAACTAAAAGCTAACAAAGTAAGTAATAATTATAATGATTCTTTAGTTTTAGGGGCCGATAGTGTTATAGATTTAGAAGGGGAGCTAATATCAAAACCCAATGATAGAAATGAGGCACTGAAAATTTTAAAAAAACTTAATGGTAAAAAACATTATTTGATTAGCTCCGTATGTATTTCTAAGAATGGATCAATGATATGGAACCACACGGATAAAGCAATTTTAGTGATGAAAAAAATGGGAGAAGACGATCTAAAAAATTATTTAGCAAAAATTTCAGATGAAGCGTTATATGCTTATAATGTTTACCAAATCGAGGGTGAGGGAAGAAAGTTATTTTCAAGTATCGATGGAAACGAAAATACAATAATGGGTCTTCCGATAGAAAAAATCAAAAAATATTTAGATAATTATAAATGAAAAAATTTCTTGTAATTGGAAACCCTATTGAACATTCACTTTCACCTAAATTACATAATTTTTGGTTTAAAAAAAATAATATCAATGCGAATTACGATAAAAAAAAAATAGATAAAAGTGAAATTCAAGAAGTTATTTTAGAAATTAAAAACAACAAATTAAACGGGATAAATGTTACTGTTCCTTTTAAAAGTGATGTTATTCCTTTTTTAGATGCTCTTAGTGAAGAGTCTCAAATTACCCAATCTGTTAACACCATATACATGCATAACAAAAAAATACTAGGTCACAACACAGACATAAAAGGTTTTGAGTTAAGTTTAAGGGAAACCCGATTTAATCTAAAAAATAAAATAATATTTTTATTAGGGGCTGGTGGCGTGGTACCTTCAATGATTTATGCATTAGAAAAATTAGGTGTTGCGAAAATAGTAGTAAGCAATAGAACTAAGCAAAAAGCTTTAAGGCTTAAAAAAAATTTTCCAAATATCAGCGTAGTTGATTGGGGAGATCAACCAGAATTTGATATGATTGTTAATGCCACTAGTTTGGGTCTTAGTAAAGAAGATGATATAGGTTTGAATTTAAAAGACATAAATAAAGAAAAATTTTTTTACGATGTTATTTACAATCCAAAGGAAACTAATTTTTTGAAAGCCGGAAAAAGTTTAGGCTGTCAAGTTTCAAATGGTAAAATGATGTTTATTTATCAGGCTTTTGAAGCATTTAAATTATGGCACAATGTTAAACCTGAAATTAATGAAGATTTAAAAAATTATTTAGACTCATGAAAAGAATAGGTATTTTAGGTGATATAGGCGCTGGCAAAACTCACGTGGCTAAATGTTTTGGTTATCCTGTATTTAACGCTGATTTGGAGGTTACAAGAATTTATAAAAATAATAGAAAAGTTTTTAAAAAATTAAAAAAAGAACTTCCATTTTATTTTGATACTTTTCCCATTAAAAAAAAAGAAATTATTAATGCAATTCTATCTAACAAGAGGAATCTAAAAAAGATTATTAAAATTGTCCATTACGAAGTTAGAAAAAAAATGAATGTTTTTTTAAAAAAAAATAAAAAAATGAAAATTGTAGTTTTAGATATTCCTCTTTTATTAGAGAATAAAATTAATAAAAAAAAAGATATATTAATTTTTGTGGAATCTAACAAATATGAAATTTTAAGAAGACTTAAAAAAAGAAAAAATTTTAATATGAAGATACTAAATAATTTTAAAAAGATTCAACTGTCACTTGACTTAAAAAGAAAAAAGTCTCAATTCATAATTAATAACAATTTTAATAAAAATTCTGTTAAAATAAGAGTAAAAAAGATTAAGGAAAACTTAATATGAAAGAAATTGTTCTAGACACAGAAACAACTGGTATTTCGGTAAAAGAGGGACATAGAATTGTGGAAATTGGATGTATTGAATTAGACAATCTAATACCAACAAAAAATAGATTTCACTGCTATTTAAATCCAGAAAGAAAAGTTTCTGAAAAGGCTTTTGAAGTACATGGATATTCAGATAGTTTTTTATCTGACAAAATGAAATTTGGAGAAATAGTTGATGATTTTCTAAGATTTATAAAAGATAAAAGATTAATAATTCATAACGCAGAATTTGATTTATCTCATTTGAATAATGAACTTAAAATCATTGGGAAAAATAAAATTGATAATGAAGTAGTAGACACGGTATCTCTAGCTAGAAATAAATTTCCTGGATCTCAAATTAGCTTGGATGCATTATGTAAGAGATATAGGATAGACAACTCTAAAAGAGTTCAACATACTGCGCTTATCGATTGCGATTTGCTAGCTAAGGTTTATATAAATCTGATAGATCAAAAAGAGCCAACTTTAGACTTTAAAAACAAGGAGGAAGATGTTTCAAAATTAAATACTGGAAAAGTTATCTACTCTACAAAGGTCATTAAACCATCTCCTGAGGAGCTTAAAAATCATCAAATTTATTTAAAGACGTCTCTTAAAAAAAACTTTTATTAATTAAATCTTTCTAAATAAAGTTTTGTAAAATTAATTTTTTTTTCTAATTTTATATTTGGAAATCCAGAATTATGCATCATGTCCAAAAATGATTTTTCTAAATCTGGATAAATAGAATTGGGCACATCACATAGTACAATCTTTTCTAGGTCTTTTTTTTCTTTTATGGACTCATCTATTTTTACTGCTGTCGCGTAAACAATCTCAAAATTAGATTTTTTGACTTGAGTATCTTTGTGTTGAAATTTTAAGGTTATATTTACTTCAATCATTTTATTTTTTAAAGCTATCGATTTGATATCAATATCTAATTGATATTTACCCAAATTATTTCCTGTAGACATATAAGTTTCAACATCTGGTGTTTCACTGGACATATCTTTTATATATTTCGCTAAAATTTTAAATTTTTCTGTCATTGTCATCTTCTATATCTTCAAATTCCCCCTCAATAAAATCACTCTTTTTCATTTCTTTATTTTCAAATTTTTTGTTAAATTTTCCTAATATTAACTTTCGTGTTATTGGAATGATTAATAGGAAACCAATTAAGTCAGTTGCAAATCCTGGTATGATTAATAGAACAGCAGCAAATGCTATTGCAGCACCAGAAATTAACTCGTGGGCTGGAATTTGATTTTTAAATATTTGCATCATTCCAGATCTAAGAGTGTTAATACCTTCGTATCTAGCATAGTAAACTCCCACAACTGCAGTGAAAAATACCATAAATATGGTGCTAAATGCACCTATTTGAGACCCAATCTTTATAAAAAGGTAAATCTCAACTATTGGGATTAAAATAACAGCTAAAAGTACTGTGTTCATTTGTCTTTAATGTAATTGTTAGTTGAAATTAATCAACATAGTAATTAAATTTAATCCATGAATTATAGTTTTGAATATATTGATATTATTTTATTAGCGATGATTGCAGGATTCATCTTTTTAAGACTTAGGGGAATTCTGGGAAAAAGAACAGGTTTTGATGGAAAAGCTTCACCTCAGTTTGAGGAAATGATGAAAAATATAAATCCTGAAACAAAAATAAATAAAAAAAATGATTTTGACGAAAATGCAAAAAAAGACTTCTTAACAGGCGCTAAAATAGCATATGAAACTATCATTACGGACTTTGGTGATAGTGATAATAAATTGACTACAAGCAAACCCTTATTAAGTAACAAAATTTATGATCAATTTAACACTGCACTAAAAGAGAGAGATAAAAGAGGTCATCTTGCTGAAATCACTTTTATTGGAGTAAACTCTGCTAACATTAAAGAACATAAGTTTTTAGGAAAAATTTTGCAGGTAACTGTCGAATTTGTAGGCGAAGTTATAACTTGTATTAGGGATAAAGATAAAAAGATAGTATCTGGAGACCCAGAGAAGATTAAAAAGATCTATGATACCTGGGTATTTTCTAGAGATACCAGCACTAATAATCCAAATTGGCAGTTAGTAGATACTCTCACGTAAGTGACCAGTAATATTTCAGACAAAGATAAAAACATTTCAGAAAAAGACATAAAAGACTGGGAAGAATTTTTATCAAGTGATGAAAAATTACCAAACAAAGATCTGAAATTTATAAAAAAAGAAATATCGAAGGTTAAACATATAGATCTTCATGGTTTTACCCTAGAACAAGCCAATAAAACTATCACTAGACTAATAGATGATTGTTATCAAAATAATGTTTCACAAATTAAAGTTGTCACAGGAAAAGGACTTCATTCAAATGTTGAAAAAGATCCATATGTTTCAAAAGATTTTAGTATTTTGAAATATTCTGTACCTAATTATATCAAAAGTAATCAAGAATTAATGAAAAAAATTATTGAAATAAAAGATGCAAAAATTGAAGATGGTGGAGATGGAGCATTTTATATTTATTTAAAAAAAAAATAAAATGAAACAAATTAATGAGTTGATAAATAATGGATACTCAAAAAAAGCACTTGAAATTATTAATAAAGCATTAACCAATAGTAGCGAAAAATTAAACTTATATTATTTGAAAGCAAAGGCTGAGTTTTCTTTAAATTATTTTAATGATTGCATTGAAAGTACTAGTAAAATACTTTTGTACAACAATAAAGATTTTGGTGTTTATAATTTAAGAGCCTTAAGTCACTTTAATATTGGAAACATAGAAAAATCTATAGAAGATTTTAGAAGGGTTATTGATATTAATCCTGAATTTGACCAACCTTATAATTTTATTGGCGCTTCTATGTTTAATTTAGGTAGAGTAAAAGAGTCCATAGAATATTTCATTAAATGTTTGAAATTTAATAAAAACAATAATCAAGCAAAAAGTAATCTAATTAATGCTTTAACAATGCATGAGGCAGTTGGTGAAAATATATATGTTAAATTAAATAATGAAATTCGAAGGTTAAATAACAGTCTTGACTTTAATCAAGATCTAGAAGGTGAAATCGCAAAATTTTACAATAATTCAAACGCTATAATTAAAAAAAATTTTGGGTTAATAGAATATGATGCTACCCAACTTTACAGGAGAAGCTCTAGATATTTGAATTGCTCAAGACATAAAAAAATTTTCAACAAATTCAAAGCTATCCCAAAATTTTGTTTTGATTGTTTTAAGATACAAATAAGTGTAAAGAATGTAATAGATCTAATCAGACTTCACGTTTTTTTTAATCAATATAATTTTAAACAAAATCTCACTCGTAAATGCATGATTGAGTTAAGACCAAATATTAATGATATGTATAAAGGTTTAATCTATTGTGAGAGTTTAAAACAAGCAGACTCGATCAAAAAAGAATTAAAAAATAAAATAAATTTCAATGCTAACATTCAGATAAAAAAAGGATGTACAGAATTTGGAAATTTATATCCGGGATTTAAAAAATTGAATAGCAAATATTCAGATCTTGAAAAAGACTGGTCTACCATTGAAGAAAATTTTGATAAAAATAATCCTAATCTTAATATTTTTAAAAATTCAAATGTATCTCTTACAGGCTTTTTTCTACAAGATATTTTAGTTTTTAGAAATTGGTTATATTTTGCCCAAAAAATACATGATAAAACATATAAAAAAATTTCAGATGATATTTTTAAATCAAATTTTATTGACTCAAAATTAGAATGATTGTTTGGTTAGCATCTTTTCCCAAAAGTGGAAATACTTATTTGAGATCTTTGATATCCTCTTATTTATACTCAAATGATGGGTTATTTAATTTTGATTTACTTAAAAACACTATTCAATTTCCTAATAAATTTATTTTCGATAAAATAGGCATAGAAAGCAAAAATCTATCTGAACAAATTAAAGATTATATAAAGGCTCAGAAATTTATACATAAATTAGGAAACAAAAATAGTATACAATTTGTAAAAACTCATAGCAGTTGCACTTCAATTGGAAATTATAAATTTTTAAGTTTTGAAACTACACTTGGTGCAATATATATTGTTAGAGATCCTAGAAATGTTGTAACATCTTACTCGAAACATTTTAAAAAAACAAAAGAACAATCTGTAATTGACATTACAAATAAATTAATTATCGGAGTAGACTCCAAAACTCATCCACCAACCCATGTAGGTTCCTGGAATTTTCATTATAATTCTTGGAAACAATTAAGTAAATTTAATAGATATATGCTAGTAAAATATGAGGACTTATTAGAGGATCCTGAAAAAATTTTGGTTAGTGTTTTAAATTTTATTTACAAACTTGGAAATTCAAAAATATCAATTGATAAAAAAAAATTAGCAAACTCTATTGCATCTACTGATTTTGATAAAATGCAAAAACTAGAAAAAAAAGAAGGTTTCTTCGAGTCAAAAAAAAATGAAAAAAACAGTGAAAATATACCTTTTTTTAATTTAGGAAAAAAAAATAACTGGAAAAATAATTTAGACAATTCCCTGATTGAAAAAATTGAAAATACATTTGAAAAAGAAATGTTAGAACTTAATTATCTTTAATCTTATAAAATAAATTTTGATAAATCTGTATCTTTAACAAGATTATCAAGATTTTTATTTATATATTCTTTATTTATTGAGATTTTTTCACCAGACCTATCTGTTGCTGTAAAACTAATCTCATCAAGGATTTTTTCTATTATTGTGTGTAATCTTCTAGCACCAATATTCTCAACAGTTGCATTCACTTCAGAAGCAATATTAGCGATTGCATCAATTCCATCTTCAGTAAACTCAAGCTCAACATTCTCAGTTTTTAACAAAGCTACATACTGTTTAATTAAACTAAAATCAGGCTCTTTAAGGATTCTTTTAAAATCATCACTTGATAAAGCCTCTAACTCAACTCTGATTGGTAGTCTACCTTGTAACTCGGGAAGTAAATCAGAAGGCTTGGCTAATTGGAAAGCACCAGACGCGATGAATAATATGTGATCAGTTTTTATAGGTCCATATTTTGTATTAACTGTTGTCCCCTCAATTAAAGGTAATAAATCTCTTTGCACACCTTCTCTAGATACATCCCCTCCAATTCTATCAGTTCTTCCAGAGATTTTGTCAATTTCATCTAAAAAAACTATCCCATTATTTTCTGTGGATATTTTTGCAGCTTTAATTATTTTATCTTGCTCAATTAATTTGTCAGACTCATCATTTATTAAAATTTCATGAGACTCTTTTACTGTCATTTTTTTCTTTTTTTCCTGCTTACCCATGGATCTACCAAGCATTTCTCCAATATTGATCATTCCAACGTTGGCACCAGGCATTCCAGGAATTTCAAAAGATGTGCTATTTCCACCACTTTCACTTACAGCTATCTCTATTTCATTATTATCTAAATCACCATCTCTAAGTCTTTTTCTAAAGCTTTCTCTAGTTGCCATACTTGCTTTTTTCCCAACTAAAGCATCCAATACCTTTTCCTCAGCTAATTTCTGTGCTTTTGCATAAACCTCTTTTCTTTTTTTGATTTTTTCCATTGAAATTGCAATTTCAACTAGATCTCTCACAATTTGTTCAACATCTCTTCCTACATAACCAACTTCGGTGAATCTAGTTGCTTCAACTTTTACAAAAGGCGCTTCTGCTAATTTAGAAAGTCTTCTTGAAATTTCTGTTTTTCCAACACCTGTCGGTCCAATCATTAAAATATTTTTAGGCAAAACTTCATTTCTCATTTCACCTTTTAAAGCTTGCCTTCTCCATCTATTTCTTAAAGCAACCGCAACTGCTCTTTTAGCTTTATTTTGACCAACAACAAATCTATCTAATTCAGAAACAATTTCTCTTGGTGATAGAGAGCTTACTAATGAAGCCTCTTCACTTTGTTGATCTCCTTTAGGATGTAATTGAGTTACGTTTGATTTATCCATTATATTTTTTCAACCTTAACGTTTTCATTTGTGAAAACACAAATATCAGCTGCAACTTTTATTGCTTTTTTTGCAACTTCTTCCGCAGATATATTACTTTCCATTAAAACTTTTCCTGCAGCTAAAGCATAATTGCCTCCAGAACCAATGCCAATAACATCTCCCTCTGGTTCTAAAACATCACCGGTACCTGAAATTATATAACTGTTATTTTTATCCCCAACCGCCATTAACGCCTCTAATCTTCTTAAATATTTGTCTGTTCTCCAATCTTTAGCCAATTCAACAGCAGCTCTAGACAAGTTACCAGCATGTTTCTCTAACTTACCTTCTAATCTTTCAAATAATGTTAATGCATCAGCTGTTGAACCAGCAAAACCAGCCACAACATCTCTTTTTTCAATTTTTCTGACTTTCGAGGCAGTACTTTTTACAACAGTATTCCCCATACTCACTTGTCCGTCACCAGCTACTACCACCTCATTGTTTTTTCTAACTAATACAATTGTTGTCATAGCTTATAAGTGGATATTAAATTTTATAGTTCAAGCCCAGGTTTAGTATTATTGCTATAATTGAATAATATATGTATACCTATTTTTAATTATGAACCGTAAAGGCAAAATAAACAGGAAAACAAAAGAAACAAGCATTAGTGTTGATTTAAATATTGATGGCAAAGGTAAATACAAAATTGACACAGGAATAGGTTTTTTAAACCACATGCTTGAACAACTATCGAAGCATTCTTCAATAGACATGAATATAAAAGCTAAAGGTGACACTCATATTGATTTACATCATACAACCGAAGATACAGGTATTGCTATTGGTGAGGCTTTAAAAAAAGCATTGAAAAAATCTGTTGGAATTAGAAGATATGCTCATGCAATGATCCCTATGGATGAAACTTTATCACGTGTTGCAATTGATATTTCAAACAGACCCTATTTAATTTGGAAAGTAAATTTAAAAGTTGAGAAGCTTGGAGAGATGGATACAGAACTTTTTAAAGAATGGTTTCAAGCATTTTCGCAAGCAGCTGGAATTACTTTACACGTTGAAAATATTTATGGTGATAACAGTCACCACATTATCGAGTCTTGCTATAAAGGACTTGCAAGGTCTTTAAGAACTGCGTTGGAAATAGATCCAAGGAATAAAAAAACAATTCCCTCTACAAAAGGTTCTTTATAAGTTTAATGAATGTCACAATTGTTGATTATAAATCTGGTAACATAAGCTCAGTAATAAACTCTTTTAAAGAAGTTGCTAAAGATAAAGTAAATATAGAGGTAACTTCAGATTTAAATAAGATAAAATCAAGTGATAAAATTGTTTTACCAGGGCAGGGCTCATTTAAAAGTTGTGTAGAAGCTTTAAATAAAATTAAAGGTCTTAAAGACACTTTGAATGAAATCGCAATAAGTAATAAAAAACCACTTCTTGGAATTTGTGTTGGTTTGCAGATGTTTGCTGATGTTGGTTATGAGGAAAGTGAAACGAAAGGATTAGGCTGGATCTCAGGAAAAGTCACAAAAATAGATAATCAAAATGGAAAATTTAAACTTCCTCATATTGGTTGGAATCAAATTAACATAGTTAAGGATAGTAAGATTTTTCAAAATATAGAAAATAATTCGCATATGTATTTTGTACACAGCTATGAATTTATTCCTAAAGATAAAAGTGTAATTTTAGCAACAACAGATTATTCATCAAATATTGTTTGTTCTGTTGAAAAAGAAAATATTTTTGGAACTCAGTTTCATCCTGAAAAAAGCGATAAATCTGGACTTAAAATTATTGATAATTTTATTAATTTATGATGAAAAAAATTTTTTATTTTATAATTATTTTTTTAATTATTTCATTGATTATTATCAGATATAATTTTTTAAATATTTCAGAAATTATTTTTCAAAATTTGCCGATAAAATCAAAAGTAATTGTAAGAACTTTAAAAAAAAATAATTATAATTTTTGGTCAATAACAAATAATCTTTTCAATGATTATAATGAAAAGTTTATTCCAGAAACTCAACAAATTAATCTCAAGTTAAAAAAAAAAAAATTAATTTTCGATAAGAGTTTTGAGACAGATAAACCCAAAATCGAGTTCATTGTAAAAAAAAAAGATAGCCAGATGACGCATTTTTTTAGCTATTTTTTTGATGATACAGATGATCAGCTTGTAATAAGTGATTATATTGGAAATATTTATTTCCTTGATAAAAAAAATCTTTTTTCAAACAATAAAAAAATAATATTAAATAAGAAAAAAACAGACCTTAAATTAGATAAAGTTTTAGATATTTTGATAGTAGATGACTATTTATATGTTTCACACGGAAATCTTGCGCAAGACAGTTGTTATAACTGGAATATATCTAAAGCGCTAATAAGTGAAGAGGAACTGAAATTTGATAATATTTATTCATCCAAAGAATGCTCAGTTCAAAATTTTTACCAACCTCATGGAGGTAGAATACAGAAATTTTCTTTAAATGATAAAAATGGTTTGTTAATAACAATAGGACAAAACAATCCTATCAAAGTAAAAGACAACTCTATCATTGGAAAAATATTATTTATAGGATTTGATAATGAAGAGCCTAAGATTATTTCTAGTGGTCATAGAAACACCCAAGGTCTCTGGACGAATGGTAAGATGATACTTTCTACCGAGCATGGTCCTAGAGGTGGTGATGAGATTAACAATATAAAAATCAATAAAAATTATGGTTGGCCAGTAGCTTCTTATGGAGAGCCATATGGCCCTAAGAATACCGAACCTAAATTCTTAAAAGATCATTTTGATTTTGGTTATGAAGAACCTGTCTTTAATTTTTTAAAGGCCATTGGAATTTCTGAATTAATTAAATTGCCTAATAGTTTTTCAAATTTTTGGCAAAATAATTTTATAGTTTCAAGTCTTTGGGGACATTCTCTTTTTAGAGTAAAATTGGATAAAAAATTTGAAAAATTAATTTTTTATGAAAAGATATATATTGGACAAAGGATCAGAGATATAATGTATCTGAAAGAGGAAAATGCAATTTTATTGGCGTTAGAAGAAAAAGGTGAAATAGGTATAATTACCAAAAATTGATCATGAAAATATTTCCTGCTATAGACATTAAGGATAAGAAATGTGTCAGGTTAATTAAAGGGGATTTTACAAATAAAACTGAATATGAAATTTCACCTAGTGACCAGGCAAGAAAATTTAAAGACTATGGCTTTAAAAATTTACACATTGTTGACTTAGATGGCGCCCTAATAGGAGAAACTGTTAACATCGAAATAATTAAACAAATTGTAATAAAATCTGATTTAAAAGTTGAGATTGGTGGAGGTGTTAGAAATTTTGAGAGTATTAAAAAATATATTGATGTTGGTGTTGATAAGGTAATTTTAGGTAGTGCTGCTATTAAGGATAAAAATTTTTTAAAAAAATCTTGTGAAAAATTTCCAAATAAAATTGCTCTAGGTTTAGATGCTAAAGATGGTTATTTATCAGTATCGGGATGGAAAGAAAATTCAAATCAGTTGACTTTAGATTATCTAAAAAAAGTTAATAATTATGGTGTTAGTAGATTGATTTATACTGATATAAATCGAGATGGCATGAAGCAAAGTCCAAATTTTGATGAAACATCAAGAGTTGCAGAGATATCAAATTGTCCAGTAATTATATCTGGTGGAGTTTCATCAATTAATGACATTAAAAAAGCTAAAAGTTTAAAAAACATTGAAGGCATAATAGTTGGAAAAGCAATATATGATGGTGATATTAAATTAGAAGATTTAGCAATGGAAATAAATTAAATGAAGCCTATTGATTATATTAGTCTCTATCTTTTAGTTATCATAATGAGTTTTGTGAGTGTTAATTTTTTATATAGAATGTTTTTTTGATAATGCTTAAAAATAGAATAATACCTTGTCTGGATGTTAAAAATGGCCGTATTGTTAAAGGAATTAACTTTGTAGATCTAAAAGATGCAGGTGACCCTGTAGAACAAGCTAAAATTTATAGTGATGGCGGTGCAGATGAAATTTGTTTTTTAGATATTACTGCTTCGAATGAAAATAGAGACACTATTTATGATGTAGTTAAAAAAACATCAAAAAAATGTTTTGTTCCATTGACTGTTGGAGGTGGTGTTAGAAGTGTTGAGGATATTAACAAATTACTTAATTGTGGAGCCGATAAAGTTTCAATAAACACTGCTGCAGTTGAAAATCCAAAAGTTGTTATTGATAGTTCAAAAAAATTTGGGTCTCAATGTATTGTAGTTGCGATCGATGCGAAAAAAAACGGGGAAAAGTGGGAAGTGTTTACCCATGGCGGAAGAAATAATAGCAGTATCGATGCACTTAAATATGCAAAACAAATGGAAGATAGTGGAGCAGGAGAATTGCTAGTTACATCAATGGATAAAGATGGAACTAAATCAGGATATGATATTGAGTTAATGAAAAAAATTACATCAAATGTTAATATTCCAGTTATAGCATCAGGGGGTGTGGGAACTTTAGATCATTTGTTTGAAGGTATAAATTCTGGAGCTAGTGCTGTTCTTGCAGCTTCAATATTTCATTATGGAACTTATTCCATAAATGAAGTGAAGGAATATTTGGCTTCAAAAGATATACCTGTTAGAATCTAACATGCTTAAAATTATAGAAGATCTTATTTTACTCGCTAGAGAAAGAAAAAAAAATCCAGTAGAGGGGTCTTATACCAATAAACTTTTAAAAGATAAAAATTTGGCTAAAGAAAAAGTTTTGGAGGAAGTTAAAGAGTTAATAGAAGCTATTGAGCAAAATTCCAATAAAATTCATGAGGCAGCTGATGTTTTTTATCATTTAATTATGTTTTTAGAGGCAAATAATGTTAAGATAGAAGATGTAATTGCGGAACTAAATAAAAGAAAAAAATAAATTAGAGAGGCAATTATGAAACACGTCGAAAAAAAAAGACATTTAGCAAAAACTATAACATGGAGAATAATAGCTAGTTTAGACACATTCTTAATAGCTTGGTTAATAACTGGAAAATTTGATTGGGCTGGAACTATTGCAGGGATAGAAGTTTTAACAAAAATGTTCTTATATTACTTCCATGAGAGAGCTTGGTATAAATTCAGTAAATATGGGGTTTTAAAAAACTAGCAAGGCTCAAAATTTTTCATCAAAAATACTTATAAAAAGAATAAGTATATTCTTAATTTAGAAAATATATACTGCCTAAAAAAAATGAGCCATAAATTTTATAGACCCGCAAAATCAAGACTTCAAAGAAGCGAACTAGCAGTTCCAGGTTCATCTCCAAAAATGTTTGAGAAGGCACTTAATTCAGACGCTGATTATATATTTTTAGATTTAGAAGATGCAGTCTCTCCAAATGATAAAGTTTCAGCTAGAGCAAATGTAATAAAAGCTTTAAATGAAATGAATTGGAGGGAAAAAGGTAAAACAATTTCAGTCAGAATAAATAGTTTAGACACTCATTACATGTATAGTGATTTAGTGGAAATAGTTGAACAAGCTGGAGAAAATGTTGATACAATTCTTGTACCCAAAGCAGGAACAGATAGTGATGTTTACATGGTTGATTGCTTGTTAACTCAAATTGAGACACATAAAAAAATTAAAAATAAAATTGGAATCGAATGCTTGATTGAAACAGCTTTGGGTATGTCCAACATTAAGGAAATAGCAAAATCAAGTGAGAGACTTGAGGCTTTACACTTTGGTGTTGCAGATTATGCAGCAAGTTTAAGAGCAAGAACTGTTGTGATAGGAGGGCTCAATCCAGATTATCCCGGAGACCAATGGCATCACGGATTATCAGAACTAGTTATGACTTGTAGGGCATACGGTCTAAGAGCAATTGATGGACCATTTGGAGATTTTAATGATCCTGATGCATATGTTGCGGCTGCAAAAAGAGGAGCAGCCATTGGAATAGAGGGAAAATGGGCAATCCATCCTTCACAAATTGAATTAGCAAACAAAGTATTTTCTCCACCAGAGTCAGAAGTGAGTAAAGCAAAAAGAATTTTAGAAGAGCTTGAAAAGGCTGCTAAAGAGGGAAAGGGAGCAGCTCAACTTGATGGAAGAATGATTGATGCTGCATCAGCAAGAATGGCAGAAAATATTGTAAATATAGATAAATTAATAAATAATAAATAAATATGGATATCCACGAATATCAAGCAAAAGAAATTTTAGCAAGTTTTGGAGTTACTATTCCAAGAGGAGGAATAGTTTATAGTCCAGAGACAGCAGAAAACAAAGCCAGAGAAATTGGTGGATCGAAATGGGTTGTTAAAGCACAAATTCATTCTGGTGCAAGAGGAAAAGCTGGAGGGGTAATCGTTTGTAATTCGCCCCTAGAAGTTGCTCAAGCAACAGACAAACTTTTAGGAAAAAAATTAGTAACTAATCAAACAGGTCCTCAAGGTAAAATTGTAAATAGAATTTATATAGAAGAGGCAACAGATATTGAAAAAGAATTATATCTAGGATTGGTTTTTGACAGAAGCTCTGAAAGTATAATGATTGTAGCTTCAACAGAAGGTGGAATGAGTGTAGAAGAAATTGCTAAAGAAAAACCAGACTCAATTATCAGATCTAAAATAGAAGTAGCTGTTGGTATACAAGATTTTCAAGCAAGAGAACTAGCTTTTGGATTAGGAATAGAACCAGAATTAGTTAGAAGGGTCTCGGAAACTATTATAGGCTGCGCAAAAGCTTTTAGCGAATTAGATGCAACAATGGTTGAGGTAAACCCATTAGTAATTTCAAAACAAAAACAAATACTGGCATTAGACTGTAAGATGAGTTTTGACAATAATGCCATGTTCAGAAGAGATAAGGTATCTGAATTAAGAGATAAAACACAGGAGGATGAAAAAGAAGTTTACGCTTCTGACAGAGGTTTAAATTATGTAAGTTTAGATGGAAATATAGGAAACATAATTAATGGCGCTGGATTAGCAATGGCATCAATGGATATGATTAAATTGGCAGGAGGGGAACCAGCCAATTTTCTTGATGTTGGTGGAGGAGCGACGCCTGAAAAAATAGTAAAGGCATTTAGACTCATCACAATGGATAAGAAAGTAAAAGTAATTCTTGTAAATATTTTTGCAGGAATAAACCGATGTGATTGGGTAGCCGAGGGAATAGTACAAGCATTAGAAAAAATAGAAATTAAAGTTCCTTTAGTAATCAGACTAGCCGGAACAAATGTTGAAAAAGGTAATAAGATATTAAAAGAGAGTAAGTTAAATTACATTGAGGCTAGTACGTTAGAGGAGGCTGCTAACAAAGCTGTAGCAGCATTAAAATAAAATGTCTGTAATAATTCATAAAGATACAAAAATAATAATTCAAGGCTTTACAGGAAAAATGGGAACTTTCCATGCTGAAGAAATGATCAAATATGGTTCAAATGTAGTTGGTGGTGTTACACCCGGTAAAGGTGGTCAAAAACATTTAGATAGACCTGTATTTGATACTGTAAAAGATGCCGTAAAAAATACTGGCGCAACAGCATCAATATTATTTGTGCCACCAGCTTTTGCAGCAGACTCTGCAATGGAGGCAGCCGATGCTGGAATAAAAACGTGTGTAGCTATAGTAGACGGCATTCCATCACACGATATGATTAAGATCAAAAGATATATGAGAAGATATTCAAGAACTGAAAAAATGACATTGGTCGGACCAAATTGTGCAGGAATTATAAGTCCGGGAAAATCAATGTTAGGAATAATGCCTGGTCATATTTATAAGGAAGGAAGAGTTGGAATTATAAGTCGATCAGGAACTTTAGGATATGAAGCAGCACAACAGTTAAAGAATTTAAATATTGGAATTTCAACAAGTGTTGGCATTGGTGGAGATCCTATTAACGGAAGTTCATTTAGAGATATAATCGAAAAATTTGAAACTGATGATGAAACCGATGTAATTTTAATGATTGGAGAAATAGGTGGCCCCCAAGAAGTTGCAGCAGGTGAATTTGCAAAAGAGAATATGAAAAAACCAGTAATTGGATATATTGCTGGATTAACTGCACCCAAAGGAAGAGTTATGGGTCATGCAGGTGCAATAGTTTCAGCCTACGGAGAAAGTGCTATAGAAAAAGTTGAGATTTTAAAACAGTGTGGAGTAACTATATCAAAAAACCCCTCTGTAATGGGAGATACCGTTAAATCAGTTCTAGAAAAAATTTAGATGATTTACGATAATAATAATATTTTTGCTAAAATTTTAAGAGGGGAAATTCCTTGTAAAAAGATTTATGAGGACGATTATGTTTTGTCTTTTCACGATATTAACCCACAAAAAAAAATTCATGCACTTGTAATACCCAAAGGGAAATATATTGACCTTGATGATTTTAGTGAAAAAGCATCCTCAGAAGAAATAGTTGGTTTGTTAAAAGGTATAAACATAGTTGCGAAAAAACTTGGAATATCAGTAGATACAGGTAAAGGTTATAGAGCTTTGGTAAATGTTTCTGAACATGGGGGTCAAGAAGTGCCTCATTTGCATTTTCATTTGTTTGGGGGTGAAAAAGTCGGTAAGATGGTGGAGTGAGTATTAAAATTGAGAGAAATTACTTAGAAATAAATTCACTTAGAGACTTAAAAGAACCAGAATCTTCTCCAGAAGATTGTTATGTTGATTTCAGTAATCCAGCAGATTTTCAAATTAATAAGTTTTTTTACAAAAATATAGGTAAAGAACATCGATGGACAGATCGTTTAGTTTGGACTGATAAACAGTGGATTGAATATATTTCTGATCAAAAGGTAAAAACTTATATTCTTAAAAAAGCTGATGATATGGCTGGATATTTTGAACTTATTTTACATAAGGAAAAAAAGGAGACAGAAATTGCTTATCTTGGTCTACTTAAAGAATATCAAAATAAAAAATTAGGCTCTTTCCTTTTGACATCAGCTATAAAAAATTCTTTTTCTGAAAATACTAATAGAGTCTGGGTACATACTTGTTCTTTAGACCATAAAAATGCATTAAATAATTATATTTCAAGGGGTATGAGAATTTATAAAACGGAATCTGTCTCAATCTAATTTTGTTGAGGTAAAACAAACAAATTACTATTTAATTTTTGATTTTTTTTAACTGAATCTAAAAAGGTGATACTAAGATTTTGATAAATATCTGTAGTTTGCCAACCTATCAAATCAAGAGTATTATAATCAAAGAAAATATTTACCTCAAAATCTTCTTCAGAAAACTTATAATTTACAAATTTATTATCTAAAATTCTTTCATTCAAATTTTCAATTTTGTTAATTAAAAATTTTTTATTTAATATAAGATTTAATGGTGTTCGTTTAAGCGGATATACGTAATAGCTACTGTTAGTTTTAACGACTATGGATTTACCATTAGAAACTAAAATTTTACCATTATTTAAATTATATTTACAAAATATTTTTTGTGGATATGAAAGAGCGCAATGACCATTTTCTGTTTTACCATTAATGTTTTGTTCAAAGTTAAATGTTAAGGTATTAGTAGTTTCTAAATTTTGAATAATCTTTTCTTTAAAATTTGCTGAAGCCTCAACCATTGAAAATAAAAGAAACAAAAAAATTAATTTATTAATCATTAAAGAACATCACGTTTTCCTACATGATTGGCCTTACTCACAATTCCTTCTTCTTCCATCATATCAATTATTCTTGCTGCTCGATTATATCCAATTTGTAGTTTTCTTTGTAAAAAAGATGTTGATGCTTTCCTTTCAGATTTTATTATTTCTACAGCTTTTTGATAAAGCTCATCTTTATCGCTTATATTTTTAGATGCTTCGCCCATTTCCTTTTCATCTGCAAAATTTAGAATTTCGTCTACATAATCTGGTTCTGCTTGAGATCTTAAAGAATTGTTAATATTTTCAATCTCATTGTCAGAAACAAATGGTGCATGAATTCTTATGACTTTGTTGGCAGATGACATGTATAGCATGTCACCTCTACCCAATAATTGTTCAGCACCTTGTTCTCCTAATATAGTTCTACTATCTATTTTAGATGTTACTTGGAAAGATATTCGTGTAGGAAAGTTTGCTTTAATTGTTCCGGTAATCACGTCAACGCTTGGTCTTTGAGTAGCCATGATAATGTGTATACCAGCTGCTCTTGCCATTTGAGATAATTTTTGAATATAGCTTTCAATTTCTTTTCCTGCTACCAACATCAGATCTGACATTTCATCAACTACTACAACTATGTAAGGCATTGGAAGTTTATGTTTTGAGTTATAACCATCTATATTTCTAACTCCTTCTTTAGTCATAAGTCTGTATCTATTTTCCATCTCTTTAACCACCCATCCTAGAACAGAGGCTGCTTTTTTTGCTTCTGTTATCACTGGACATAAAAGATGGGGCACACCTTCGTACGTTGATAGTTCAAGCATTTTTGGATCAATTAAAATAAATTTACATCTTTCCGGAGTATGACGGTAAAGCAGCGATAATATTATTGTGTTGATGCAAACTGATTTTCCAGACCCAGTTGTTCCAGCTATTAACAAATGAGGCATTGAAGATAAATCCCCAACTATTGGGGTTCCAGATATACTTTTACCTAAAGCGATTGGTAATTTAATTTCTTTTTTCCTGAAGTCAGATTTATTTAAAATCTCACTCAAGTAAACATTTTCTCTTGATGAATTAGGTAATTCAATTCCAACAGTGTTACTTCCTGGAATTGTTGAAATTCTAGCTGACTCTGAACTAGTATTTCTCGCGATGTCATCAGATAGATTTATAATCTTCGAAACCTTTACACCAGCAGCAGGTTCAAATTCATTCAATGTAACGACAGGTCCGTGACTTATTTTTTTTATTTTTCCATTAACACCAAAGTCCAATAATATTTTTTCTAAAAATTCAGAATCACTTGATTGATCTTTTTCAGAATTCTCTCTTTCTTTTTTAGACGGAATTTTAAGTAAATCAAGGCTTGGTAATTTAAATTTTTGTATTTCAGTTTTTTTTATCTCATCAGCTTTTATAAAAGGTAAATCTTCTTGAATTAAATTTTTAATTTCTTCTTGTGGAATATATTCATTAATAACTTCACTTTTGTCAGTATAATTTTTATTATTCTTAAGATTCAGAAAATTAATTTTTCTAAGAAAATTAAAAAATTTCTTAAGACTAAAATTTATACTAAGTAAAAAAAGTATGATTATTAAGATGATTAAAAAATAATAGGATATATTTTCGTTTATACCTATTAAACTTTTAAAAAAATTCTCATTCAAATAGTCTCCAATAAAACCTCCGTTACCGTTAATGAATAAGGCAAAAGTGGTATTATAAAAATAGTTTAAAAATAGTGATCCAAAAATTGAATATAAAATTGAGTAAAAAATATTTTCAATTATTAAAAAAAAATCTTTTTTTAAGATGATATTTATTCCAGTAAAAATTAATGTTAAAGAGACTAAATAAGAAACTAAACCAATTGATTGAAAAAAAATATCAGAAATATAACTTCCTCTAAAACCCAAAAGATTCCTGATTTCAGTATTCTCAGGAAATATAAAATTTGGATCCTCTGGCGAATATGAAACTAATGAGACAAACAAAAAGATACCCGCAGATAATATTAGAAAACCAAATATTTCTGTTAACCTTTTAGCAATAAAAAGAAGAGTTATATTAACAATTTTTTTAATGTTCATTTTAAGTGAATCAAATTTATCACTTTGTATCATCTAATTTTTCTTGTTAAAATTAAATTTATTATGAAAGTATGTATATTGGGTGATAACCTTACAAGTTTAGCTTTGGCAAAAGGCCTGGTTAAAAAAGAGATATTTGTTGATCTATCTTATAAGAAAAAAAATACCAGAATAGATACTACTCGCACAATTGGAATTTCAAAATCAAATATTGATTATTTTAATAAGGAAATATCAAATATTAAAAAATTGTTGTGGCCAATCAAAAAAATAAAAATTTTTACAGAAAACTCTAATAATAAAGAAATTTTAAAATTCGAGGATCAAAAAGACAATCTTTTTTCAATATTGCAGAATCAAAAAATATTTAATCAACTTATTATCGAACTTAAAAAGAATAAATTTTTTAAATTCAAAAAATATACAAAATACACAAAATCAGATAATTTAAATTATGACTTGATAATTAATTGCGACATTAGAAATGAAATTACAAAAAAATATTTTTCAAAAAAATTTGAAAAAAAATACAATAGCATTGCATTCACAACAATTATAGATCACTTAAAATTATCGTTTAATAATGAAGCAATACAAATTTTTACAAATGATGGTCCAATAGCATTTCTTCCAATATCAAAAGATAAAACTTCAATCGTTTATTCTGCAAGAATGAAAAAAAATAAAACTGAATTAGAGATCAATAAAATTATTAATAAATTTAATCCAAAATACAAAATAAAGAAAATTCATAAGATTTCAAAATTTGAGTTAAAATCAATAAATTTAAGGGAATATTATAAAGATAACATTTTAGCCTTTGGTGATTTGTTGCATAAACTTCACCCTTTAGCTGGTCAGGGTTTTAATATGTCAATCAGAGATATAAAAGAATTTTTAAAAATAATTGATTGCAAAATAAAACTTGGCTTACCCATAGATCAAAGTGTATGTGTTGAATTTCAGAATAACGTAAAAAGTAAAAATTTTATTTTTTCAGAGGGAATTAATTTTATTTATGAATATTTTAATTCTGAAAATAAGATCGGAGATGATTTAATTGATTCAACAGCAAGATTAATTGGACGAAATAGAATACTAAACAAATATTTTAAAAATATTGCTGATATGGGTTTACAAATTTAATTTACTGAAGAGTGGTATTATCAAATTGATCGTAAGTATAAGTATTTAAAATTTCAGAAATTTTTGTTTTTCTAATTTGTAGATTCTTGGCCTCTAATAAAACTTGTTTTTCTTCCAAACTAAATGGTGATGTCATTGCTAGAGCATTTATTGTTTCGTCTAGACTTTGTTTTTCTAAAGCTTTCCAATTAATAATAAATCCTCTTTTTTCAAATAAAGTTTTCAAATCTTTAAAAATAAGTTCCAGATCAGAAAATTTTAAGTTTTCTTTTTTTTCCTCTAAATCATCTAAAAAATTCTCAAAATTTATCTCAAATTTCCTATACTTTTTATATGAGTCGATTTCTTTTTTGATTTCAAATCTAATTACACCCTTTAAATCAATTAAATATCTTCCATCATCAGCTTCTTTGAAGCTTATAATTTTACCCAAACAACCTACTTTATGAAGTGAAGGTAATTTATTATCATCAAAATTCTTTGTAATTTTTGGTTGGACCATGCCTATAAACTTATCTGCTTTCATACTATCATTGACCATATCTATATATCTTGGTTCAAAAATGTTTAAAGGCACTGAAGTTTTAGGAAAAATTATAAAATTACTAAGCGGAAAAACAGGTATGGTTTTTGGAAGTTTCATAATTTATCAAATATGTTTTAATAATATAAAAATAATTTAAAGATAAACATATGATAATTTGGCTCGCCTCATATCCTAAAAATGGAAACACATGGTTAAGATCGTTGATAAGTGCTTATTATTATACAAAAGACGGCATTTTTCTTGGTGATAATCATTTAAAGAATATTCAACAGTTTCCTGTAAAAAAATATTTTGAAAATTTTGATTATGATTTATCAATACCAGGAAGTACTTCGAGATTATGGGTCTTAGCGCAAGAAAAAATTAATGAAGACCGAAAGATAAAATTTTTCAAGACACATAATGCTTTAGTGAAATTGGGAAATTATGATTTTACAAATCGAGCTAATTCACTTGGTGGAATTTACATAGTAAGAGATCCTAGAAATGTTATAGACTCCATGTCCAGACATTTTCAAATCGATCACGATAAAGCTTTAGAAGTGATGCAAGATAAAAAAAACTTTACTTATGATTTTAAGAAGAAAAAGGATTATAGTGATTATCAATTTATAAGTTCTTGGGAATTAAATTATCAATCTTGGAAAAATAACAACCTATTACCAACAAAATTTTTAAAATATGAAGATTTATTGTCAGAAACTTTTTTTGTTTTTAAAGAGGTAATAGAATTCATAAATAAACTAACAAATGATAAAAGTGGATTTAGTAGGGAAAAAGCCAAAAACGCTGTTAACACTACTTCTTTTGAAAACTTAAAAAAAATAGAGGAAACAAACGGGTTTAATGAGTCCATTATCTCACGAGAAGAAAAAAAAAAGATACCTTTTTTCCATTTAGGTCCAAAGAATAATTGGCAAAAAAACTTTGATAAAGAATTTGTTAAGAAATTAAATAATATTTTTAAAAAGAATTTAATTGAATTAGATTATAAATAACTTAATTTCTTGAAATAATAATTTACTTTCTCTATATTAAATTATATTGCGGGCATAGCTCAGTGGTAGAGCGTCTCGTTGCCAACGAGAAGGTCGAGGGTTCGACCCCCTTTGCCCGCTCCAAAATTAAAATTGTCTGTAAATGAATATTGAAAATATATTTGATGACATAAGTTTCAAAGTTAGTCCAAAAGATGATTACAGATCTTCTTATAAATTTAGATTTATAAAATCTTTTTATAAAATTTTTAAAAAAGAAAAAAATTATGTTTTTGATAATTGTATTATAAACAAAGAAAAGATTGATTTAGACTTAAGAAAAGAATTAATTAAGATAGATAGCATGTCAACATACGCTATTGGATACTTGATAAACAGAATATGTAAAAATTTATCTAAAAATCAGGTTTACTTAAATATTGGATGTTGGAAAGGCTTTTCCTTAGTTGCAGGGATGATTAATACCCAATGTAAAGTAATTGGTGTTGATAATTTTTCACAATTTACAGGACCAAAAAATGATTTCATTAAGAATTTTGAAAATTCAAAAAAAAGCAATCATTTTTTTTTTGAGCAAGATTATGAAAAATATTTTGAATCTTTAGACCATACCATAGATAAATTTGATTTTTACTTTTATGACGGAGAGCATTCTTATGATAATCAATTTAAGAACCTAGAAATAGCCGACAATTTCTTAAATGTTGGATCTTTGGTATTAATTGATGACATAAATTTTGATGAAGTGTATGAGGGCACTTTAGACTTTATAAATAAAACTAAGTCTAAATATAGAATTATAAAAGAGATAAAGACTGCTAATAACCATTGTCATCCAAGTTTTTGGAATGGAATAATGATGTTAAAAAAAGTATAATTTTATTTATGAGTGATTTATTAGACAAAAAATGTGTTCCTTGTGAAGGTGGTGTTAAGGCTTTTGATATTTCTGAAATTCATAAATATCAAAAAAAAGTAGATGGCTGGGAAATTGTTCAAAATGATAAAAAAGTTTATCTTTTGGAAAAAAAATTTGAGTTTAAAAATTTTATAGAAAGTCAAAAATTTGTAAATGAGGTGGGAAGAATTTCAGAGGATGAGGGACATCATCCAGACATTATGTTTGGATGGGGATATGCCAAGATTAATATTACAACTCATGCTATCGAGGGTTTATCTGAAAATGATTTTATATTAGCTGCAAAAATTGACAAAATTATTAATGTCTAAAATGACGAGTTTTTGAAAAAATCAAAACAGTATTTGTTTCGTTAGCAAATTTTATAATTTCCTTATCTCTTATTGATCCAGCAGGCTGAATAATAGCACTAATTCCTGACTGGACTAGTTTTTCTACCCCATCAACAAATGGAAAAAAAGCGTCTGATGCAGCTACAATATCATTTTTAATTTTTGAAAATTTGTTCATTTTATCTATTGCAATCTCACAACTGTCTAATCTACTGGGTTGACCCGAACCTATACCAACGGTAGATTTATTACTAGCAAGAACGATAGCATTAGATTTTGCATAACGACAAACATTAAATGCAAACATTAAATTATCAAGTTGAGATTTATTCGGTTTTTTTTTCGAAACAATTCTAAAATCTTTCTTTGAAAAAATTTTTCTATCTTCTGATTGTATTAGTGTAAAATTATCTACAGAGTTAAATTTCCAAATTTCATTGAAAGTAATTTTTGATGAATCTATAAGCCTTAAATTCCTTTTAGATTTTAATATTTTAAGAGCTTTTTTTTCAAAACCATTTGCCACGACTACTTCAAGAAAAATTTTATTTAAAATTAATGCGAGTTTTTGAGTAATTTTATAGTTACACGAAATAATACCACCAAATGCGCTTATCGGATCGGATTCTAATGCTGATTTATAGCTATCTAAATTATTTTTTAAAGCTGAGACCCCACAAGGATTTCCATGTTTAACAATAGCTGTACCAGTATTTTTTGGTAGTGATTTTGAAATAGTAAGTGCAGCAAAAATATCACTGTAATTATTATAACTTAAAGTTTTTCCATGTAATTGCTCTAATTTATTTTTCACTTTTTGAGAATAGAAGGCGCCTATTTGATGAGGGTTTTCTCCATACCTAAGATTTTCTACTAAATTAGTATAAAGAATTTTTCTTTTAGGAAAATTGATATTATTAAACTTGTTGAAATAGTTAGAAATTACAGCATCGTAATAAGCAGTCTCACCAAATGCTAATCTAGACATTTTTTCTCTAAATTTGAGAGAAGTGCTACCCTTGTTTTTCTTTAATTCATTTATAAGTCCTGAATAATGATCAACAGATGTAATTACAGTCACATCATTATAATTTTTTGCAGCAGCTCTAACCATAGTAGGTCCACCAACATCAATATTTTCTATTATTTTTGAATGGTTTTTAGTTTGTTCAATCGTTTTTTCAAATGGATAGAAATTTACTATTACTAAATCAATATTCTCAAAATTATTTTTTTTAATATCACTAAAGTGAGACTTATTATTTCTTTTGTTCAAAATTCCTGCATGTATTTTTGGGTGTAAAGTTTTGACTCTTCCGTTAAGTATTTCTTTAAAGCCTGTAAAATCTGAAACATCTAAACATTTAAATTTAAGTTTCTTGATTGCTTTAAATGTTCCGCCAGAACTTATTATTTTGATATTGTTCCTTCTCAGCTCTTTTAATAAGGGCTTAAGATTAGATTTATCAGATAATGATATTAAAGCTGACCTAATCTTTCTCATTATATCTGTTTTATTTCCCATTTAACGTTCTCTTCATTATTATTCAATATTCCAGATACGAAAATATTCTGGTTCTCAATATATGAATTTTTATTACCGAAGTATAATCCATTATCAATATTAATTTCATAATTATCACAGGTAAATTTCCAACCCTCATCTTCTAACTCTATTAAAATGGATTTATTATCTTGAGTTTTCATCAATTTAATATTTGGTTCCAAATGAAATCGAATATCAAACTTGAAATTAAAATTATTTTTTTTTCTAATAATCTTATCATTTCCAACAAATTTCATTTGCTCAGGAAAAAATTCAATATTTCTCTCATGAATTGATTTAAATTTTTTTAAATATCCGTCATGAGCAGCATTAATTTTCCAATAATTTTTCTCAAATACAGAATTTTTTTGAGTAATTTTTAAACCTGTTTTTAAAATTAACTTATCTTTACTTTTTATAAATTTGCACGAGGAATTGTCATCGATTATTAATGTGCTGTGTGCAGCTGAAGATTTTGATATTTCATTAAGATTTTGATTATTTTTTTTGTAGTAACCACAATTAGTTATAAGTTTCTTTCCGTTAGAAATTATTTCAAATGAAAGAGCGCCTGACTGATAATCCTGAGTATACTTGGGATTAGGTGAAGATCCTGTATCCATTGCTAGGCAAATTTTTTTATTCTTTAAAACTATATATCCACCACAATCTTTACTTTCATTTTTAAATTTATAACCAAGCCTCCTTAAGTAATGATCAAAATCTTCTGTATTAGACTTATTATTACCATTAAACAAAAGATCTGCGTTTATATTTTGTCTTATGAAAGCATAACTTTGTCCAAAATAATAAATGTTTTCTTCTATGTGATCTGGAACCTCAACCTGAGACTCTTTAAACCATTCTCTTATAATTATAAAATATTTTAAAAAAAATATTAACTGTTTTATGTTTCGTGAATTTGTAAATCCTTGGTTATCTATTGAGGAATTAGTAATTTTTTTTAGAAAATTTAAACCGGTATCTAAATAGCTTTTTTCAATTTTGTAACATAGCCCTGCTAAAATTATTGCTGAACAACCAATTATTTTGTTTTCCAAATCTTTAGAGTTTTTTATTTCGTTTAATAAATGATTTGTTTGCTTTTGTATCATGTGATCGAACATTAATCTGTATTCTTTATCATTATCGTCATAAGTAAGTGGGTGATTTGATAAGCAGGAAATAATACGTTTAGCGGTCATATCAAATTCCCAACTTTCTTTTTTAAAGTGACTGTTATTAGTTATCCAATTTGTTATAACTTTTTTCACAGATTTTTTTGAGGATTTCAGGTCAAGACTGAATAACCAAAAAAAATTATTTAATTTTTTAAAATCTTTAGGTTTAATTTGACTATTCCAAACTGTTTCTAGTTCAAAATCTTCAATTTTATATTTTTTATTTTGATATTTGATTATCGATGAAAGTAGGTGAGGACTTGGTTTGTATATGAACTCATTATCAAATGTTTTAGAAATTTTTTTTTCGTATAAACTTGAATTTTGATAAATACCTCTGAATTTTTTTTTTATTATTTCTGCAAACTCATTTAAAGTTTCAAAAAATACATCTAACAGCATTCTACACTTCTTTAAGTGTTTCTATATTCTTTTTAATGTTTCCGTTGTTTTCTTTAAATATTGTAGTTCCTGATACAAGAATATTTGCGCCAGCGTTTATTACATCTTTTGAATTTGAAAAATTTATTCCACCGTCCACTTCAATATCATACTTATAATTCTTATCATCTTTAAGTTTTTTTAATAATTCAATTTTTTTAATAACGTCAGGAATAAATTTCTGCCCCCCAAAACCTGGATATACACTCATGACTAAAATCAAATCCACGTTTTTTAATTCATTTTCAATTATGTTAATATCTGTATTTGGATTTAGAGAAATACCAACTTTTTTCTTAAAACTTTTAATATGTTTGACTGATTCTGATAAATTATCAGTGGCCTCAGGGTGTATAGTAATTATATCAGCTCCTGCATCTGCAAAATCTTTTATATATTTATGGACAGGCGAAATCATCAAATGCACATCAAAGGTTAATTCTGAATATTTTCTAAGAGTCTTAATGACTGGAGGCCCAATAGTTAAATTAGGAACGAAATGACCATCCATTACATCAACATGTATCATATCTGCACCTGCATCTTCGAGTCTCTTAATCTCATTTCCTAATTGACTAAAGTCAGCAGATAATATTGAGGGTGAAATCTGTATTTTTTTCATAGATTATTAAATTAACTAGTACCAAATTTTAAAATTTAATTTAATTAAAAAATTGATAAATTTGTCTTGAAATCTCACTTTCTAATGGAAATGACAACATACCCATCACCGAGTATCCTAGAACCCAAGGCATAAAGTAAAACCTTATCATGAAAAAAAACCACGCAACGTAAAGAGGCACAATTGGCTGTATTATAAAAGACGGAGTTATTGGTTTAAATATGTTAATTAGGGGATTAGTAAATTTAACAAAGATTCTCATAAAAAAAAATTGTGAGTTTTCTCTTTGAAAAATATTCATCGCAACCCTTCCAATCAAAGTCCACATGATTACCCCAAGAATATAGTCGATTATATATACTAAAGGATGAAAATTAGCCGACATATGAAAATTTATATTGGAAAAAGAAGGAAATTAAAAGGGGCGAAATTAATCGCCCCTTAAAAAGATTATTTAGTGTTGTCTGCCAAGGATCGATTTACCAGCCGGTACACGAACCTCATCAACCATTCTCTGTGTAGCAGCGTTAGGTGCTGAAGTCATTAAACTTACAACTACCATAGCTACCAAACTAACTGAAGCGCCAACTATACCGAATGTAGCTTGACCTATTCCTAAAATTTCAGCACCACCATAAGCTTCTAAATAAACTAAATAAGCAGTACCTGAAATTAGACCTAGAGCCATTCCAGCTATAGCACCTTCTTTGTTAGCTCTTTTCCACCATACACCAAGTACAAGTGGGAAGAATAATCCAGACATAGCAAAATCAAAGGCCCAAATAACTGAACCTAAAATTTGTTTGATACCCATTGCTGACACAGTTGCTCCAGCAAAACCAATTACTACAAGTAATACCCTTGCAACAACTAATCGTTTTGAAGTTTCCGCTTTTGGATCAATGATTTTGTAGTAAACATCATGTGATATAGCGTTCGCAATCGCCAGAATCAAACCATCGGCTGTTGACATGGCAGCTGCCATACCTCCAGCAGCAACAAGTCCTGAAATTACATAAGGTAACCCGGCTATCTCTGGAGTTGCTAATACAACGGCTTTACCACCCATGAAAAACTCGTTTAATTCAAGAAGTCCATTTCCGTTAAAGTCTTGAACTAACATTAGTTTTGCTTGGTTCCAGTTTTTATACCATTCTAGAGCTTCGACTTCTGTTATTGATTTACCAATAATACCAGTTGGTAATGATGGATCCATCAAAGACAGTTTAGAAAGTGTAGCTAACATTGGAGCAGAAGAATAAAGTAGGAAAATAAAGAATAAAGACCATCCAACTGATTTTCTAGCTGCTTTTACGCTTGGTGTAGTAAAATATCTCATCATTACGTGAGGTAATGAGGCTGTTCCAGCCATCATACAAATCGCTAATGAAATAAATTTCCAAGGTGTAGCGTTAACTTCAGAGTGAGCTTTAGTGATGCCCGACAAGACCCATTTTGCTTCACCTGGTTGTACTTTAGTAGCCTCTTTTAGCATTGCTAAATTCTCTGGAGAGTTTTTAATAATACCAAACTGCTGCTCTAAATCTCCAATTCTAGCTACTTCATCAGCTAACATAAAGTGTGGAAAGAAACCTGCACCCATTTTGTTACTGATCCAGAATACTGGAAGTAAGTAAGCTATAATTAGTACAATGTATTGTGCAACCTGTGTCCAAGTAACTCCTCTCATACCACCTAACATTGAACATAATAAGATACTTATTAATCCAACGTATACAGCGTACTCAAATGGAATATCAAGTGCAACAGATGCAATAGTACCCGTAGCATTAATTTGCGCAGTCACATAAGTAAATGAAGCAACTGTTAAAACTATTACTGCAAGCAACCTTGCTGTATTACCACCGTATCTTGTACCTATGAAATCTGGAACTGTGTAACAGCCAAATTTTCTTAAGTATGGTGCTAATAAAGATGCAACTAATACATAACCACCAGTCCAACCAACAAGTAATGCCATATATCCATAACCTTTGAAGTAAATACCACCTGCCATTGCAACAAATGAGGCACCAGACATCCAGTCTGCTGCAGTTGCCATTCCGTTGAAGACCGTTGGTACTTGTCTACCAGCTACGTAATATGCATCAGCTTGAGCTGTCCGTGATAGCCAACCGATTAATGCATAGATGAATACTGTAAAAGCAACAAAACAAACTCCGATTGCATACTTCGACATACCCATCTGCTCTCCAATTGCCATAATGATTATGAAAGCTAAAAAACCACCTGTATAGATTCCATAAACCTTAGGCAAATTGTCTATAAAATTACCTTTAATCATTAGTCATCTCCTCTTTCTGAAAAGCCAAATTCTTCATCAATTTTTTCTTGTCTATTTGCAAACCAAAAAATTAGTACTACAAATAATCCTAGAGAACCTTGACAAGTAAACCAGTAAGTTAACGGATAACCGAATGGTCCCGTCACCTCATTCATTTCAGCCCCGAATAGGAAGATGCCAATTGAGAAAACAAACCAAATTGCTAATGTAATCAATAACAAACCTTTTGATTTTTCCCAATGTTGTTCTTGTTTTGACATTTATACCTCTCTCTTTTTAGTTATAACTGGCCAAAACCATAACCATTATCAAATAGATTTAAAGTGTTAAAATTGGTAAATTTAATAGCGTTTTCTGGTTATAAGTGTCAAAAACAGGGTTTTTTATGGGAAAATACAAATTAACATGGAAAGACTTAACATGGCATGATTTTAAGATTTATCTTTTTGCCATGTTTAAAGCTTTCATCCCCAAGGGCAAAATTAGCAACTTAAATGAACTTAAAACCTTTATTCAAACCAAATCTGCTTGGGTGAGCCAGGTTACTCTTTACGGATACCTTAAAACAAGGATGGGGACTAGGTATGTTCTTCATTTCGAAGATGATACATTTATGGATTCAGTAAACCTCGCTAAGTGGAATATTTATGCAGTAGCTCTTCAGGATCTGACATTTTTTACATTTTCAAAATTGAAAGCAAATTTTAATTATCAAGAAACTGAAAAAGCAAAAGATATTTTTTTCAAAATTTTAGATGACGAAATTTCAAATAAAATGCCATTAGAAATAATAAAAAATGCAAAAAAAAGTTTTGATGAAAGAATACAAAATATCAATTGGGATGATTATCATAATGATTTACCATTTAATCCTAGTGCTTTATCTTTATATAAGTGGGCACCAATCGCAGAGGATTTAAAAAATTTAGATCGTAAAATAGTTCTTAACTCAGTGATTCTAAAATGGGATGTTGTAAAAAAAGAATTTAATGAAAGAATAAAATTTTAAATATTTTTTCTATTTTCTACTAAACTATCGACTACACCTGGATCAGCAAGAGTAGTTGTATCACCTAGTTGTCCATGTTCATTTGCCGCAATTTTTCTTAAAATTCTTCTCATAATTTTTCCAGATCTTGTTTTTGGAAGCCCTGGTGTGAAATGAATCAGATCAGGTGTTGCCAAAGGCCCTATTTGTTTTCTGACCCAAAGTTTAAGTTCCCTATCTAAATCACCGGTCTCACTTTCACCTGCATTGAGAGTGACATAACAATATAAACCATTACCTTTAATATCATGAGGATACCCAACCACTGCAGCCTCAGCTACTTTGGGGTGGGCAACAAAGGCACTTTCAATTTCAGCAGTGCCTAAATTATGACCAGACACAATAATTACATCATCTACTCTACCGGTTATCCAATAGTAACCATCTTTATCTCTCTTACATCCATCTCCAGTAAAATATTTTCCATCAAACTGTGAAAAGTATGTATCAATAAATCTTTGATGGTCACCATATACAGTTCTCATTTGACCAGGCCAAGATTGAGCAATACAAAGTCTACCTTCACCCTCACCTTTTATTTCTTTACCATCTTTATTGACTAACACTGGTTTAATTCCATAAAAAGGTTTTGTTGCTGAACCAGGTTTAAGCGGAATTGCACCAGTTTGTGGTGCTATTAAAATTCCTCCCGTCTCTGTCTGCCACCATGTATCGACTATTGGACATTTAGAATTTCCAACAACATTATAATACCACATCCATGCCTCTGGATTAATGGGTTCTCCAACAGTTCCTAATAATTTTAAGGATTTTCTAGAAGTTTTATTAACAGGACCATCACCTTCTCTCATCAAAGCTCTTATAGCCGTCGGTGCCGTATAAAAAGTATTAACTTTATATTTATCTACTATCTGCCACCATCTTGAGCTATCTGGATAATTAGGTACGCCTTCAAACATAATAGTTGTTGCACCATTTGCTAGCGGTCCATAAATTATATAACTATGACCAGTTACCCATCCAATATCTGCAGTACACCAATAAATATCATTTGGTTTATAATTAAATATATATTGATGAGTCATTGAAGCATAAACCATATACCCACCTGTGGTATGTAAAACACCCTTAGGTTTTCCAGTTGATCCAGAGGTATAAAGAATAAATAAAGGATCTTCTGCACTCATTTCTTCAGGTTCACAATAATTTGGGACATCTTTAATCAAATCGTGATACCAAACGTCTCGATCTTGTTCCCAGTAAACATAATTACCAGTTCTCTTTACTACAATACATTTTTTTACATCTGGACAATTAGACAAAGCTTCATCTGTTGTCGCTTTTAAAGGAATAGTTTTGCCTCCTCTCACTCCCTCATCTGCAGTAATTATGTATTCTGATTTACAATCATTTACTCTTCCCGAAATTGATTCTGCAGAGAAGCCTCCAAAAATTATCGAGTGTATAGCGCCTATTCTTGCACAGGCTAACATTAAGATTGCTAATTCAGGAATCATCGTCAAATAAATAGTGACGCGGTCTCCTTTTTGTATCCCTAGTTTTTTTAGACCATTTGCAGCCTTCGAAACTTTTTGATGTAATTGTTTATAAGAGATTTTTTGAGTATCTTTAGGATCATCTCCCACCCATATAATTGCAGTTTTATCTTTTTTATCTTTTAAATGACGATCAATACAGTTAGCAGACGCATTAAGAGTACCATCTTCAAACCATTTAATTTTTACTTCGTCTTTACTATATTTAACATCTTTAATTTTTTTGTAAGGTTTAATCCATGTAATTCTTTTTCCCTCTTTATTCCAAAATGAATTATTATTTTTAATAGATTCGGAATATTTTTTTTGATATTGGGATTTATTTGCTAAACTTCTTTTAATCCATTCGGGTTTAGTTTTGATAATCTGACCGTTAGATGAAGTTTTATCAATATTTTTCTTTTCAGATCTTTTAGCAGAAGGTTTCTTAGCTTTTGAAATTCTTTTAATTTTACCTCTTTTTTTTGAAAATTTTTTATTTTTTCTCTTTTTTATTTTTTTCTTTTTTGATTTCCTAATTTTTGGCATATTTTTAATATTTACTCATATTATTTAAAATCTTCCAGCTTTTACTGTCAATAGGCATTACAGATAATCTACTTTGTTTAATTAAAGATAAATGGCTTAATTCCTTGTTTTTTTTAATTTCTTCTAAAGAGACAGGATTATCAAGTCTTTTCAAAAATTTAACTGTTACCGCAACAAATCTTCCAGATTTATCTGTTTTATCAATGTAGTGTTCTTTAACAACCTCTACAATTCCAACAATTTCTTTTCCAATATTTGAATGATAAAAAAAACATTTATCACCTTTTTTCATGCTTTTTAAATTCTTAGATGCTTGATAATTTCTTACACCATCCCAGGGTGCTCCTTTTTTACCAGCCTTTTTTTGTTGATCAATTGACCAAACATCAGGTTCAGATTTAAGTAACCAATATTGCATTACAATTTTACACCTGCTCCTTTTAAAAAATTTGCTTTTTCATCTAATGCCCATCGAGGTTTTGCTGGATAATCTAATTCATTGAATTGATTTAATTTAAATTTTTCCAAACCCACCACTCCTATCATTGCAGCATTATCACCGCAGAGTTCTATTGGAGGAAATATACTTTCATAATTTTTTTCTCTACATAGATTAATTAACATTGATCTAATTTTGTTGTTAGCAGCAACACCACCAGCAACAACAAAAATTTTTTTTTTTAGATTATTTTTTTTTTCAAATTCTAAAAAAGCAATTTTAGTTTTTTTATACAGGATTTCTATTATTGTTTTTTGAAAGGAGGCTGCCAAATCAAATTTATCTTGTTCTGTTTTTATTTTTTTTGATATTTTTAACACTGCAGTCTTCAAACCAGCAAATGATAAGTTACAACCTCCTCTACTAATAATTGGTTTTGGTAACTCATACTTTTCAGGATTTCCCTTATCAGCCAAAACTTCAATTTTGGGACCGCCAGGAAATTCTATTCCTAATAATTTTGCAGTTTTATCAAATGCTTCACCTAAAGCATCATCTATGGTAGTTCCCAATCTTTTATAATTTCCAAGTCCTTGAACATTTAAAAACTGCGAATGTCCACCTGAAATTAATAAAAATAAATATGGATAATCTAATCTTGAATTTATTCTTGGACTCAAAGCATGACCTTCTAAATGATTAACTGCAATAAATGGTTTATTAATTAAATTAGCAAAAGTTTTACCAAAACTTAATCCAACAGATAAACACACAATTAATCCCGGTCCAGCAGTTGCCGCAACTGCATCTATTTCTTCAATCTTTTTTCCACTTTCATTCAAAGCTTTTTGAACAATCCAATCAATTTTTTCTAAATGTGATCTAGCAGCAAGTTCAGGAACAACCCCACCAAATTCTTTATGCACTTCTGTTTGGCTAGAAATAACATTAGATAGAATTATTGGTATTCCTTCCTCATTTTCTGATATTAAGGATGCCGCAGTTTCATCACAGCTAGTTTCAATTCCGAGAATTAAGGGTTTTTTATTCATTCAAATAGTTTTTAATAATTGTACAATCCCAATACAAGTAAGAAATGATTTTTTTATGAAAAAGAAAATAAAGATTGGATCTCGAGGAAGCAAGTTAGCATTATTATATGCTCAAAAAGTAAAAGACAAAATTATTGAGGTAACCAATTTTGCTGATGAAGATGTATTTATTGAAAAAATTTCAACCAAAGGAGATGAGATAAAAGATATGAGATTATCTGAAGTTGGTGGGAAAGGTTTGTTTTCAAGTAGCATTGAACAAGAACTTCAAAAAAATAATATTGATATTGCAGTCCATGCACTTAAAGACATGCCGGCAATTGAGACAAAGGGTCTTTTAACAGATACATTTCTCGAAAGAACTGATGCGCGAGAGATTGTAATAATTAATGGAGATAAAAAATTTAAAGATTTAAAACAGAATGCGGTTATTGGAACATCTTCTTATAGACGCCAGTTTCAAATAAAAAAAATTAGGTCTGATTTTAATTGTAAACTTATAAGGGGAAATGTTGATACTAGAATAAAAAAATTAATGAATGGTGATTATGATGCAATAATTTTGTCTTATGCTGGAATAAAGCACTTGAAATTAGAAGACAAAATTTCACAAATTTTTTCTATTGCAGAAATAATACCAAGTGCAGGACAAGGTATAATTGCTATACAGTGTAGAGAAAATGATAAAGATATGATCTCAATGTTAAAAAAAATTAATCACAAAGAGACTTATAAAAGAGCACATGCAGAAAGAAATATTTTAAAAATTTTAGAAGGAGATTGTGAAACAGCCGTTGGTATTCATTCTAAAATAGATGAAAGCAAAATTACAGTGGAAGCTGAACTTTTTTCATTAGATGGTTCACAAAGATTTTATGAAAAAAAATCCGACAAATTAGAAAATTTTAAAGAACTCGGAAATGAGATAGGTCAAATTTTAAAAACAAAATCAAAAAATTCTTATAAAAGGTAAAATGCATATTCTATTAACCAGACCTATAGAAGATTGTTCTGAAATGATAATTAAGTTCCAGTCTCTTGGTCATAAGGTTTCACATTTACCTTTATTATCTATTAAAAAGATTCTTCATGAAAAAATAGATCTTTCTGAATTTAGGGGCATTGTTTTTACAAGTTCTAATGCTGTGAGATTTTTAGATTTAAACAGGTTAGATAAAAAAATAAAATGTTTTTGCGTTGGAAATTCAACTGAAAAAGAAGCGAGAGGTCATGGTTTTTCTAATACTATTGCAGCAGAAGGGAACGTTCTAAATTTAAAAGAATTGATATTACAGAATTTTGATAAAACAGAGGGTAAATTAATTTATGTAAGTGGAGAAAACATTTCAGTGGACCTTGATAATCTGCTCCAAAATGAAGGATATGACGTTAAAAGATTGATAAACTATGAAACTGTACATAATGAAAAATTTGATAATGATTTTATTAATAAGTTGAAGCTCAATATGCCTGATATGGTTTACGTTTATTCACAAAATAGTGCATCGAGTTTTTTAAAGTTTATAAAATTTAACCAATTAGAGAGTCTTTGGATGAGTACCAATTTGATGTGTATAGGTGAAAAAACATCAGCTAAACTAAATGAAATTAAGTGGAAAAAGATATTTCTTTTTAATCCTGGAGAAGAGGAATTTTTGTTATATAAAATTTAATTATGGAAATAATAAATAATTTTTCTGAGGTCTTTTTATCAGTCTGGAACAGAGGGATATTGGGAGTAGATATTTTTCAGATATTAATTGGTATTGGAATATTTTTAATCTTTTTAATTTTTAGAGGAATAATTAGTAAGCTTATTATTAAAAAATTAGAGATAATTTCTAAAAGAACTACCAATAAATTAGATGATACTTTTGTGTCTGCAATGATTGGACCAGCAAGATTCTTACCTATTGTTTTAGGTTTTTTTATAGCAAGTTATTACATGACCTTTTCTATTGAAGGCAGAGAAGTTGTAGACACAATAAATAGAACTTTAATAACAATTTTAATTTTTTGGGTGATACATCAAATTATTGAACCTGTGTCTTATATTTTAAGTGGACTTGATAAAATTTTAACAAGAGAGTTAATTGGCTGGATAATTAAATCCTTAAAAATACTTATTTTTATTTTAGGTCTAGCCGCAGTATTAGAACTGTGGGGAATAAAGATAGGACCAATTATTGCTGGTCTTGGTTTATTTGGCGTTGCAGTAGCTCTAGGTGCTCAAGATTTATTTAAAAATTTGATTTCAGGTATTTTAGTTTTAGTTGAAAAAAGATTTAAAATAGGTGATTGGATATTGGTAGAGGGAATTATAGAGGGCATAGTTGAAAAAATAGGATTTAGATCAACAACAATTAGAAAGTTTGATAAATCACTAGCAATAATTCCTAATTTTCAATTTGCTGAAAACGCAGTTGTCAATGTTAGTGAAACATCTAATTGGTTAATCAGTTGGATTATAACTCTCCAATATGACACTACGGTTGATCAATTAAAAACTATAAGAGATGAAATTGAGGAGCACATTCAAAAAAGTGAAGACTTTAATACAAGTATAGGAATTGCAGTGAGAGTTGACAAATTCTCAGATAGTTCAATTGATATGTATGTTCGTTGTTTTACTAAATCAGACAGTTGGAATGAGTGGTTATCAGTAAAAGAGAAATTAGCGATTGAAATAAAAAAGATTGTTGAAAAAAACAAAGCATCTTTTGCATTCCCAAGTTCCTCTATCTATATAGAAAAAAAATGATAGCCATTTTTTATTTAGCTTTACAAATATTAAAACTTTATTCCTATGTTGTAATAGCAAATGTAATCGTGAGTTGGTTAGTTGCCTTTAATGTTTTAAATACACAAAACAGACTTGTTTATTCAATTTTAGAATTAACTTATCGTTTAACGGATCCTATTCTTAATAAAATTAGACGTTTTTTACCTAATTTAGGATCCTTAGATATCTCACCAATTATATTACTTCTATTGATTTGGTTTATAGAAATGTGTATGAAGCTCTACATCGCACCATTAATATTTTAATACTTATGATTTTAATTGACGGAAAAAAAGCAGCAGCTGAATTAAGAGAGGAACTTAAACAAGAAGTAACTGAATTAAAAAATAAATATGATAAAGTTCCAGGTTTAACAGTTATTTTGATTGGAGATCTTACCCCAAGTCAAATATACGTTAGGAACAAAGAAAAATCAGCAAAAGAAGTTGGTTTGAAGTCTGATGTAATTAAGTATCCAGATACCGTAGAAGAAAAAGTTATATTAGAAAAGATAGATGAATTAAATAAGGATAAAAGTGTTTCAGGTATTTTAGTTCAGTTACCTCTGCCAAAACATATAGATAAACAAAAAATTATTGAAGCCATTCATCCATCTAAAGACGTTGATGGATTTCATCCTATGAATGTTGGTAATCTTTCCTCAGGTTATGAAAGTTCTGTGCCATGTACACCTTTAGGATGTTATCTTTTAATTAAAAAAATTGAACCAAACTTAAGTGGAAAAAAAGCAGTTGTAGTTGGAAGATCTAATCTTAATGGAAAACCAATGACTCAACTTCTTCTAAAAGAAAATTGTACTGTCACCATTACCCACTCTAAAACAAAAGATCTCAAGGCTGAATGTTTAGAGGCAGATATAATTATTGCTGCAGTAGGTATTCCCGAACTTGTTAAAGGAGATTGGGTTAAAAAAGATTCAATCGTGATTGACGTTGGAATTAATAAAACAGATAAAGGTATTGTTGGCGATGTTGCATTTGATGAAGTTTCAAAAAATGCTAAAGCGTTAACACCAGTTCCCGGCGGAGTTGGACCAATGACCATTGCTTGTTTGTTAAAAAATACTGTAGAGTGTTTCAAAAGATCGCAACTTTAAAGTTACAACCGAATCGATTTTTTGGTAGTTTAATATTGTGAAGAAACCTAAATATCCTTATAGAATTGCTATTATATTTTTAATTTTAACAGTCCCTACCATTGGAGCGACGCAATTAGGATGGCACTTATACGATCAACAAACAGGGTTCGATTATGGTATGATAGTAGGTACATTTTCAGTTATATATGCAGCATGGTTAATGTACGAAAAAAATTGGAGAGAAGAGGATGACGATTAAATAATGGAAAAATTAATTTTCCTTGGATTAGTAATTCCTATTTTATTTTTTGTTTTATATTTAGGCACGAAAGCTATCATGAGTGGTGTAAGTGCGAAACAAGCTAACCAATCTAATAAAGAAGAGAGTGAAACAGAAGATAACATCCAGGAGCTAAATACTGATAAATCTCTAAGTGATGAATTAGAGAAACTTAATGCATT